>CAZKVI010000018.1:0-33057 GCA_964556185.1 uncultured Methanosarcinales archaeon
AGTTTGCCCACACCATCTTTATCTAAATAAATTACACAAAAAGAAACTAAAAGGCTTTGCATTAATGAAACCGGAACTAGAAACCAAAGCAGATAACACTCATTTATGGAGAGCTCTGAAAAACAACAAGATAGATACTGTTGCAACAGACCATGCTCCACACTTAAAAAAAGAAAAACAAAGAAAAGCACCTCCTTTTGGAGTCCCTGGCTTAGAAATGCGGCTCCCATTAATGCTTGATGCAGTAAATAAACACAAACTAACACTAACCCAATTAGTAAGGTTTTGTTCAACAAACCCAGCCAAGATATTCAACATAAAAAACAAAGGCAAAATAGCAAAAGGCTATGATGCAGACTTAGTTATAGTAGATATGAACAAAGAAAAAGTAGTCAAAAACAAAGATCAAGTAACAAAATGCAAATGGACACCTTACAATGGAATGAAACTCAAAGGCTGGCCAATTATGACAATATTAAATGGAAAAGTACTCTGGAAATCAAAATAGATAAATAAAACATATAAATATACCCAAATCACAGATCATAATGACCTTAAACACAAAGTTTTGCGGAATAGATATGAAAAACCCGTTAATTCTAGCCTCTGGTATTTTAGGTGTAGATTGCAAAATAATGAATAGAGTTATTGAAGCAGGAGCTGGCGCAGTAACCATTAAATCAATTTCAATGGAAGAACGTTCTGGTCACAATAGTCCTGTAATGATTGGCTTTGGAGAAGTCTTCATGAATGCAGTTGGTTATTCAAATCCAGGAGTTGAAGAAGCTAAAAAAGAATTCGCAGACCTAAAAAAGAAAATATCTGGTCCAGTAATTGGCAGCATCATTGGAACAAAACCAGAAGATTTTGTAAAAGTATACAAAGCCTTAGAAGATTGTAATTTTGATGCAATTGAAATACCATTATCATGTCCACACACACCTGGCTTTGGAACATTAGCAGGCCAAGGAACACCTGAAGCAACATATGAAATAACAAAAGCAGTAAAAAAAGTATGCAAAAAACCAATTATAGTAAAATTATCACCAAACTCAGCTAATTTAGCAGATGTAGCAAAAGCAGCTGAAAAAGCAGGAGCCTCTGCAATTAATATGGGAAACACACATGGTCCTGGTATGAAAATAAATATTGAAACAGGTAAACCAGTTCTCGACTTCAAAGTTGGTGGATTAAGTGGTCCTGCAATCAAACCAGTTGCAATAAGATGTGTTTATGATTTATACAAAGCAGTAAAAATCCCAATCATTGGAACAGGTGGAATTACATCTGGAAGGGATGCAATTGAAATGCTAATGGCTGGTGCATCTGTTATTGGTGTTGGAACTGCTGTTTATTACAAAGGTCCTGAAGCTTTCAAAGAAATTGAAAAAGAAATGCAAGAATGGATGCAAGAAAACAATTACAATAACATAAGTGAATTAATTGGAAAAGCGCATGAGGAATAAAATGAGATATGATAAATTCAATGATGTTCCTAAAACAGTAAAAATAAACAAAATAGTAGATGAAGCAAATGGTTTCAAAAGCTTTTACTTTGACTATAATATTGAGAATTTCAAACCAGGAAGATTTGTAATGGTATGGCTTCCAAGATTAAATGAAAAACCAATGGGAGTAAGTTACTACAATAATGGTGAAATGGCAATTACTGTTGAGAAAAAAGGCGACTTTACATCAACATTATTCAAATTGAAAAAAGGAGATAAAATTGGAATCCGTGGGCCATATGGAAATGGGTTTTCTATAAAAGAAAACACTTGCATAATTGGTGGTGGTTGTGGTATTGCTCCCCTAGCACCATTAGCAGAATTAAATAAAAAAACAACAGTGATCCTTGGCTCAAGAAGTAAAGATCTTATGATTTTCAAAGACAGATTCAAAAATGATATTCATTATTCTACAGATGATGGAACTCTTGGCCACAAAGGCTTTGTAACAGAAGTATTAGAAGAACTTCTCCAAAAAAAGAAGTTTGATCTTGTCCAATGCTGTGGACCTGAAATAATGATGATTAATGTATTAAAAGTATGTGAAAAATACAAAATTCCATGTGAATGTAGCTTAGAAAGATTCATGAAATGTGGAATTGGTGTTTGCGGAAGTTGTTCTTGTGGTAAAAAACTAGTTTGCAAAGACGGACCAGTCTTCACAGCAAAACAGCTAAAAAACATGGAAGAATTTGGAAACTTTGCAAGAACAAAGTCTGGCAAAAAAGTTCAATTGAATAAGTATCATACTTGTAACAAATAAAATAACAATAAAAGAGGGAAGATAGGGGGAATTAAAATGAATAGACAAGAAGAAACTGCAAAAATATTATTAGAAGCAAAAGCTGTTACATTAAGTCCAAAAGAACCATACACTTATGCTTCTGGGATTAAAAGTCCAATTTATTGTGACAATAGATTATTAATGAGTTTTCCTGACAAAAGAAAACAAATAGTCAAATTTTTCTTAGAATTAATTGAAGAAAAGAACTTTGAATTTGATGTATTAGCAGGAACAGCAACTGCTGGCATTTCATGGGCTGCTTGGTTAGCTGCTAAATTAGAAAAACCAATGGCATATATCCGTGGAAAATCAAAAGGACATGGTAAACAAAACCAAATTGAAGGCAAACTAGAACAAGGCCAAAAAGTCTTAGTTGTCGAGGATTTAATTAGCACAGGTGGAAGTTCTGTAAGTGCTATTGAATCTGTTAGAGAAGCTGGTGGAAACGTAGTAGGCTGCATTGCAATCTTCACATATGAACTAGAAAAAGCCAAAAAAAGATTTGAAGAAACAGATTGTAACCTTGCAACACTATCAAATTTCTCAACATTAGTAAGAATTGCTAGTGAAATTGATTATATTACTACAGAAGACAAAGAAGTTGTCTTAGAATGGAACCAAGCCCCTGCAGATTGGGGTAAAAAACATGGTTTTGAATAATTAAATGGTGAAATCAAAATGACTTATACTGAAGAACTTAAAAAAAGAGCAGAAGAAGTTAACAACATTGTTTGCATGGGTATTGACCCAGTTTTAACAAGAATTCCCTTGCAAGGTACCCCTGAAGAAGTCTTAACAAAATTCTATATTGACATCTTAAATAAGATGGGCGAAGAAAAAGTCTTCCCTGCATGTGTTAAACCAAATATTGCATTTTTTGAACAATACGGAATTGAAGGATTAAGAGCATTAAAGAAAATAATGGATGCTTACAAAGAGAAAAACATTCCAGTTATTCTTGATGCGAAACGGGGAGACATTGGTAAAACTTGTAAAGCATATGCACAAGCTGTTTTTGATTATTGGAAAGCAGACGCAGTAACAGTTCACCCTTATCTTGGAAGCGATAGTGTTCTTCCTTTTGCTGAGAAAGGAGGAGTTTATGTCTTAGTAAGAACATCTAACAAAAGTGCAGTAGAATTACAAGATCTAAAAGTAGAAAATGATCCAGTATTCAAAAAAGTTGCAGAAAAAGTTGTTGATTGGGAAACAGGAGCAGTAATTGGAGCAACATATCCAGAAGAATTAGAAATCTTATCAAAATTCTTTGTAGATTCTGGAAAAGAAACCCCATTACTAATCCCAGGAGTTGGTGCACAAGGTGGAAGTGCTGTAGATGTTTGCAATATTTTGAAAAAGACTGGCAATGATTTAAGACTGCACAGAATTAATTCATCATCTGGCATTAATTTTGCCTATGAAAAACAAGGCACAAATGATTACGCAAGAGCTGCAGTAAACGCATTAAAAGAATTAGCTCAAGAAGCTAAATTTTAGATTTAGTAAAGTTTTTTATATTCTTCTTCTTTCTTTATTCTTATGATTATAGCAATAACTGGGCACATTGGATCTGGAAAAACTACTGTAGCTAAGTATTTCCAAAAACAAGGATTCAAATATATTAGTGCTGATTTAATTGGACACAAACTTCTAACCAAAACAACAATTAAGAAAAAGCTAGTTAAAGAATTTGGTAAAAATATACTAAAGAATGTTAAGATATGTAAGACTAAATTAAGAACTGTAGTATTTAATAACCCAAAAAACCTAAGAAAACTCAATAAAATAATCCACCCTTTGCTTGAAAAAGAGCTCAAAAAAATAATTAAGAAAGAAACAGAAAGAAAGAAAGACAAAAACATAGTCATTGATGTAGCATTACTAAAGGAATTAAAACTACAAAAAATAGCAGATTATACAATCCTAATCAAGACAAGTAAAACTAAAATCTACAAAAGAAAAACAAAATACACTAAAACTCAACTAACAAACATAATAAAGAACCAAAACATCACCAATAAATATGACTTCTGTATTCTTAACAATACCACAAAGCAGGATTTAATTAGAAAAACTAAAAAAATACTAAACAAAATAAAAAAATGAAAACAGCAATCTACCCTGGAACATTTGATCCAATAACTCTTGGACATCTAGATATAATAAAAAGAGCTCTTAAAATATTTGACAAATTAATAATTGCAGTTGGAACCCAAGAAGATAAAAAACCACTATTCGAAACAAAAGAAAGAGTTGAATTAGTAAAACAAACTACAAAAGACCTTAATGTTGAAGTAGAAGAGTTTTCTGGATTATTCGCAGACTTTGCCAAAAACAAAGATACAAACATAATAATCCGAGGATTAAGAGCTGTTTCTGATTTTGAATATGAATTCCAAATGGCTGTAATGAACACTAAGTTAAACAAAGACCTTGAAACAGTATTTCTAATGACAGATAAAGAACATTTCTACCTAAGCTCTAGCATAGTCAGAGAAATGGCTGCAAAAAAAGCAAACATAAAAGATTTGGTGCCAGAGAACGTCTCAGAAGCCCTTGAAAATAAGTTTCAATAGATTATTAATAAAAGGATAAACTTTATAAAATTCTCATTTCTACCAATCACAAAATGAAAAAATTACTAAGTATATTGGTTATATTATCATTACTTATGTTCTCAATAGCTTGTGATCCAGTAGATGATGATAAAACACGTCCTGGAGATAATCAAACAACTACAACAGATCCTTGTGATTTTTGCCTTGGTAATTATGTTCCTGTATGTAGTCAAGATGGTGTAACATATGATAATGAATGTAAAGCAGAATGTCAAGATATTGAAATTGCTCATGACGGTATGTGTGAAGCAGATATTATTTATTGTGGAGAAGAAGGAGAATGCCCTGAAGGCATGACATGTGATGATGGAATGTGTGAAATTTATTATCCTGTAACAGTATGTGATATTAGTGCACAAGAAACATGGGTTAAAGCCCAATTCCTATATTATGCTGATGCATTTGATAGAGAGTATATTTACATACCTGCTGGATATTATACAAGAAAAGAAGATAAATCAGGGTGGATGTACAGAAGCCACATGGGTGATAAAAGTAACCATTATACAAAAACAATGGATTCAATATTAGCTGGTGTTATGGTTAATGGTCAAGAAATAACATGTGAACTTACTGAAGATGACTTACCAGAAGGTTTTCAAACATTCTTTGATACCCATCCTGTTAAATTTGAAGAATATATTAGCACTACAGAAGAATATACTTAAAGTAATTAATTTTCGTACAAATTAATCACTTTTGTATATACAAAAGTGTAAAATAATCCGATTATTAACACTTTTAGTATAAAACATTCTTATTTTCATTACCTTCTTTAGACGAAAACACCAAAAGATTTAAATATGGCTTATATTCTTTAATATACTAATACTATTCAAGTATTTAAAAAAAGGGGTGATTATATGGCAGATTTTGTAACATTTGCTTCAGGCACTGGCCAAGCTGTAATAGATCCATTAGTTGTATTATGGGGAAGTTTTGTTAATTTCCTACCAGGATTAATAGCAGCACTAGTAATTGCATTCGTAGGTTATATTGTGTCCCATATCGTTTATGTTCTGATAAACAGTTTATTGTTAAAATGTAAACTTGATTATTGGATGAAACAACACAATCTACAAAAATCAATTGGAAAGCTCAGTGTTAGCCATCTATTGGCAGTAATTGTTAAATGGTATATCTTTGTAATTTTCCTTGCAGAAGCTGTAAGATTCATACAAATGGGAGTCTTAAGTCTATTGCTTCAAGGATTCATACAATGGTTACCTCAGTTAATTGCAGGAGTTCTAATAATTATTTTCGGTGTAGTATTTGCTGACTTTGTAGCAGATAGAATCCTTGCAACAAAAACAAAATGGTGTAATTGCGTAGCATCTATTGTAAAATTCGTAATTGTTATTTTTACAGTAGTTGTAGCCTTACAAGCAATGGGAATGTTCTTTGGAATTGCTGAAACAACCTTCTTAATCGTTGTTACAGGAATTGTATTTGCCCTAGCTTTAGCATTAGGAATTGGCTTTGGTCTTGGACTTAAGAATGAAGCTGCTTCAATGGTAAAAGGCTTCCGCAAAAAATACTTATAGGAAATTTTTTAAATTTCCTCTTTTTTTCTTATTTTTATGAAACAAATAATAGCAAGTTTTGTATTAATTCTACTTTTACTTAGCTTTAGCACTGGCTGTGAAAAAACAGAAGAAGAACCAGAAATTATAGAAGAACCAATTGAAGAAGACATAGTTGAACAACCTACTTGTCCCGATGATTGTGATGATGAAAATTCTTGTACAGAAGATTACTGTAATGAAGAAACTGATTTTGAATGTGCACATGATATAATAACATTATGCTGTGGCAATGATATATGTGAAATAACAGAAGATAATGAAGAATGTGCAGAAGATTGTCCTATTTGTGAAACAACAGAGGATTGTGAAGAACCATATTTTGATTATAGTGACCATGAATGTAAAACAAGACCCATAAGACCTTGCTGTGGCAATGATGTGTGTGATTTATTAGAAGACCACGAATCTTGCCCAGATGACTGTGATGAACCAGAATTAGGCTTAGAAGATTTCCCAGATTTCTTTGACGATGATACTTTAATTATTGTAGGTAATAAAGCACCTGCAATAGATGTTATTTCTGCAACAGAACTATCCACAACATTACAAAGAGAAAATAATTTAGAAATAGTAAGTAAATTAACAGGAGATATTGGAGAACTCGATGATTTAGAAGAAGATGCAATCTTAATTGGAAAACCTTGCGATAATCCATTTATTAGTGAATTACTAGATTTAGAAGAAGATTGCGAAACATATCTTGACCCAGATACAGCAGTCATTAAATTAATCTTTGATGATAACACATATGTTATTATAACTGGTTACTCAGCAGAAGATACAAGAGAAGGCATTGCTGAATTAGTCTCAGGTGGAATAGACGGCCAAGAAGAGGTTGTTTATACATGAAAATATTCAATTATGAAATACCAAAAAAAGATTTGATTATTACATTAGACATTACATTAATAGTCATAACATTCAATATATTTTGTTTACTCTATAAAATCTCTTCAGTAGATTTTATTGAAATATTACACGTTTTACTTAACCCAATATTAGTTTGGATAATGATTCCCGTTATTTTGTTATTAAATCTAGAAGAATCTTTATTAAAAATAGTAATCTCTCCAATAATGCTAGCTCCGTTTACTTTTATTTATTATCTTATTATTTACTCTATATTTAAACACTTCATAAATAAAATAAGAAGTGCTATAGACACAAAAGGAAAAATAAAGTACATCTTAATATCTATTGGTGTCTTGTTCTTAATCATTGTCTTCATTCTTGCTTCTGTACTAATTTTATTAGGAATGGCACTTGCAGCATCTGGTTTTTAGAATTCTTCCAACATTCTTAGAATCCTTTCAATAAACTTGAAAACTTTCTAACTTTTTTGAACAAGATTATTTATAGCAGTTTTACCAATACAAATTTATGAAAAAATTACACATTTTTTTGATATTTCTAATATTTTCATTAATTCAATCAATATCTGCATTAGAAATAACTGAAATAATGTACAATCCAATTGGAAGTGATAATAATTTAGAATTTATTGAAATCTACATGGAAGATCCAATAGACTTAAACAATTACATTATCGCAGACTCTTCAAACAATGATACTTTAACAACTCTAAAACAAACTAACTCCAATTATGCCTTAATTGTCGAGGAAGGATTCGACCACAACAATATAAACGCATCAATATACAACGCTGGTGCAACCATTGGAAACAACCTAAATAATAATGGTGACAGTATCTCATTATACAACACAGAAAGTTATCTTATTGATTTCACATCATATGACGGAACTCTAGCAAACAACAACGGAAAATCCATAGAAAAAGTGAACAACAATTGGCAAGAATCTCAACAAGAAGGCGGAACACCTGGCTTACCAAACAATATTATCTACAATTCAACAATAGAAACAAACAATACAACAACAATTAACAATACAAACACAACTAATCAAACAAACATAAACAATACTGATACTACAGAAGACATTGAAGAACCAATCGAGGAACCAGAACACGATTCTGGATTAAAAATATCAATTATCTTAGATGATGAACTTTACTCAAATGTAAACTATGAAAACATTTTCAAAATTGAAAACCTTGGACACATCTCAGGCACAACAGACTCAATTAATGCCACAATTTATTACAATATATCTTCAAACAGTTATTTCAAAGAAAACAGTTTCAATATTCAAAATCTAAACGCTTGGAAAACCTCTAATACAGGAAATGTAAAGTTCCCAAGTCCAAATAATTACTTAATCTGTGGTTTAATCCTAAATTCAACATCAAATGACATTTTTCTCGACGACAATAATATTTGCCAAGAATTTGAAGTAAAAGATGCATCTGAGAATATTTGTGATCTAGAAGTCTCTATTTCTACAGAAAAAGATATTTTCAATGATGGAGACAAAGTTAAATTCTATAATAATCTAAACTCAGAAAAATATCCATATGAAATAACATATTGGATAGAAGATATGTTTGGAAAACAAGTAAAAGGAGAAAAGATCACAAAAAACACCAACAAGAAATCGTGGACAATAAGAAGTGACTTACCTGCTGAAGCATTTATAATTAATGCAGAAGTAAATGCTATTGGTTGTAACGATCAAAATGAAGAAAACGATGAAACAAAGAAAGTTATTGTAGTAAAAAACAAAAGAGAAGAAGAGTCCAGCATTACAATTGACAACATTTACCTTGGAACAGATGAAAAAGCCAAATTTGGAGAAGTTGTGAAAGTATTAACAACAATATACAAAGGAAATACTTCAAAATACAGTATTAAATTCTATATTCAAGCAGGGAAAAAGAGAATAAGTGAAACCACTACCTTACATTTCCATGAAAAATACAATGAACACACATTAACTATACCAATCCAACTAAAAACCAATTGTGATTTAACATATGATGATGGAGTTCATGAGTTAGTAATAGAAGGATTAGATCAAAGAACACAAGAAAAGTTCAAAATAGAAGGAAGCACTGGATGTAATATAAATGAAAAAGAAAAAGAAAACAAAGGCAAAATTCAATATGAATTAATAGATTTTAACAATACAATAAAAGTTGAAAAAGAATTCTTTCCAATAATTAAAATAACAAACAATGATTCTAAAAAACATAATTTTAGTATTTGGAGTTATGTTTATAGGGGTGGAAAAAGCTATTCAGGATATAAAATGGAAAACTCAAAGAAATTCTTCATAAATCCAGGAGAAGAAAAGAAAGTAATTTTATCTAACGTAGTAAATAAAGCAGAACAAGGCATATACAAATGGAAAACCCAAATATTAAAAGACAATCTTAAAACTCCTTATGAAATTATTGAAGAAATTGTTATTGAAGAAAATACAATAGAAGAAGAAAATAAAGAAGCTATAACGACAAAAGAATACATAGAAGAAACTCCAACACTCCTTGAAGTAGAACTAAGTTCAGATCCATTAGAAATAAAAAAACAAGATCTTGCAAAAATAACTGGAAACGTTATCTACACATCTAAATCTGAGAAAATTAACTCATTTACAGGATATGTCTTAGCAGGAGTATTCTGCTTACTTTGTGTAGCTCTTATATTTGCAAGAATGAAATAACACAACCAATACAATCAAGATAAACTTTATAAAACCCCTAAATCCCCTTCTTAATATGAATGAAGTAATTGTTTTCAGGTCAATCCTTGAGATTGTAGGTAAACCAAAAGAACATATAGAACAGACTATGAATATGTATATTGACAAGATAAAGAAAGATAAAAACCTCGAAATAATCTCAATAGACAGACCAGAAGCAGAATCTCATGAAAAAGACTTGTTTTCAGTTATTGCAGAATTAGAAATAAAAGCAAAAACTGCAGGAGACTTAATGTTATTCTGTTATGAATACATGCCTGGATCTGTAGAAATCCTTGAACCAGGAGAACTTGTTTACAAAGCACATGAATTTACTGCATTCATAAATGATATACAATCAAAACTCCACAAAGTTGATATGATAGTAAAGAAATTATCAGCAGAAAACCAAGTAATAACTAAGAACGGTACCCAATTAATGAAAAACATTGTCTTAATAAGCCTAGAAGCTGGTCCAAGATCATTAACTGAAATAAGCAAAATGTGTGGTATGCCAGAAGAACACATAAATAAATTTGTAAAAATCCATATTAAAGAAAATAGAATCAACGAAATTGATGGCAAATATGCTTTAAACACCAAATAAACTATACCAACAATCCAGATGAAAAAAGATATTCCTTTGAAAATAAAATTATTATTGTTTTTTCTCTTTGTATTTACTGCTATAACTTTCCTGGAAATATTTAATAATTATTTTATTCTTGGTGGAATTCTATATTTACAAGATTCAATTGCAAAATTAATTTATTTTGCATTATTCCTCTGTGGAAGTATTTGCATTTACAGCATTGCTTGGAAAAAACCACTGGCTAATACATTCACTCTTATTTTATTTATCATTATCTTAATTCATGAACTCACCAGCCTTGTTGCTTTTTATTTCCTAAAACAAGAGATTATTGTTTTTATGCAACCTTTCTTAAGCAATTCATTTAGTTCTCTTTCTTCAGTAAAAACAGTATTCATTGTAAAAAAAGCACTTACAATCATTCTCTCAACATATATTTTAGTTACATCAATAAAATACAGAAAACTTTTCTTTTAATATAAGTAAAAATTTATAAAAAAAGACTACTAAAAAACATATATGGCTCAAGAAGTTGTTGCAAATATTGTATTAATCTTATTTTTAGTTGCGGGAGCATATTTATTCTTCATTGTAGCTAAAAGGATTTCTGTATATGCTGTTGCTTTAATCTTTGATTATGTTGGAGATTTTTTATGTTCAATGATAGATACTATTTTTGGTGGCGTAGCTGGTTTAGATTGGGGAGATTGGATTATTGCTATTGTAATTTATGGATATTATGTTGGTAAAGTAGGAAATGGTTGGGCAATTCTCGGAGCACTAGAGGCAGCAAACCCATTAGCTCTTATCCCTGGTGTTGGTCCATTTATTGGATTAGTTACAGACCTAACGCCAACAATGACTGCAATTATTGCAATGAAAGATATTAGTTTAAGTAACCACATTAACAAAATAATAAGAAGGATTGAAATAATAAGATCAACAGGAGAAGAAACAAAAGGAGAAGAGAAAATATTAAGAAAATTGCAAGAACTGCAAGCAAAACACAATTATGTTGAAGCAATACCTGAAGCAGAAGCAGTTGCCCAAGCACTTGATGGAACAGTCAAAGCAGTTATTAAAGCAAGACTAATGCAAGATGAAAAAATCCTTGTAGAAGAACTTGCTCAAAAAAAAGCATCTGGAGAAGCTGTAATTTCTGAAAGAGCACTAGGAGAAGTAAGACAACTCTGGCAAGACGTACAAATGGATTTAGAAGAAGGTGACATTGATTTTGCTGTAGATGATTTAGGTGCTGCTGAAGAAAAAGAACAAGGATTAATTACAGGTATACAAAATAAAGGGAAAGGTTTCTGGCAAAGAATAGAAGATAGTTTTTCAACACCGCCCCCCCTTCAAGAAAAAGATAAAGAAATATTTGATCAAGCAACAAAACCACAACAAGTTGCACAACCTGCTCAAGCACAACAAAGCCAAAGCAATATTATTTCTATGCAAAACAGACAAAGACAAACAAAACCAGCACCACAACAAAGGGCTCAAGTTAGAAACATAGCAGAAGGAAAACAAAGACTAAAAGAACAAGCAACTGCTAGAATAGAAGAAAACCTAAAAAGCAGCGTAGAAGCAAAGTTCGCAAAAGCAAACAAGGCTAGTGGACAAAGAAAGAAAAAAGCTGCTTAAATTAATAAAATAATACAATCAAGGCCCCGAATACAATAAAGATAAACACAAGATGTTCCATTATTGAACCTGTTTTGATTGGGCCACTAATTCTAATAGGTATTGGCCATAATGGGTTTGTACCAGAATGAGTTATTGTATCCATAACAAGATGAGATAAATAACCAGTTACTACAGCAATACCATACACAGTTAGTCCTTTAGATGATAAAAAAACAAAAAGTAGTGCTGGAATTACTAAACTATGAAAAAGCTTTCTATGTCCTACAAACTTTTCAACAATCAAAGAAATGGGCCAGACTTCTCTCCCAAAAACACTAGTAGCTTTATCAATATCTACAAACAATGTAAAAAACATCGCTATTAATGAAAAAAAGATAAGATTTGGTATTTCAACAAACCTATTAACTAATAAAATACTGAAAATAGTGAACATGATATGAGTATGTGCTAACATATTACTTTTAATCATACAATTCTATATATAGTTTATGTATATTCCACACATATTACTTTTTCCATATCCTTTCAAAGAATTCCTGCTTTTGTGGAGAAAACGCATGATCTTTTATTGCTTTTAACCAGCCATCATTTCTTTGGCTAATATAATTCTCACAAAGCTTTAACTTAGCATCAATATCAATTTGCTCTTGAAATGGCACCAAACTCAACCCATGAACAATACCTGGCAAAGAAGAAGAATTAGCATAAGGCAAATCCTCATAAAATACACACTTCACACTCAACAAATTATTCTCAACTAATTCTAATGCTACCTTATGTACAAGTTGATGATCAGTATGATTACCAACTGCTAATGGAAAATATAATTCATTCCCTTCACAATCATACTCTAAAATAACCTCTTTTATCTTCTCAATATAAACTAAATCTTCATCAATCACACCTTGTGGATAAGATTCTCCTAAGTTATGCCCTCGTAAAAGTGCTTCTGGGAAATCAATAAAATTTACTTTACTTCCAGAAACCTCAATATTCTTAAGTTCTTCTTGTTTACGCAATTGTGTAACTTCATCTACTTCTTTCAAACCCTCAAAAGTAAAATTACTCTTAGAAAACACATCAACAACTACAACTTCTTCACCCTCAGATTTCCATTTTAATATAGATCCACCAAGAGAAAAGAAAGCATCATCAATATGTGGAGAGAAAATAATCTTAGACATCTTCAAAACTTGGTATTTCAGAAGTTTTTTCTTCAGAATCTTCTTTAGCTTCAGGAGGAGAAGTTTGTTCTGGTGTTTGCACAGGCCGTGGTTGCTCTTGTTGAACAGCTTCCGCAACATTTTCTTGAACAGGTTGCTCTTGTTGAACTTGAGTTTCTGGTTGAGGTGTTACTGATTCTGTAGGAGTTAGTTGTTCTGTTACTGTTTCTTCCTTCTTCTCTTCAACAACAGTTTCTTCAACAGCTCCAGAACTTTCACTTTCTTTTTTCAGTCTTTCAATTTCTTGTTTAGGGTCAACATCTCTATTAACCATATTAGCCATAAATTCCAATCGATCAAACATTTGATTTTTTGTAACTTTACCTGCTATTTTAACCATTTCACCTAATAAACCATTCTTTACTTGCTCAAATAATTCAGGACTTGTTCTAAAAACTTGAATATCTTCATCATTTTTCTTCAATAAGTTCTGTGCTTGATTTGTAAAGAATACTGTTCTTATTGAACCAGAACCATCATCAATAAATGCATTCATAACATATGAATAAAGAGGAGTTACACTACCATGTTGATCACATACTGCGCCTGATTCTGTTACTCTTGCTCTTTTTCTACAATCTGGACATTGTTCAAAAAACTTAAGATCATAAACTTGTACAATTGTACCTAAGATCTCTGTATTTGTATCATTTTCTTCTAATTCAATTATTTTCTTCCTTCCTGCTTCAGGTCTTTGAAAAGTTGCTACTTCTCCAATTTTAATATTCTCAGGATTTTTAACTAGTCTAGAACGTGTATTAAGATGCACTTCATTTTGACCATTATTTTCTTTTACATATCCATCTACAATTTTAACTATATCATTCTCTTGAAGATTTTCCATAAACTCTGTTTGATCTTGCCAACATGTAACTCTGATTGTGCCAGATTCGTCTGCTAAAATAAAACTACCTACTTTTCCTTGGCGATCGCCTGTACTAAATTCTCTAACTCCAAAATTTCTTTGAACTTTTCCAACTGTTTCCACAGATCTCATTCCTTCTACAATCTCTGAAATTTTGACACTGCCTGAGGGCAATAACTGTACTCCTAGTTCATTAGCTATAATATGTGCAGCACCTTCTTCAGAAATCAAACCAGAAAGCTGTTCCATGCGGTCTTTTATCTTTCCTCTAATATCTTCTTCAGAAAGTCCTTTTTGTTCTTTTATCTTGTCAATTATTGTTCCAATGGGTATTTTAAGCATAAAAAACGGAAATATCAGGTGTTTATATAGTTTATGCAACACAAAATAATTAAGATAAATCAACAGTAAACCACTCTTTTCCTGTTTCATCTTTTGCTATACACTCTGTAAGACCAACATCACACCTATAATAACCATGAATTCTTTCACAAGCCCCCCACTCATCTACATTTGCACCTTCAGCAGTTAAAAAACATTCAAATTTAGGGAATGGTCCTCCACCAGATCCAGATTCTAAATAAAAAATACCATCTTTTTTTGCATAAGATAAACCATGATTATGGCCAGATATAACAATTGCTTTATTTCCTTTTGATACAAATTCTGCAATCAATGGATGCCAATAATTACTAGCACAAGAATCACTACTATATCTTGTAAGTAAAGGAAATGCAGGTGCATGATAAGCAACAAGAATATCTTTTCCAGCACTATCTTCTAATGCTTGCCTTAAAAAATCCTTTTGTTGTGTACAAAAATTTGTAAAACTACGGCCATCATAATACATCTCGTATTTTATTCCGTTATTCAATCCAATAAAAACTAAATCTTCTGTTACATCCTCGACATAATATCCATATTCTCCAAGCATATCTCCTAAATAAGGGGCAACTCCTCCTACTCCATTAACAATTTCAGTAACTCCATACTCGCTGTCATAAGCTTTTGAATTTACCTCATGATTCCCAACAACAGGATAAAATATTCCTTTACTAATTAAATCTTCTTCTGCATCAACAAAATTTTCCCACTGTCCTGAATCCCCTCCAAGATCAACTAAATCCCCTACATGAAATAAATAATAATATTCACATTCTTCTGATTCAATTTGAGCTGCAATTTCTTTATGAATTTCATAATCTTGTGTATCTCCATGGAATATTATACAACCTTCTGCAAGATTTAAATCTCCTAAATAACTTGAAAGCAAGAATGGATGATCTGTTTGAATCATTGTAACACCAATGTCAATAAGTTCTCCATAAGAACCATCTAAATTTCCTGTTTTTGCAATATTATCAGAATAACCACCTGACATAGAACCATATTCTATTGAATTAGCCCAAACTTTGACACCTAATAAATTCAATTCCCCAAAAATTGGCTCTAATTCACCTACTTGGCCAGAGCTAAACCAAACCTCAACTGCAAAGGGTTGATCTGTTTTAAGGAATTCTAATTTATTTTTACAAGACTCAAGACTTTCTCTGCAATCTACAATAGGCATATAAAGAATTCCATCTGAAAATGCTTGTACATTTGTACTCTTAAAGATTGCTTTATCTAAAGTTCCTGTTGCTTGAAGTGTTGATATAGCTTTAGTAAACAAACTTGGAGAATCAACATTATTTAAACTAATTAAAACATCTGAGTTTTTAACAATTAACATTACTTCTGTAAGTGTCGGTACTTTTTGCTCTCCTAAACCTAATAGATCAAATGATTTTATTTGATTCAATGTCAACTCAGAAACCTTGAAATCTGCAGTACTTGTTGTAGTTCTTTCAATACCTTCATCATGCATTAAAACTAAATGACCATCACTTGTTTCTCTTACATCTACTTCAATAACCTCAACCCCTGCACCAACACATGCACCAATTGCAGATAAAGAATTCTCTGGAAACATTGTCTCCATATAACAGCCTTTATTTGCAACAACTTGCACATTATCAGCATCTACTTCAAATTCATCTGGCAAGCTTAATGCATCTATAATAGTTTGACCCATCATTGCATGAGCATCTTCATCAGGATGTAAACCATCTCTATTTACTCCATCCATAAATTCTGTTTTTAAATAACCATTTCCATCATTAAGAGGTGTATTAATATCAATTGCATAATAAACATCAGGAATCCCAATATCTCTTTCCAATAACCAACTATTTATTGTATTTGTTCTAATTAAAGAATTTTCAGTACCTTCAATACTACATTGCTTATCAAACCAGGTTTTTGAAGGTGTAATTGTTAATGCGACTGCAATCTTCCCATTATCTACAATATAATTAACAAACCCTACCAAGTTATCAACAGTATTAGTATAGGGATTTGCTGAACACATACCATCATTAACTCCTGCTAAAAACATAACCATGTCATATTTATCTATGTTTATTTCTGTCTTTAATTTATTCAATATATATTCAGAACTTGAACCAGAATATCCAAAACTATCAACATTTACTTCTGGTAATTTTTCATCAAGATAAGTAGCATAACCATAATACTGTCCCCCATGGGCAGTTATCGAATCACCAATAACTAAAATATTATCAATGCCTTCTAAATTATAAAGTGGAACATCATCTGATATAGAAACCACGTTGTCTTCTGTTATTGTAAATGCTTGTTTAATTATATCGTCTGCAATTTGTTTATGTCCTTCTTGATTTGGATGAATATCAGTACTTGTTCTTTTATATTCATCTTTTAATGCGCCCGTACCATCACTTAAAGAAGTATGAATATCAACTGCTACATCAACATTCCCTGGTTTACTCATTATCCAATCATTTAATTCTGAAGTAAATTCAACTGAATTATCTCCACCAGATGAACAAGCACTATCATAAAAATGTTTAGAAGGATGTATTGTTGATGCAATAACATTCATTCCTTCTGTGTTTTTTGCATAATCATAAATCTCTTCTAAATGACCAATTGTTGCACTAGCATCCTTACTACATAAACCATCATTTAATCCCAACATTACTAATAAAGTATCATAGTCTTCAATATCAAACCCTAAAATAGTAGAAGGGGTTTCCAAACAATTCTCAGCAGCTATTCCTTGAAATAAGTAATCTTTAATTTTATATGTAGCACAACCACTATATCCTCGTCTAGTAAAGGTGATTCCATCATCATTTAATTCATCATTCAAATAATCAACATAACCTTCATGCGAAGTAGTTGATGTTCCTAAAACCAAAACATTCTCTACATCTCTTAAATACACTCCAGAACTTCCAGAAGAATAACTTCCTGTATAATCTACAACAGAAGCACTTATTTCTTGATAAACAGGTCTTGTTTCTGGAGTTAATTCTATTGAATCATCAAAAGACATACTAAATCTATAAACAGGTTGATCTACAATTGATTCATCAACATCTGCTAAAGGATCGCCTTCATCATATATCATAATTTCACTAAGAACTTCGTTTGGATTATAACAAAAAGTATAAACAGATTTATCTTGTGTACAATAAGGTATATCCTTGCTATACTCCAAAATAGCAGAATCTTCCTCAGAAAGTAAACTTAATCCATCAAAATCTAAATAAAGATAAATCATATCTGTTAATTCTTCATCATCTATTTCATAACCTCTTTCCAAAGGATATTTCATAACTTCTCCATAAGTAGTCAAAGAAGCCCCATAAACAGGGACTTCAAGTGCATGACTTAAATCATGACCTTGCATTTCAAAAAAAGTGTATTCATCATCTTCTATTGTTAAAGAAATTGCAAATGGAAAACCACCTGTAACTTGTAATTGACCAGCACATAAACAGTTCACATCAGAAGCCAACATACAATCTTGAAAAATATCAACAGAATCATAAAAAAGGCTTTCCTCAGTAGATTCACAAGCATAATTATAATCCCAACCAGGAAACTCTGCCATTACTTGATCAACACATGCTTCTGTCATTGCACCTTGTTCTTTACATTGACTAATAGCCAATTCAAAATCAAGAACTTCTGTCCTTAAATTAAAATATTCCTCTTCAACATTTTGCTCAATCTTAAATGAAAACTGAGGTGAAAAAAGATACTCTCCAACTAAATTAGCACTTGGATTATCTTCTGCAATTACAGCCACAGAAACTTCATCAGATCTATCAACACCATAACCTAATCCTGTAACTGCCCCTGTAATTAAATTTCCATAAGTTGTATTTTCTTCTTCAGGCTCTTCATCAACTAAATAATTAAACCAATAACCACCAGAACCTCCCAAATCAAAATTTGTTGGACTCTTTGGAACTTCTTGAACATGTGCTCCAGTAACCTTAATAACTTTTCCTCCAAGATAAACATGAAATACTGCTGTACTAAAGAGAAGTACAACTATAAAAAACACAGCTGTTAACAATACTTCTCTTGGAACATTAAATTGATTACCCAATATAACTGCCCCCTTCATAAATTTGTTTATAAGCCATTACTCTTGGACCATGTTTCTTGACTTCTAAAGCTTTTTCTACTGAATATATTAAATCTTTTTCATTATCATCAGTAACCCATGAATAATGCTCAATAACTTCTTCTGGACCAACCATTGAAGCAAATTGTAACCAAGTGGGATTATCAGTACCATATTCTAATTTTGCTTCTTCTATTGCATCTAATACAATACCGGGGCCTGCATTATAATCTGCATGAGCAAAATAATGTTGATAATCATATTTTGAATATCTTGCTAATAAAACTTTTAGATATCTTGCAATTGCATCCATAGACTTCTCTGGATCATTTCTATCATCTTGATAAACACAATAATCATATCCGCCAGAAGAATCAGGAACTTTATCACACAAACCATATTCATTAGCAGTTGGACCACAAAATTGTCCAAGTCCCCAACAGCCTGTACTTGATCCAATTTCTGGATCCCCTCCTGATTCTTGGGTAATCAATCCAACCATATCTTCTGCTGGCACACCATATTTATCTGCATAATAAATAATTCTACCTTCATATTTATCAACTACAATCTTAACACTTGAAGGATAATACACATAACCAAGAGTCTCAACTAATTCAACTGCAGTATAACTTCCTCCAGAACTCATCACAGCCATTATTGTTGAATCTAATTCTGCAAGATCATGTGAATCTACTGTCATACTTCCAGAAGATGAAACTGTTGTGGAATATTCTCTTGGTCTATCTGTCCAATCTCCTTCTACTGGTTCAAATAAAACAGTGCTTGATGTACTAATAATTTGGAAATTTAATGGTTTTATTGGTGTTACTTTAACATCATTAGCAATTACTTCAACTTCAAAATTATCTCTTGGAAGGTAAATTGGTTTATAATTAAACAAATAATCATTCATATTATTGTTAAAAGCCTCTGTAAATGCTTCATCTAAAGTTTCTCCTAAAGGAAAACAATCGTCATTCTCAACATCTAAAACAGGAGAACCCCTATAAGTTCCACAAGAATGATATTTTAATCCCCCAGAAGCTGCCACTTCATCCCTAGCTAATTCAAAAACATAAGGAGAAACCATTTCTAAATAATCAATAGCATGAATTGCAGTTGCATGTGTTTTTAATAATGAAAACTGTTTTTCACCCATTGTATCAGTTTCAAACTTTTCATGCTCTTTAATTATATTAGCAAAAAGTATAGATAAAACTATTAATAGAATTAATCCCAATAAAGGCGCATAAACTACAGAAGCTTTTTTATTCATCCCATTCCTAGAAAAATTAGATCTTGACTTCATATTTTACCCCCTGGCTGTGCATAAGCAGGCACTTCATCAGTAAATTCCTCAAGATTAATTATAACATATTTGTCTGGTTTGTCTAATGGAATAATTAATTGCGCAGGCTCTGCAATAACATTTGCAGTAGAATCACAATTGTCTGCTAATGAAATCCTTGAAAAACCAAAATCTTCATCTTCGCTTTCTAAAGAAAATTGCCAATTTTTACAAGACGAAACAGCAAATACCTTTAACAAAGTAGCTGTTTCATATTCTAATTGCTCTTTATAAGATTCATTCTTAGCTGCTAAGTTAATTAAATAAGCAATTGAAACCTTTTCTCCATCAACATAAGTTGGTGCTCTAGCATAATTTGAAATAAACATATTTGCATCTAAAACCATTGCTTGTGTTTCTCCTTCAAATTCCCATCCTTCTTCTACAAAATAAAACAAGAATGAAAAAATAAGCATGACTACAATTATAAAAATAATAGACATAAATGTAATAAAAGCTCCACCAACTAAACCTTTTTTACTAATATTAATCATCTTCATTGTCTCTTCCTGGCATAATTATTGAAAATTGTAATACCCCATTCTCATATTCTCCATTTGGGCCCCTAACCAATACAACTTTACTCATTTTATATTCAGTAAACCCTCCTTTTCCAATAATTTTTGTACCAACTATTTCTAACCATCTAAAATACCAATCTTTTTCATAAAAAACAACTGGAACTTCTTGGCCATTATAAACAAAAGTAGTTAATTGATCAGAACTATAAGCAGATATATCATCCATCTCCTTTTCAATCAATTCATCTTCTTGTTCCAAGTGTGGTTTTAACTCCCCATCTACAAAAAAATAATGAGGAATATTTGGATCTTTTAAAACCATAGAAACTGCAATACCTGGTGTTTTTTCTCCATAATTAAATGCCTCACCAAGCTTGGTCTCCATTACAGCAGTATTAGAAAAATCTTCTAAATTAATAACTCCTGGATAAACTCTTCCAGATAATGAATCTACATATGAAATCCCTTCAGAAGAATATAATAAATTCTGCACAAACAATTCTCTTTCAAGATCTTGAGCACTTATATCAACTTGTATAAACATATGAACAACCACTGCAATAAAAATTAACACCAATAAAGTTAGTCCTGCTTCTAAGAATATCCAAGTTAGGAACTTGTATGCTTGTCCTTTTTTCCCAATTCCATCAATATTTTTCTTATTCATCTAATCTCACTCAATATCTTGATAATAACTATCTAAACCTTGACTTATCACTGATGCTACATCAATTGCATTTTCTTTTGGATTTGTAAAAACTAATTGAATTGCTAATCCATTTGGATTTCCATATAAAACATCTTCATTTGAATACTGTGGAACATTAATTTGAATATCTGGAAAATATTCTAATAATTGATTTAAAATTAAACAAGCAAGTTTTCCATTTTGATCTTTTGTTGCATCAATTCCAGGAATAAATGCTTCTACTTCCATTTTCTCAGTAATCTCAGAACCTTGTTGAATACTAATCACAATATTTGTATCTTCATTAATTGCACTCAAGTCTTCGCCTTGATTTGTACTTGATTCTTTTACATAATCTAATTTTCCTAATAAATAATTCTCAACACTCATTGAAAATTCATTCATACTAGAATCAATAACTATTGTATCTTTATCAACAAACAAAGAAGAATCATCTCCACATTCTAATTTCTCAAAAAAAGAAATGTCTGCATGCTCCCTAACCTCAAACCAATTATCTTCTTTAACAAAAACAAATTGCAACGGAGTTAACAAAGGAGTTAAAGTAGTATGATAAGCTGTTGAAAGATAATAAGGATAACTTACCCTATAAAGTAAATCACCTGGCTCAGATATGGCCATTTCATTATTATCAAAAGAAAAATCATATTCCCACATAGGAAATTTATCTTGCTGATAATAAAAAGTCACATCTCCTGGAATAGATTGAATAGTATTAGCCAATAAAGCTAAATCCTTTGTAATATAGGATTTCTCAAAATATTCATAATCCTGAACATCTCCAACATAATTCAATAAAGCATAGAAAAGAAATGCCAATAGCACTAATTCTATAAGAACCCAACCTATAGTTGTTACCCCTTGCCCTCTTTTTTGCATACTAGTTTTTAAAGAAGTAGTATTTATATAGTTTTACTCAAAAAAGCCTATTCTTCAGTATATAGATCATATACTGGGTTTTCACACTCATTCTCGCATAATTTTACATATTCGCCTTCTGAACCATCTCCTGCTTGGATCCTTTCTACAAATACTGTACTAATACTATCTCTATCTTGCACAGCCAATAATCCTGCAAAATGACATGATACTTCTTTTCCATTATCAAGATTATATTTTCCCCCTACAAAAGAAATCTCCCTACCAAAATCTTTCTCAGTCAAACATTGACAATCAGCTGCTTCAAATAACTCATACCTTCCTCTTGCTTCTACATAACTACCATCTGCTTCACAAATACATAAACAACCACCCAACTCTGAATCACTTGAACCATCGCTTATTGCCTCGTAATTACAAATAGGTGGCTTAGATGCCCAATATCTTCTATCAGAAATATCCTTAGGTACATAATCCCCTCCGCCAAAAGCATCAGGCTTCCATTCCATTATTATTCCTATTCCTTGTACACATACCCCTTCTACAAAATCCTTATCTCCATCAAATCCAACAATTACATGCTTTTCATCATACAAATAAATTGGAAAATCGCTTACAGATTGACCAGGTTCTAAATTTTCAATAAGATCTCCTAATGCTTCAAAATTTCTTTCTGCAGACTCTTTTTTTTCTTTTGTTGAACCAAATGAAAAAGTAGAAGTAGTCAATTGAATAATTCCGGCTGCTAAAATAAAAATTACAACAGCTGCTAAAATTAATTCAACAAGTGTTCTTCCACTTAAATCTGCTTTTTTATTCATTTTATCAATTATCCTGAACCAGAACTTCTTGATGAAGAACCTTTATCATCATCATTTCCAGGATTTAAATCTCCAAAAATATTTAGATTATCTACTTGTTGTGTAGTATTATCTTGTATTGTTCCAATTGGAGTAAAACTTTTATCTAATATTCCTGAAGCAATCATTAGAAAAATACCTAGAAACAATAAAGCAACGATCATAGTGATAAGCCACCAATTCATATCTCCTTTCTTATTCATAAAATCACCTCTCAATAAACAACATTAATCATAATCTAAATAAACATAAGTAATAATCAACTACTAGTTACACAACAAACCTTACCTTGATTTTCACATTCTGTAAAATATAATTTTTCTTTACTTTCTCCACTACAATCTTCATTATCAACACACTGGCCTTTTTTTGCAAGACATCTACTTAAACAACAAACAACATCAGATCCTTCTTCATTAACTTCATCACAATTATAATTTACAACATCTGCAGTACAAGCATCTCCTGAGATACAACTACCTCCTTTTGACTTACAATCCATTAATCCTTTATTCAATATTCCTGTTTGAGTAACCACAATATAAATTAAAACCAATAAAACTATCAAACTAATAACACCTATAACAATCACATTCATAGGTAATCCTTGAGCTTTTTTTCTTAATTCCATTTTAACCTGTTAAAATATTTTCATTTTCAAATATACCTGTCTCTTCTGCAAAGTGTATTTTAATTGCTTCTACCATTGCCTCAGCTGTAAAAGGTTTTTCATCTTCTCTACCTTCATTAATACAATACATTATATCATCTTCTGGTTGCTTAAACCAAACAGAAGTTCCTTTATCTTTTGTATAATATCCACTATTTAATTTCAATGTTCCATGAATTTGATTATGTCTTACAATTTGTAATAATTCAACCCCTTCTTTTACATCCCAAGAAAACGGAAAATCCACATACGAAAGCTCCCAACCTACATCTTGCTTTTCCACATTAAAATAATTACCAATACCTTTACACTTTTGCTTATCTGCATCAAATTCTTTTATTACAATCTCAAACTCAACATCTGCTCCAAAAAAAGGAACCCAACTATCTTTTGGCAATGCTTCTTCATCATAATCTCCACTAACAACGACTTGTTCTCTTCCAAAAATTCTATCTAATAAACTCTGAGAACTATCAACTAATCCAGTTCCGCCTTTTGATAATCCTGAAATTCCTATAGCAATAGCAACAACTAATAAAGTACTTACTAAAACAATTGTTACTAATTTCTGTGTCTCCATTATGTCCTCCCAATTAAATTTGATATAATATCGCCCATTGCTCCTTTAATTAACCAAATTATTAGAAGAATTGCTACTAAGGCTGCTAAAACATACACAGATTTCATAACCCACCATTCTACTTCTGCTTTTTTATTCATTTTGATCATTAATTATTTCCTCTTTTTCTTGTTTATATACTTTATCCATATACTAGCTACACTTGCCCAGCAGGCAACATTTCACAATCTAATTGATTAAGATCTTCTGTATTATAAGGCCATAATAATATTCCTGTTTCCCAATCAGGATCTTTATTTTTACCATAATATGCTCCTGCTGTTGCTCCAGTTGTAGCTCCCAAAACAATTCCAGGTACACCGCCCGGAAAGCCCAGAGAAGCCCCAACACCTGCACCTAATAAAGTCCCATGAATTTTATTCAAATAACCTTTTTTTGCATACAAGAATATTGTGGCATAATCTTCTTCTGTATTCACTGAATCAACAGATTCCAAAGTTAATCGATCAACTTCTCCAGGGGTTGTTTCATATTTTCTAAAATATTCTAAATAAGTTAATTGACTGGCTTGAGAATCTTGTGTTAAATCTGTCAAATAATACAAAGGCAAATAATTTTGATCCATCCATGAAATTAATCCATCAACTTCCTTATCTTGTCCTCTAAATTCAACTACACTACAAATTACACAATATTGAGTAACACCTAATTCTGTTTCAAATAATGGCCATTCCCCTGTACCAAATTTATAATAACATTCTGCCATTTCATTAGCTATCTCCTCTTTTAATTCATCGTCATCATCAACTTCAATAGTTTCATTAACCATTGGACATTTTATATCTTCAAAACCAACTTCTTTGAAAGTATTAATAGAAGATAATGTTTGTATACTTTTTCTACATATTTCTACTTCGCCTTTATCTTGGCCTGCTTCAAAAACAGTATCAATAAACATGATAAAAAGAATCAATACAACTAAAAAAACAACTCCAGTAACAATCCATCCCATCATACTCGCTTTTTTGTTAACATATTTCATTTTCAATATATAATATCAATAATCTACTAATTATAAATATAATCACAATGCTGTTTTAAATGATCAATATCACCAACATAAACAGAATACCATTTTGAAGCTACACCATCTGGTCCAAAACCATCTGCTCCTCTAAAGTAAACATGATATGTTTCATCTGAATTAATTACAAAATCATCATCAATTTGAATTGATGGAGCATCCCCATAATCAAATCCCATGTATGTCTTTTCTTGAGAAACAAAAATATATTCATAATAAGTTTCTTGTCCTTTTCCAAGATCTACAGGGTATTCTTCTTTAACATAAGTTAGAAAATCCTCGACTACAAAGTCTTCTTCAATATCATCATCAAAATAAGCAGTTGCCCAGATTAAACATGGAACATTAGCCAACTCAACTCCATCTGTAAGCTTCCTTCCTGGATTATCAACTTCCCAAAGAAAGGTAATAAAAGGGTCTGCAAAAACATCAAGTTCTCCTTGACCCATTGCTTCCCAACATTTAGCCATTTCTTGTGCAAATACATATTTAACAATATCATCTTTTAATTCTTCGAATTCCCTTTCAAAAGTTACATCTCCATCTTCTGTATGCCTTATATAATATTCTTCTCCATTCTTCTCAACCCTATCTTCATAAAAAGTGATATAATTTCTTGGACAATTAATTGCACTAGACTTAAAAGTAGCATCTTGTGATAAAGAATGACTAGACACTGATAACTTACAACCTGTTTCCTTTGTTTCAATAATAAAATAACCCGCTGTTTGCCATACTAAAAGAAAAAGAACTATTAAAGTAACCAATAAAGCAATTATTTTAACTGTTTTTTCTCTTGCTTGAGCTTTTTTATTAAATATCATCTAATCAACCAAATCAATTCAAAATTAATGAAGCCTTAGACATTAAAAAGAACAAAACTGCTATCAACATTAACACAATCACAATTAAAACAACCATTTGTTCTCTTGCCATGGCTTTATTATACATCATAAGATAAATCATAAGAAAATGCATTTATAAAGTTTCTGAACAAGATAATATCAAAATAAGAAAAGAGAAAACAAAAAATAAAACAAGATTATCGCTCTTGAACAGGTATACAACAGTCTTGAGTAGTATCTACTTCAGTTCCAATGTAACATCTTCTAGTTAGATCTTCTGTATATCCACTTGGACATTCATCCAAACAGTTTGCATACTCCAATTCCTCACAATCATTCATACCCTTTGTTATTTGAGCCATTTTTCCTGTGAAGATCAAAGATAGCAATACTAGAACTAATAAAGCTACAACTGCTATTATAATAACATTGATTGAGATTCCTTGAGCTTTTTTATTCATGCAATCACCTCATATCTATCCTTATATCGGCTATATTTAAAGTTTATGTTATATTCAACATATTTTAACCATTATTTTAATACCAATCAATACTCAATACCGCAACCACCAACACATAAATAGATCATCAAATCAACTGGAGAAGGGTATAAACTCAGAGGGAATGGCTCTACTTGACCACCCATACTAGTTGATAAATCTCCAGCAGTGTAATGCATAAGCACTTTTTGAGGTGGTACAACAGCAATAAACTCATATCCTCTTTCTGTATCAACATTCCAAACATTCAAAGTGTTCTCTAAAATACTAATAACAGTAGCATTCAAATATTCACAAGACTTTGTCACACCATCATCGCAAGTTATAGAACCTTTTCCAGCACTTCTTGCACAATTAACAAATAAATCTTGCATAGTTGTATCTTGAACACAACCAGAATCTGTCTGCAATAAAGTATTAACAAATGTAGATGATAAATCTCCATGGGCTTCTGAGAATTCAGTACCTGGATCTTGCTTAAAAACAATACTTACTACAAATAATAATACTAAAGATATAATTATCATTATCACAACCAACCCCATTATCTCTACTTGAGACTTTCTATTAACATTAAATTTAACCATATTTGTACACCATTATTGAAACATAACCAAAATTATAAGTATCTTCTATTGGATCAAATAAAGTAACAGGAATCTGAAAAGCAGATCCTCCTTTTACATTCATCATATTGTCTTCTGTAAATATGAGTTCATATAAAATCCATTCATCATTATTTGGAAATACTTCTACAAAACTGATATTAGTCTGCAAAAACACATTTTGAGCATAATAATCATAATGTTCTTGGATAGCTTCTTGTGTTGCAATTATTTTACCAATATCATAACAATCAAATCTAGTATTGCCAGATTCTGTACATTGAATCTCAGACAAAAAGCGTATTTCTTTTTGGATATTCTCAACATTCATCTCTTCTGCTTCCACAGCAGCCTGACCAGAGGTATATTTTGAAATACTTGCATAAAAAACCAACCCAAATACAACTAAAATAAAGAAAATAAACAATATTATAATTGATTCTCCCATCTTTATTTGAGATTTTCTATTCATTCTAGTACAACCTTGGACAATCATTAATAATTGCCAAATTATCATTATTTTCTATTGTTGTAATTGCTGACGACAACTCCCCGACTTCTAATGCATCAACATCGACCATAGAACCAATATTTTGAATTGCTTTAACAACATCTGCATCTGTATAATAAATATTACAATAAGTTTTATCTTCTGGTGTAACAGGAAGATTACTAAATAACCACTGTGTTCTTTTTTCATAAACATAACTTACATAACTTGATAATAACAGTGCTTTGTTGACATTACATTCATAAAATTCAGAGTTCTCTGAGAAGATTGCACCAATCAACATTGGAATTCCATAATATTGAACACCTGAACCATCATTAAAATAAACAGATCCAGAAATTTCACTACCATCAACATCAACAAAATCAAAGTCAGAATCTGAAAAGAACTCTTCAAAATCAGATTCTACATATTTATTTGGAGTTAAACTTACAATTCTTACAAAATCATCATTATAATCTTCAAACTCAAAACTTCCAGTATCTAAAACAGCTTCTAAATTTAAATGCGGATTCTCAGAAAGCACATCATTTACTGCTTCAAATAAATCTTCAGAAGTAGTATCATAAATTATAATATATCTAATTTGATCATTAGTTAAATAAAGAAAATTAGTAATTTTATAAGGTATTTTAAAATTCAAGGCCCATGAAATTAAGTTATTAGCCTCCAACTCAGCCATTGTAAAGACAACTTCTGTTTCAGAGTCTCTCGAGACTGCCCCTCCACTAAAATAAGAAGGACAACCAAATTCATTACAATCACTATCACAAGTAAAATGAATAGGTAAATTAGGTATTGAAACCATTTTAGCAGTTCTTGGACTTTCAATTGCACTTGTAAACATAGAATCTAATTTTACAACAACTTGACCAGAAATTTTAGTTTCTTGATTTGATTTATACCATGTTGCAACACTTGCAAAAAACAAAAGAATTATAGCCCCTGCTACAATAATAAAAATCCAGTTAACTCCTGCCTCAATTTGTGCCTTTTTAGACATTTCACTGCCATTCCTCTATTCTTATTCCATCACCTAATCCTGTTGCCTTTAGTTTAATCATTCCACCAACAGCCTGCACACACAAATAATGATCACCTGTATCAATTTCTAATCTTCCAATAATTATATCAGTATCAATAGTTGCAGATGGTTTAACAAAAACATTTGGATTTTCTCCATCTGGATTAGCACTTTCATAATCTCTCCAAGCATTACAAATTATATAATCATATTCATCAACATTAGATTGAATACATATTGGCATCTCTTGTGGCTTGTCTGGAAGAATATCATATTCAAAAAAACAAACTTCTTCAATTTCTGCAGGAACATCAAATTCTAAAATCCTCCATGTCCCATAATTTGGTCTTATTTTTTCTATATTTGTTTCTAAATCTGTTTTAAATTGAACAACATTAATTGTGTCCACTTTTTCAACCAACATTCCAATATATTTTACACCAAAAACCAATAATAAACCAATTATAACTATGGCCAATATATAAAGAAATAACTGTGAAGATACTTGTGCTTTTTTTACTCTTAAATTTATCATTTTATACTCCACTTAAATTATTTCTTAGAAATGTCATCTAATTCATCAAATATATCTTTCTTTTTAGTAGCTTTTGTTGTTTTTAGTTTAGTAGATTTTGATTTAGTTGTTGTCTTTGTCTTACTTGCTTTTGCTTTTACTGCCTTAGCTTTAACAGGAGTTTTAGCAGGTTTTCCAGATGCAACATCTGCTAAGTCTTCTAATGCAGACTTTGGTTTAACAGGTTTTGTTACTAGCTTTTTACCAACTCCTTTAACACCCTTAACAGCACCAACTCCTGCTACTGCTTTCCCAACACCTTTTCCAGATATTTTACCTTCAATACCAGATTTCTTTGGTTTCAAAGCAAGTTTTTCTGTTTTTCCTATCTTCTTCTCTTCAAAACCTTCAAATAATTTAGATCTTACTTTTGATTTTTGTTGTCTTGCTCTATCTCTTGCTACTTGTTGTACTCTTTTATTATAATCAGCTTGTGACATTCCTTTTGGCCTGGCCACTTTTTGTCCTGGTTTCCCTGGAACACCACGCATTCCACCTATTCTTTGACCAGGTCTGCCTAATCTAGGAGAACCCATTGGACCAAGCATTTTTGGAGGGGTTCTTTTTTTGCCTGTGAATAATTCATATAATTTATCATAGAGACTACCATATTTTGGCTCATACCAATAAATATATCCAACATAACCTCCAACACCTAATAAAATCATAATTAATAATATCAATAACCACCCAAATAATCCAAGACCATCATCTTCTCCTTTACATGCTGAACATGGACCACCACAATCAATACCGCTTTCTCCTTGATTCCTTATTCCATCACTACAAGTTCCAGGGGAATCAACAGTTGGGCAAAGTGTTGGACAGTTTCCACCACAATCAATACCTTCTTCAAAACCATTTTGCACATTATCTGAACAAGTTGGAGTTGTACACACATGACCGGAACAATAATTTGTATAACAATCATTATCAAAAACACACATTTGTCCTTCCATACATTCTACACAAACTCCTCCTCCGCAATCAACATCTGTTTCATAATTATTTATAATTTGATCAAAACATGTAGCTTCTTGACAAACTTCATTATCACAATTTTTACTTAAACAATCTTCATCATTTATACACATACTTCCTTCATCACAACCATCACATTCTCCACCACAATCTTCATCAGTTTCATCACCATCTTTAACTCCATTATAACATTGCTCTGGTGGAAGATTGCCTACAGTAGTTCCATTATCATCTGTACCAGAACCAGATGCATCAATAAATACACCATCACTGGATTTAAGCTGACTCCATAATCCAACTCCATCAACTGCATAAACATTCCAATAATAATAACTTTGATTTGTTAAATTTAAGCCTGTAAAAGTAATTGTATTAGCATCTACTTTTGTCCAATTAACAGCATCACTATAAGTTGCATAAGTTCCAACAGAAACATTGTAATAATCAATTCCAGTTAAATTATCTGTTGCATTCCAAATAGCACCTAATTGAGTATGTGAATAAACAACATCTCCATCATCTATTGAAACAACAACAGGTGGTGTTGTATCTACATAAAATTCAAAATAATCTGTTATCCACCCTTCTGCAAACTCACATGAAAAATAATATCTCTTTAATCCTTCATCCTCTACTGTAACTGTATCTGAAATATATGATTTTGAATCACCTAAATCACTCATTACATTATCAATTGCATCTTCTGTAAGACCATATTTACATCCTGTTGAAGTTCTTGTAGTTTCTAATTCCAATTGGAAACTTGTTAAATAAGTATCTCCTGGTGCAACTAATGTAAACTCTGACGGTAAGTCAGTATCTACTGTGAAGTCTAATGTGTATTTATCTGTTAAATCAGAAGCACCATTTGCACATTGGATATAATATGTATATGTTGTTTTATCATTTAAACTTGTAAAATTATGATTATTGATTCTCATCCAATCATTATCATCATAATTATCAAACTTAATCATTCCTGTAAAAAATGTGTCTGTACTATCTGTGGTATATTTACATTTTGTTTTATCATCTGTTTCTACATAAACTTGAGCTTCTAATGGTTGCTCAACTATATTTGGTGGATCTTTCCAATCTGAATTATCAATATATAAATCTAAAATTACTGGTGGTGTAGTATCATAAACAATTGCAAAAGATTCTGCATAAACAATGCCATTTTCCAATCTACATTTCACATAAAGCACATCATCTACTCCTTCTGGTTGTGCAATTGTAACTTCTCTTGTAAAAGTATCATCATTAGTCTGAGTCATTGCAATTGAATTTCCAATTTCTGCATTATTTCTACTATATCCGCACTCTTCTGCATCTAAGAAAGTTTCAACAGTAAAGTCAAATGTTTCTTCATCTGTTACTCCATTAGTTGGTTCTACTAAAATAATTGATCCTTCTGGGAAATCTTCTGAATAAAGAACTTGTCTAGTTACAGTAGAAGTTGTAGCACCTGAACGATCTGTCCCATAAATGTTTAACACATTATATTGTGTAGTATTACTTGCTAAACTCAAGCCCTCAACTACATACTCAAATTCATTATTTGCTTCAATATCTGTAAAAGTATATGTTTCTCCATTAGTATTAATTAATTCAATTGTAACAATATTATTTGGTGTTCCTGCTGTTGCATCTGGATCATCAACTTCTCCAGTTACTTCAACATAATTAGTATAAACTACTTCTTCATCTTCTGGAGTATAAACTTCAATATTTGGATCATAACTATCTATTTTTATCTCAACACATTCTGTGTCCTCAATAAGACCACCATAACCCGCTATTTCATTTTCATAACTTCTATAACATAAATCATATCTACTTGCTTCTGAAAAATTAAATTCAATTGGCTGCAATGGATCATTTTCTATACTTGGAATACAAATTGTTGTATCAACACAATAAAGTGTTCTTTCACAACCAAAACCATTCAAAGGTTCATCATTACATTCTAAATAAAGATCTACTTCATCCCCATTATAAAAACCACTAAAGTCAAAAGCCTCTCCATAAGCATCAACTACAGAAGTTATTGGAACAGTATTATCAAATACAAATTGTATTTCATCATCACTTTCTCTTCCTGAATCTAATAATTCACACTTAATATCAAACCAATATTCCATATTATCTTCCAAAGAATAATCCCATGTAAATAAATAATAACCATCTCCCATCATATCTGTTTTACTAAATCCTTGATCCATTGCACTAAAAGTTGTTTCTTCTGTGAATGCACTAAAACCACAATTAGCATCTTCTAAAGTTTTAACAGATAACTCAACTTCATCTGTATCAATAATTCCATATGGTAAAGGATCAAATAAAGCCATGTCTGATTCTACTCTTGTAACAATAGAAGCATATCCTTCATTACCTAAATCATCTGTACAAGTAACTTCATATCTATAATATCCATCT
>CAZKVI010000019.1:0-1446 GCA_964556185.1 uncultured Methanosarcinales archaeon
CTTCCAAAATACAAAGTCATGATTAATGTTACAATAACTAATGGAGTAACTAACCATAACATCTCTGGATTACTTTTTGGAGCTGTTATTAATTCCCAAGATCTACCCATTAGATTAGGCATAAAGTATCCAAAAATCCATTCTTGTGTAATTGCCATGTTTATTTCCTTGATTATATTTATTTATAAAGCTTAGCTTTTTTCACCTTATGTCCAAATCCATTGAAAATCTACCCATGAATTGGGTGCACCATCTTGACCAGAGTCTGTTTCATAAAGATCTGTGATCAGTATTTTAACATAATCATCTTCTAATGTTTTTACACAATAAACCCTATTTAATTTCATTGGTTTCCAATAAGTGAATGCTTCTGTGATTTCTGGACATTCCATATCGGCCATGGATACATCTACTTCACCTAGGTCTGCCTGATATGTTACTTGATCAAAACCACCGTCGTAGAAATACAGATCATATTCTTGTTTATTATCTGCATAATCTAAATATTCTATTTGCATAGATTTTGCTTTGCTAAAATCATATGCCCCTATAATTCCAGGATGGCCAGGGTTTCCCATAAGTGTTGCTTCGATTACATCACCTGACTTTATAGTAGATCCTCCAGAATTACCACCTGGATCAGCATCATCCATTCCACTAAATAATGAACAACCACCTAACATTATTGTAATTAAAACTAAAATTAATATTCTTTTCATTTTACACACCACAAATTGTTTGGAAGACTGATCCATCTGCTGCAACAGAGTAAACAACTTCATCTCCTTCTTCATCACAGAATACATTGTAGAAAATATCATCTAATTTTACAGCTCTTTCTACTGTTATAGCTGTTGCTTCTCCTAATAATTCATCTTCTTCCATAAATCTACCTTCGTCAAGGTATTCTTGTACAGCTGCCATTGCATCTTCTTCTGATAAAACATTAAATCCAGCTACATAAAAGATTGGTCCTGGATATCCTTCCCAACACCAGCATAAATCAACCATACATTCATATAATCCACAAACATCATCTTTGTATTCAACACATTTCTCAGAAACATAAACTCCTTCAATATCTTTGAATAAACTTTCTGAAGTTCCATTACCACAACCTGTTATTGAAATTAATATAAAAATAGTTAACAATAGAATTACTTTTTTCATTTTAACACCTCTAATTTACGCTTTGAGCAATTGCTTCATAATTCTCTTTAGCTTCTTTGTATTCTGCATATGCTTGATTAGCTTCAGGAGTATCCCCTTTGCCTTGAGACATTAAGTCTGTTAATGCGTTGTATTTTTCAATATATTCTTGGTAAGCAGCAGTTGCTTCTGCTGCAGTTGCACCACCACTATCTGAATCATCTTGTTGATCTTGTACATATTGATCATGGTCAAAGTCATCGTCATCATCGTCATGATATTGGTCGTAGTCGTCAT
>CAZKVI010000019.1:1546-32446 GCA_964556185.1 uncultured Methanosarcinales archaeon
ATAATTTTAAACAACAATCCAAATATCCATTTAACAACTCCCCACCAATCTATTCCTTCATCTTCCTCATCTTCAAATTCATCTAAATGTCCATAATTATTACCAGCTGCTCTTGTAACTTCTACAAATTCTTTGTTTGCATCAAAACCTACACGAGATTGCATTGTTGCAATTTTCCAACCACTACCTAAGTTATGCATTGTTGCAACATAATGTAGATCTGTTGTAGATGTCTCTCCTTCAATATCTTCTAATTCTGCAACAAGATGATAAAATACTAATGCATCTGTGCCATCTTCTATAACTTCTATTTCATCTAATGTATAAGATACTGTGTCAAAGATTCTTGCTAATTCTTCCATACTTCTTTCTGTTTGTTCAATAAATTCTTCTCTTTCATCTTCATCTGTAATAAAAGAAAAGTCTGTTAAATCAATCATTGCATCAATGTTTTCGTCTTTATCAGCTTCAAAATAAGCTTCTAAAGCTTCTTGTGGATCACTGAATGCAAATACACTTGTTGACAATAGAATTAAAACTAATAAAATCAACACCAATTTTGTTGTTTGTGTTTTTCTCATTTTGTTTTACCTAATCTGATGGAGCATAAAAATATGTATAATATAATAATATGTCTTCTTCTGTTTTATAGCCGTCAGAATCTGTTACAGTAACATCGACATGCATTGGTACTCTTATTGATTCTAAATTTGCTTCACGTTCAGTATCTGCTAATGTTCTTAATCCTGTTTGTAATGAATTACAACCATAACCAATTAATGTATCTCTTTTTCCTTCTAACCATTCTTTTAATTTATTTGAATCATTTGGATCTGCTAGTTTGCCTTCAATAAAACTTTTTGTAGCATAAGTTACTTCAAGTACTTCAACTCCTCCACTTAAAAAATTTAAGAATGCTTCATATTTTGTTACAGAATCTGCAATTCTTTTTCCATCTTTAATTAATTCATCAATATTTCCTTTAAGATTTTTGCCAAAGTCATAATAACTTTTAACTTCTCCTGCAGCTTGTCCAAGAGGAGAATCTTCACCATAAATTGATTCATCTAAATTTTTAAGCATATCTAAACCATCTTGAACACCATCTTGTTCTCCTAATAAGTTACTTTTTAGATTATTCCAATCAGATCTTTGACCTTGTACAAGAGTCATCATATAATCTCTTAACTCAACAGGTCCTTTTGGAGGAACCCAATTAAATTGTAAAATAGCTTCACTTGTATCAACTTCAAACCAATAATCAGGTGTAAGCATCCAAGTTGTGTATACTTTTCCAGACCTTGGTTTTACTACGTAAACCCATCCACCATCTTCACTATCTGGATCATCTACAAGCACATCAATATAAGCCATTCCTGTGCCGTCTTCTTGTAAAACATTAGCATTTTCTTTTTCAATTGTTATTTTAGGTCTTGGATCTAATAAAGTAATAGTAGCTTCTCCTCCTGTGTGTGTTCTATCAGTAACACTTAATCTAATTTCTGATTCAACAAAAGGTAAATCATAAATATGTGATTGAGGTGAAGTATATGTAAAGGTTGCTTGGCCAGATGAATCTGTTGTAATAGAATAAGTTGATAAATCTCCTGGATCACCAATTCTTCTTCTTAATTCTTGAACATGTAAATCAAATTTTGCATTATCAACTGCTTCACCTGTGTCTGCTAATTTTACTGTAACTGTAAATTCTTGTTCTTCTCTACCATTTGCATATAATTCAGCTGAAGAAGGTGAAATAGTTACAGAATATGAACATAATGGACAATTACCACCGCAATCAACACCTTCTTCGTCTTCATCTTTAATTCCGTTTGAGCAAGTTTCTATACATTCATCACATGGTCCTCCACAATCTATTCCATCTTCGTTTTCATCTTGTTCTCCATTAATTAAACAAATATCATCACAATCATATTCACAAGGTCCGCCGCAGTCAATACCATCTTCATTTTCATCTTGCATTCCATTTTCACAACCTGGTTTGCATTCACCACATGGTCCGCCGCAGTCAATACCATCTTCATCATAATCTTGTATTCCATTATTACAATTTCTTTGTTCATAAACTACACATTGCCAAGCAGAACTATCTTCTAATTCTTGTTCTGCATATCCTTCTGGACAAGAACAATAACAATAACCATCTCTGTCTTCCCCAGTTGCTCCATAATATGATTCTGCACAAAGAGCAGAACATGATGCAAATGTTTTAGTATCAAGTTTAAATGTGCACAGTGTTGGATTAACATAATAGACATACTCACCGTGGCCACATGGATGACATTTGTATTTGAATGAACCAGAACCTTTTATAATATTAACACTAATATCTTCATCCCCATCTTGAATAGTTATTGATCCTGTTTTGGATCCCTCTGGAGCCCAAAACCCACATCCACCACCCTTTATACATCCATCTTTTTCTGGATTTTTTACTTCACAAGTAGATTCTCTACGAACAAGTGTCCATGGTCCTGCCATAGATCCTGTTCCATCACCTGAAGGATCCACACCATAACAAGGAGTGTGTTGCATATCTGCAGCACCATCACACCAAAAGTCAAAATTTTCATCCACTATAGTACTCCAGCCAGATGATGCAGTTACTGCTCCTGTGATGGGTGTTAGATTAAAAGAAGGTAAAGAAAGATAAGGAAACATAGCAAGAACTGCTACAAAAGCTACTAAAGTAACAAATGCAACTACATATGTTTCATTAGGTAGTTTTTTCATCTATTTACTCCATGCTAAGTATCCTAAAAGGAATAAGAATCCTAATATAGGTACAAACAATAATAATGCCAATGGACCTGGTTTTCCTCGTGCATCGCACATTTTCCAGAACCAATAAATCATCATTCCTAACATAAGTGGACTAGCTAAAATATTCAAGTAAGGTACAAATATTATTAAGAATATCAACAATGTCCATGGCGATACTTTACCAATCTTAGTCATTAAATAAATATTAAGAAATGGTACCCACGCAAACCAAGCATGTTCTGTAGATGTTTTTTTCGCTATTGTCATTAAAGTTAATGCTCCGTATATGTAAAATAATACGAAGAAAATAAATCCTATAAATAGAAATATGATAGAACCTAATATTATGCCTATTAAGGCTGCACCAGCTGCCATTTAATCACCTCTTTAGAAGTTTCTGGGAAAGATTATTTATAAATGTTATGTAGTAGACTGTTTGCAAAAACAAAAATAGAAAGAATAAAGAGTTATTTCTTCTCTTTTTTCTTTTTCATCTTTTTTGTTATAGCGATTTTTTCATTGCAGAATTCGCATTCAAACACATAAGACTTTATTCCTTGATAGGTTTTTCTTACATATGGTGTAGTTGCTTCGCCTTCTTTACCACAAAAAGGACAAGTATATTGTATTTCTAAGTGTAATGATTCTTCATGTTCTTTTTTTTCTTCTGTAAAACCACATTCTGGACAAACATATTCTTTTGCTCTAATTTTTACTTTGCCTTTGTCAACTGGTTTACCCATTTTAGCTTTGTGACATTTAGGACATTCTTTTCTATACACCCATGCAATGATTTTTCCAGAATCTACTGATCTATTAGTAAAATAAATACATTCATCCATACTATTTGGCATTGTTATTCCCATTTTATCTTCCTCCTTTGATAATGTTTTTAATCTTGTTAGCAGCTGGATCCCTCAATATAAATAGTCCAGCAATCAATAATACCCAGCAAATAAAGTAATAGCCTAGGGCAATATACCATTGCTCGAATATCACTAATGAAGCTATGCTAATAATCGCTAAGACAAAAGCAATAGCTAAAAGCATGAAACCAAGTGTTAGTTTATTAATTTTACTTTTCATTTTTATGGTTGTAATTCTATTCTATATCCTCCTTCGTAATCAAAAAATTCTCTTACAGTTGAACTTTCTAAAGAAGTCTCTTTGAAAGTTGGAAATTGCAATTGTGCTATAACTTCATCAGGTAAATCTAATCTTGTTTGAGTTCTTTCATCATATACTCCAATTACTTCTGGAATAGCAATTCTTCCTTGTTCATCAATGTCTGGAGTTACTGTTATTAAAGCACATTCAGAAGGTCTTAACCCAAGCATAGTTGGTGCATTTGGAACACCATTATAATATAATATGCTTTGGAGTTCTTTTCCAGGAGGAAAGTACTCTCTTCTAGCTCTTATAACAGCTTCTAAATCAGCACCTTCATGTTGTAATGCTAATGGTTTGAATGGATCAGGTGGCAATCCTGCACCACCACCGACAGTAAAGAAATCGTATCTTGTTAATAAATTAGCTCTTTCTAAAGTTGTGTGTTCTGCAGGTTCTCCCCTTTTCCAGCTTTGCCATTGTTCATAAAGCATTCTTCTATCTTGTTCTGGAATTCTTAAATCAACTTTTACTCCATGAACTTCTTCAAATTGTATTTCAGTCATTTTTCAGTCTTTTTACTTCAATTGAAATAGCTTGATCATTAATTCTAATGTATCTTGGGCAAAGAGTGAATTGTAGATTATTGTTTTTGCAATATTGTTTTAGTTTGTCTAGGGTTTGTTCATCATCGTATTTCACGACGACAATAATTCCTTGTTTATCTTTGTGAACAATATTATAATCATTGAGATCTTGTTTTATTTCATTGCATTTGTTAATCAACCATTGTAATCTCTCTTCTGCAATTTGTAAATTATTTAGTAATTTTTCATAATCTAAATTAACAGGTCTTGTTAAGCATTTGATACCTTCTGGGTAATCTTCTTTGTTTTTGAAAGATATAAATCCGCCATGGTGATTATCAACAAGTTTCCATTTTCCAAAACTTCCAAGGATAATATCTGCTTCACCATTGCATTTTGTTAATCGAGCAGAAGCATCTTCAATTAAATAGATGTTGTTTTCTTTGCAAACTTTAATAATCTCATCAATTGGTTGCTCTGCGAAATAGCCAGCAAAAGAAGTGAAGATTAATGCTTTGTTTTTGTGTTTCTTTAATTCATCTAGATTAAGAATTCCATAATCTGTTTTTAATTCTACAATTTTTAGATCTAGAAACTTTGGATATGTTTGATAAGTCAACCATCCACCTTGATCTGGGATTAAGATTTCAGTAATTCCTTTTAATTTCACTGCAATAAATGCAGCCAATATAGCTAAATTCCCAGAATTTGTCAATTTGATAGTATTATGATTAGTATATTTCTTCAATAATTTGATTATTTGCTCTTGAGTATCCATAGAATGTAGGGATGAATGGTTGTATTTAAATATATATGGAGAAAAATCAATTTTTTCAATCACTTTAAATCATTGGTTGGAGTTTTAAACAAACTGGACCAACTGCTTCACTTGTATCTACTCTATATTCATCTCTTCGTTCATATCCTTTTTCTAATGTATCTCTACCATGCCCTTTTATTAGTGGGTGATCCTCTGGTAAGCCAGAAAGAGCATCATAAACAGCTTGAAATGTGGGCTGATCATCAGAAGGACCTCTAACCACTTGTATTACACCAGCAGGAAAAGGTTCATGTGTTGCTGCGTAAGCTAAGGCAGTTGCAGCCATTGATAGGTATTGCTCTTCTATAATTTGTTCTGCCATTTAAGCTAGGAATACACTTAATTTTATATATCTTACCTTTTTATTCCTCAATATAAGCAAGTAGGCTTATATATTTGCAAGCTTTTCTATATAAAATGCCTCAAAAAATAGTCAGATTTTCAAAACCTGGACCAGATGATTATCCTGGATTAGTTGAATTATTAAAAACACTAGATTCAGAATTTTTTCCACCTTTATCTACAAGAAGACCACTTGATGAATACTTAGGTGCTTTTGTAGAACATGGTGATATTATACAAGTAACAGTAGATGGAAAACCTGCTGGTTTTGTTGGATATTTTCCAGAAGATTCTAAAGAAAGAACTGAATATGATAAAGTTCCATTTGTACGTTATATTGGTGTTGTAAAAGAACATAGAAGAGCAGGATTAGGTCGAATGCTTATGGAAAGATGCTTTGATGATTTAGAAGCTAGAGGAAAAAGTAAAGAAACAATTCAAGTTCGAACTTGGTCTACTAATGTAGCAAGTAATGCACTGTATCGAAGACTTGGATTTGATCTTGTGGAAACTTGGGAAGATGATAGGGGTCCTGGAATTCATTCTGTGTTTTATGAACGACCAGTTGATTTAGGTCATGCAGGTAAATATAGAAAAATTCCTGGTGAAAAACATGATGGAATTTATTGTACTGACCAATCTGATGCAGTACAAATACATCTTGGAATAAAAGATGGATGGCGAGGACAAGTTGCTGATATTATAGAAGATTTAGGATACACTAGTTTTAATGATGTGGTTGTACATGGTAGGCCTGCTCAAGGAATTTGGGGAAATAGACATTATGATGTAGTTTTTGTTCCTGAAGGAGACAATTATACAAATAGTTGGGCTGTATTTCTAAGACGGAAAGATAAAAAACCAATGGAAAAAGGTGAACTAAGTAGATTATGGAAACAGGTCAGTGATGTCTGGAGAAGAGATGTTGGTGATTATGCTGTAGTTGAAGATCAACCATATACTCCTGATATAGATTAGTGATCAATGGTTGCTTCTACAACTTCCCTATAAAGATTTCTAGCTTCATCTATTTCTTCTTGTACATCTTTTCCAACATAAGGTTGCATCATTTCTTTTAAATTAACATCAAGTACATTATGATCCCTAGGATTTAGGTGTTCTTGTTGGGCAACTATTGTAAGAAGATACTTATCTTGATCAGTAATTCTAGAAGTAACTTCAAGAATAGGGAGTGGAATAAAAGAAATACCATGCAAACCAACCCCTTCAACATAAATTCCATAAGACCTATATGCACTACCATCTGATGTATTTTGAGTTAAAACTGCTTTATTTATGCCCTTAGAATTAAGATAAACATTATATGCCATAGCAACTAATTCAACTGCTTTCGCAAGTGGAATTATTTCATCAAATAGTAAATCAAAAACTCCTTGTTCTATTGTATCAACAATGTTTTCTAACTTTGCCATTTTCCTTAAGGTATTCATTCCTAATTATTTAAGTCTTAATAATACTTGCTCTTCTTGAGGTTGGTCTGTTTTGAACCACAGATATCTCATATAATGATCTATGTGATCTTCTGGTTCTTCACCATGAGTTAATACATGCCTATCTTTAGCAAATTCATCAACATGATGTCCCATTGACCAACCTTGCTCATATTGTTCTGGAATAAATTCTCTTGATTTTGGTACTTCATGAGGAGATTTTGGGTCATAATCATGTTCTCCTAAAGTTACTATATCATGTTCTCCTAAAGTTACTATAAGATTTATTCCATTTTCAGCAGTCCATTCTTGAGCTTTTTGTACAAGATCTGTTGCTTCTTCTGGACTTAAATATTCTAAAATACCATACATTAATACAACATCATAAGATCCTGCAGCATAATCAAGATCTCTAACATCAGCATTTGTTGCTGTTAGATTAGCAATACTATCTCCTCTAATTTTATCTTCAAGACGACCAATTGCTACCTCACTAAAATCAACAGCATCAACTGTAACATTACTTGAATCATATACTTGTTCTCCACCTGGAACTCTGCCATTTGCTAGACCAACTGCATTTTTTCCATAACCAGAACCTAGATCTAAAACACGAACTTTCCCATCTTGTCTATTAACACCCTTATCAATACATGCTTTAACAAGATCTAATACTTGAGGTCTAATCTTCCAAGGTGTTGCACCTGGTTCATTCATACCATTAAAATACTCTACTGGAACATCATGTCTGGTCATTTTCCTTAAGGTATTCATTCCTAGTATTTAATACATTGTCGTAATTTATATTACTACAACCATTTATATATAAGTATACTTACCTAGATTGATCAGCAATCGATAAGGGGCGAATTAGATAATTTACTTAGTTAAATTATCAATAATTCGCTTCTTTTCAAACAATCAAATATATAAATAATCGAATATTTTCCAAATGTAGGGAAAAGGGAAATTAAATGGCTAAAATTCATAGAATATCAGTGGATTCAAAGCAAAAGAGTTCTGAAGCTATACTAATGGAGAGAAAACTCAAGGGTTTTGGTTATGATCTTGAGATTGTGGCTGTAAGTAAGTGTTATACAGTTGATTATGACTTCTCAGATGATCAAATAACAAAGATTTCTAATGCTATGCATAATAAATTAGTTCATGATGTAAGAATTGATTCTGGATTTAAGAAAGAATTCACCTGGGCCCTAGAACTTGGATTTTTACCAGGTGTTACTGATAATGTTGCAAATACAACAACAGAAATTATCAATGATCTATTTAAGATAAATATTGGATTAAGTAAAGTCTTTTCTACAAAAGTTGTTTTTATTAAGTCTAATTCATTAAAAGAAGACGATGTTAAGTCAATTGCAAAAGAATTAATTAATATCTTAATTGAAAGATTCCATATAAAATCTCATGATCAATATGTTCAAGATAATGGAATGGATCCTATTACTCCAATAGTTAAAATAACAACAGAACCAAGAGCAATTGAAATTAACTTAGATGTTAGTGATGAAGAACTTATTGAACTTGGGAAAAAAGGTGTTCTTGATCCTGATACAAACCAAAGAAGAGGTCCTTTAGCATTAGATTTAGATTATCTTTATGCAATAAAAGAATATTTTGCTAAAGAAGGTAGAAATCCTACTGATATTGAAATTGAATCTATTGCTCAAACATGGTCAGAGCATTGCAAACATACTTATTTTGCAGGAAGAATTGATGAAATACAAAAAGGAATTTATTCTGAGTATATTAAGAAAGCAACTATGGAAATTAGAAAGAATAAAGGAGAAAATGATTTTTGTGTTTCTGTATTTAAAGATAATTCAGGAGGAATTATTTTTGATGAGAATTATATTGTATCTGATAAAGTTGAAACACATAATAGTCCTTCTGCATTAGATCCTTTTGGTGGAGCAATTACAGGTATTGTTGGAGTTAATAGAGACTGTCTTGGATTTGGTATGGCTGCAAGACCAATTGCAAATAGATATGGATATTGTTTTGGAAGACCAGAAGATACTGCTGTTTTATTTAGAGGAAGAAATAAAACAAATCCTTCATTACCTCCTCGAAGAATAATGGATGGAGTAATTGATGGTGTTAATGCTGGTGGAAATCAATCAGGAATTCCAACACCTTCTGGATTTACATTTTTTGATGATCGTTACAAAGGAAAACCTTTGGTTTTTGTAGGAACAATTGGATTAATGCCAAGGAAATTACCAAATGGAAATAATTCATGGGATAAAAGTGCAAAAAATGGTGATAATATTGTTATGATTGGTGGCAGAGTTGGAAAAGATGGAATTCATGGAGCAACTTTTTCAAGTGAAGAAATGGATGAAGGAAGTCCTGCAACTGCTGTGCAAATTGGTGATCCAATTACGCAGAAAAAGTTATCAGATGCATTAGTTCATGAAGCTAGAGATAGAGAGTTATATAATAGTATAACAGACAATGGTGCAGGTGGTATTTCTTGTTCTGTTGCTGAAATGGCAAAAGAATGTGGTGGATTTGTTTGTCATCTTGATAAAGTTCCTTTGAAATATCCTGGTTTGCAACCTTGGGAAACTTGGATTTCAGAATCACAAGAAAGAATGACTCTTTCAGTTCCTGATGATAAATTAGAAGAGTTTCAATCGCTGATGGAAAGTAGAGGAGTTGAATCAACTGTAATTGGTAAGTTTAATGATTCTTCAAGAGCTATTGTTAAATTCAATGATAAAGATATTTTAAACATGGAGATGGATTTTTTACATGAAGGACTTCCTAGAAGAGAATTTGATACAGAACCATTTCCGTATCATACTGAGAAAGCAAATGTAAAAGTAGATGATCATGTTTCTGTGTTTGAGAAGATGTTGAATGCACACAATATTTGCAGTTATGAATTTATTTCTCAACAATATGATCATGAAGTTCAAGATAATTCTGTTATAAAACCATTACAAGGAAAAGGTCGTGTTAATAATACTGCAAGTGTTATTAAACCTGTATTTGATTCTTCTAAAGGTGTTGTTTTATCTCGAGCATTATATCCAAGAATGAGTGAGATAAGTGCATATGATATGGCAGCTTGTGCAATTGATACTTCAATTAGAAATGCTGTTGCAGTTGGTGGAAATATTGATCATCTTGCAATCTTAGATAACTTTTGCTGGTGTAGTTCAAGTAATCCTTCAAGACTTGCACAATTAAAAGATGCTGCAAAAGCATGTTATGATCATTCAACTGAATTTATGACACCATTAATCTCTGGAAAAGATAGTATGTTTAATGATTTCAAAGGTTTTGATGAAAATGGAGAGCCTAAGAAAATATCTGTATTTCCTACTTTGTTAATTTCATCTATTGGTGTTGTTGAAGATGTTAAAAATACAGTAACAATGGATCTAAAAGTTCCAGGAGATTTAATTTATGTAATTGGTAAAACAAAAGATGAATGTGGTGGAAGTGAATTTTACAATTTATTTAATGAATTAGGTGTTTCTACTCCAAAAGTTGATTCTGAATTAGCTAGGAAATTATATTTGAAAATGTATGAATTAAATAAGAAAAATATGTTTAGTGCTTGTACTTCTATTTGCGAAGGTGGTTTTGCAATGGCTTTAGCTAAAATGAGTATTGCAGGAAGATTAGGAGTTGAATGTAATTTGAGTTTAGTTCCAAATGAAGATTTAAGTGTTGAAAAAATTATGTATTCAGAAACACAAAGCAGATTTATTGTTACAGTTGATCCAGCTAGGAAAGAAGAATTTGAAAATTCCATGAGTGAATTTGAAATTGGTGAAGTTGGTGTTGTTACAGAGAGAGGATTTGTTCTTTCTCATAATGATGAAGAAGTTATTAGTAAAAATGTTCCAGAATTAGATGAGATTTACAAAAAGAGGTTTAAGGATTTTTAAAATGGTAAAAGTCTTAATATTATCAGGATATGGAATCAATTGTGAAGCTGAAACAGCTAATGCTTTTACTTTAGCTGGTGGTTCTCCTACTATTGTTCACATTAATGACTTAATTGCTGGCAAGATAAAAATGAGTGACTATCAAATTTTAGTATTTCCAGGTGGATTTTCTTATGGTGATGATACTGGTGCAGGAAATGCTTATGCAAACAAAATAAAAAATAATTTATGGGAAGATATTAAACAATTTATTGCAGATGAGAAATTAATAATTGGTATTTGCAATGGTTTCCAAATAATGACTGAGATTGGTTTATTTCCTTTGGATGATATGGAATATGGTGATGAAGTTAATTTCTTATTACCAAATACAACAAATAGATACATTTGTAGATGGACTCATTTGAAAGAGAACAATTCAAAATGTGTTTTTACAAAAGGAATTGAAAAAGTCTTTATTCCAGTTGCACATGGTGAAGGAAGATTCTTTTGTTCTGAGGAGACATTAGAGAAGTTGAAGAAAAATAATCAAATTGTGTTTACATATTGTGATAAAGAGGGTAATGCAGCAAATGGTGAAAGTCCAGTTAATCCAAATGGTTCTTTTGCAGACGTAGCAGGCATCTGCGACAAAACAGGCAGAGTTCTAGGCATGATGCCACACCCAGAAAGAGCACTTTATTCATTCAATAGACCAGATTACCACTTGATTTCTGAGTTAGCTCGAAGAGATGGTACAGAGATTTCTGATATTGATGAATTTAATTTCAAGATTTTTAAGAATGCAGTTGAATTCTTCAAACAACCATAACATTTATATATCCAATTTCTTCTAAGTTTATGTTAAGGGAATTCAAAGAGGTGAAGAATGAATTTAGATATTAAATTTGATAAGAAGTTAATCTTAGATGTTTATTTACTAATAATCTCACTTACAGCACTCTTTCTACTATATACATCACTTGAATATGAGATAATAGAACTCCAAGAGTGGATGTTTTCTCTTGATTGGTATTGGTATCTGATTATTATGGTCTTAGCAGCAATAAAACCAGCATACACAATATACACTATGACAAAGAAAAAATAGGTGAAAATAATGGGATTTAATGAAATGGCTAAAAGCTTTGATACATTTGATATTGGTTTGATTAAGTGGGCAACTGCTGCAGTAGTATTACTTATTGCTAAATATTGGACAGCATTAATATCATTTGATTGGTATTGGTATGTAATTGCATTTGTAGTATTTTCTATTAGGCCACTGATGCATATGTTTAGAAAATAATTCTTTTTTCTTTTTATTTATCACAAAATATTTATATTAACAATTAGAAAATCTATATATGGCAAAGAAAACACATACAAAACATACTAAAAAGACTAAAAAAGAGCATCCAAGTGATAAAGCATCAAGGAAAGCTGCTTGGTTTATTATTCCTGTTTTGGTTATTGTTTTGTTTGCTGCGATATTTGTACCTAATTTCTTGAAAGATGATGAATTTGATGTTTGTGATTATGATAAAGATGGAGTTGTTAATGATAGAGAAAAACAATATTGCCAAGATGAATATGGAGATGGACAGATTGGTGATGACGATGATGATGGAATTGAAATCACTGAACCAACTTATTCAGAAGGTGATAGGGTTGTTGATTTTAGATTGCCTTCTACACAAGGAACTTTAGCTGTAAGAATGTATATGCCAGAAGCAGGCAATGAAAGATATAATAAAGGTGCACCAATTATAATCTGGAATCCTGGTGGTTATGAAAAAAAAGGAATTGATCATGGTTTTTCTCCAGAGATTGAAGAAGATTCAATAATTATGACCTATATTTTTCCAGGTGTTACAGATGATTGGTCTGGTTTAACATCAGATGGTGTTTATGATTATAGAGGTGAAAATTGTATTCAAGCATTAAGAGATGTTATTTTATTTGCTGCTGGAGAAAAAACAGATGTAACAGGAAAAACAATACATGAAATTTCAAAAGCAAAAGTTGCAGACAATATTGGAATGATTGGTATTTCCAATGGTGGAAATATTGAAGTTGCTGTTGGTGCATTGTATGGAGATGAAATAAAAGATTATTTAGATTATATTATTCAATGGGAAACACCTGTTTCTAGCCAATTAGCAACTAGAGACTTTGGAAGAATGTTAATGCAACCATTAGAAAAAGGTACAACTACTCAAGGAGATTATTTTAATCTAAGATATCAAGGTTTTGGATTGAAAATACTTGATGCAGATTATAGTGATTTAACTTATAATCCAGATTCTATTTATCCTGTATTTCATGATGGAAACAACGATGGAATCTTTACAGTAAAAGCAGGTTCTTATTATAGATATGATACCCCTGATTTAAATGATAATAATGTTTTAGAATTAGATGAAGACTTTGGTTTAGATACTTATCCTTATGAAACATATGATAATGATGGAAGACAAGTTTACTCAAGAGCTGTAATGCATGCATTATCTGAAATAATTCCTTCTAATCAGTGGCCAGATTATTTAGCAAGTGTTCAAGAAGCAGATTCTTATTGGGATATTCGAGAATCTGTTTGGATGTATGATGAATTATTAGCAAATATCCCTAATATTGAAGCAATGATCTTAGCAGGGGAAGAAGATCATGTACAATCTACTCCAGATAAATTCAATATTAGGCAAGCTTATGAAGGTTGGAAAGTTAATGGAGTTAAATGGGTACAAATTAATCCAAGTCCTGAATATATTCTTGAAGTAAAACCAGAATATAGTTATGTTGATTTACCAGATATGCAAGCAAACACTGCACCAAGTGATTGGAGTGATGTTTCAGATTATAGTATTCCAGTTTCTGTTTACAAATCAATATATCAAACAGCAGCAGTCTGGCAAATGGCAGATAGAGTTAATGAGAATTAACATTCCTCTTCATTTTTCTTTCGTATTGTAGGAGTTTTTCTAAGATTTTTTCTTTTAAGTCGTCATCAATATCTATTTTATCTAATTCTTTTTTCCAGTCAATATCAATTATCTTTGTTAGTGTTCCTTCAAACTTTCTATTTGCTTTTTTAGCTTCTTTTTCTATTTGCTGTGCTTGTTTTTTACCAAAAGCAGATGTTATTGGGAATTTTGATATTGAATTTGCTCCGGAATTTAGTAAATACGAAATTCTTTCAATCTTATCTAGCCAAATTCCTAATTGAATATCAATTTTAGGGAATTCAATTCTTGTTTTTGAAATCCACCAAGCTTGTTCTTCTTTAGAAGGAGATTTAGCATTCTCAAAATAAGTTCCTTTTTGTGGATTTAAACAATACAAATGTATTTTGTCAATTTTATATTTTTGAATGAATTCTTTTAATAAATTAAAGTCTTCATGTTTTTCACCAAGACCAACTATCATTGTCATTGCTTTTTTTAATCCTAATTCATCTGCATATTCAAACATTTTAGTGTATGGTTCAATAGGTTTTGATGGGCAAACTTTTTTATGTAATTCTGGTTCAATTGTTTCAGTGCTTCCTACAACACCTTTTGCAAATGGTTCATAAGCAATAACTTGTTCTTTAGATAATGGACCAAAACTAATCCAGAATTTCTCTCCATAGACTGCATATAGATTTTTGAATAGTTCTAATAATTCTTCATGTTTCCAAATATGCATTCCTCCTGTTACAAAACCAATTTCCCAACCATATTTTTTACAAAGTAATGCTTCTGCTAAGATTGAAGCTTGAGTTCTTCGTTTTTTATCATTATTTTCTGATTTTTGTTGTGAACTCATATAACAAAACTTACAATCACCAATCTCACAAGACCAACTACAAAAGATTGCTCTTTCAAATAGAGTAGTTTGTGGAAAGTTATCATTATATACTTGATTTGCTTGTTTGATTAAGTTATCTACTTCCATAATATTGAAGAAAAAGAAAAGGGTTTATAAGATTTACTCTGCGGGTGATTGAAAAGAAACGAAGCATCTTCCTGGACCAACTGAATCTTGTTCATATTTGAGTTCTTCATGTTCATAAGGTTTAAGAAACTCTCTTAATGCATCTCTTAGTTGCCTGTTTTGGCTATATTCAGATCTCATCATACCTTTAGCTAATGTTCCTTCTGCTGGTGTTACAATAAATTCACTTTCAAGAGCATAATGATTTGGACTCATACAGCCACTAAATGTAAAATCAAGTAAACCGCATTCATTCATTAAAATGCCCAATTCTTCGCCAACTTGTCTTTCTGTATAACCTGGAAAAGTATATCCTCCTTTCCATGGTGAATCATTTCCTGTAACCATAACAGGTTTATGGAAATCTAATATTGCTCTTACAATATCTCTTGCTAAGCTACTCTCACTTAATCTTTGTTCAGCTTTTCCTGCTTCTAATGCAGCCATTTTTCCTTCATAATTAATCTGTCCATGTTGTCCATATTCTGCAAATTGTGCTTCTTTTGTTGTGTGGATAATTGTGTACAAATCAACACTACTGACTGGAGTAGCTGTTACTATTGCATCTGAAGGATCTGCAACTTGTATAGGTAATCCAGTAACTTCAGTAGGTGGTTCTTCAACAAGATCATCTAAACCACCTTCTTGACCTGGTTCTTCAGATGCACCAAACTCAGGAGGTACATTTAAATAAGCTCTTTTCCCTCTACCAAGAGTAGCATCTACATGTATTATATCTCCATCTTCCACTAATTGATAAACATGATCAAAATAAGCTGCTTCATCTGGATCAGATGGTCTAGAAATAAAATAATGTTTTCCTCTACCACCACGTGCAAATAATTTACTTGTATCTCTTCTACCTTTTCCTGTTACTTTTATGTTGTCACCCATAAAATAAGGAAATGTAGGTGTATTTTTAAATCTTTTTACAAATTATATATTAAATTACTTATTTTGCATATTGATTAATAGTCTCAATTAATCTATCTGCGTATTGTGCTTTTCTTTGCATTGGTTTATGGATAAATTCTTCAAGTTTTTTACCATATTCCTTGTTTGTAACTTTATTTACCAAAATAGGAAATCCTACTGCTGCAGCATAACAAGCAGTAATCATACAAGTATATATTAAATCCAACTTATCACTTAAAGAAGAATGTCTTGAAAGATGTGATGAAAAATAACCCATTCCTAGATATGCTGGAACAGCTACGCAAGATGTGGCTACATTTCCTCTTACATGCTTTCTAAACAATTTCAAAACATCTTTTTCTGAAGTTGGAATCATTGGATAATTTTTACCAACATAACTTGGTCTAAAGTATTCTAATCTTCTATCGATTGCTAATCTTTCTTCTAGTTGATTTCTTTCAAAGAATTTTCCAAAGCTTTCAAACATTTTCCTTCTTTGTATTTCTGGAAAGTCTTCAAGTGTTTGTTTGAATGTAGTTTCTTGTTCTAAGTATTGTTTAAAATCAGGATCTTCTTCTGCTATTCCATCATAATGTGCTTTTAATTGTGTTGCAGCTCTGGAAATATTATCACTTAATTCTTGTCTTCTTACACATAAATCAACAACATCTTGTTCATGCGAAACAACAACAGGATCAGAAGTAGTGATAGCTTCTAAACCTAATGCATTGTTTGCATCAACTAATAACTTATAATCTGCAAGAAACTTAACAGTAGCTTCATCTGGTTTAACTAATTCAACTATGGACATATTGAATTTAACATTTTTCTCAATTAAATAAGTATTGTCAAAGAAAACTTAACTAAAAAGTTAAATTTATATACTAAATAGATATAACAAATTTATGATTCTGCCAGAAAGGAAAAATCCTTCAACAAAAGAACTAATCATAGATATTATTTCAACTAATCTAGATGCGAATGCTAAAATAATCTACAACAAGATAAGGCATTCTAAAAAAGTAACTTATCATGCTGTTTTCAAATTACTAAATCAAATGGTTGATGAGAATATCTTATTGAAAAACAAAAGAATTTATTCATTAAACCCTGAATGGATAAAAAACACAAAAGAATATTTTCAAAAACTTGAATTATCTTATTTAAACAAACAAGAAGCACTATTAATTAACAAAGATTCTAAGAAGTTTGTATTACCATCATTACATGAAGGATTTATTATGTTAATGAGAGCTATGGAAAGAGGTGTTTTTGGAGATAATAAAGTTGTTGTAGGACACTTTTCACATTTATTGTTAATTCTTCTTTCTGAGGAGGAAACTGACTTATTAAGAAGATTAGGAAAACAAAGAAAATTCTATTATCTTGTAAAAAATGAATCAAATATTGATAAAATGATTGCACATTATAATAAACACACATTTAATTATAAAACTAAATTAGGAGTTCCGTGTGCAGAACCTTTTTATCTTTATGTTTTAGGAGATACAATTATTCAAATTAATCTTCCAATTAAAATGAGAGATGCAATGGATAGAGTTTACAATGAACCTACTTCTACAAGTTTATTCCCAAAACCAAAGAATAAACAAATAACTACTTTTCTTAATGAGATTGCACGTAAAAAAATGAAAATACATGTGCATGTAATAAAAAACAAAGAAGCTGCACAAGATATAATTAAGAAAACGTTAAGGCATTTCTGAGGATTGTTGTGTAGTATCTTGATATTGATCTTGTCCAACCTGGACTTCATAAGGTTTAAGAAGTTCTCTTAATGCATCTCTTAATCGTAGATTTGATTGATATGAACCATCTAATTCACTTTCAAAAGCCCATTTTCTTGGTCCAGCACCATTTATATTGCCATGATCAAGTAAACCTTCTCTCATTAAAGCATATGTTTGTGCCTCAATTTGTTCAGTAGTATAATCACCTAAATATTTAACTCTGAGATTACCAGTAGAAGAATCACTTCCTAAGAATCCAATTGGCTTATTAGCATCTAACATTAGCCTTACAATTTCTCTTGCAAGTTCGCTTTCTTGTAATCTTTCTTGTGGTTTTCCTGAGTATAATGCAAACATACGATCTCCATGGCTTGTTTGCATATGTCTTTGATATCTACGTGGTTGCTCTTCTTCTAATGTATCTATAACAATTGAAAATAAGCTATTATCTGTCTCTGTAGTCATAATTTACACCCTATAAAACAAGGTAATATGTATGTATTTTTAAGGTTTTCGTAGAAAACTAAGAAGTCCAAAAACTTCTGTAGTTTACTCTAATATCCCTTTCATAAAATAAACATCAGATGATTTATCACCGTATTTCTCTGTCCATATTATATACAAATTACCTTGTTCATCGATTTGTATTGTTGAACCAGAAGAATCTGCTGAACTATCAGTCAATCTGATATCATCACTCCAACTTAATCCAGAATCAAGAGAATATTTCAAATACAATTCATAATCATCTCCATCTCTTTTGTCATGCCAAATTACAAATACATTTCCATTTTGAGAAATAACAGAAGGTCCTTCTGAAATAGTTAGTGTATTTGTTAGTCTTATATCTTCTCCCCATGTTAAACCAGAATCTAATGAACCTTTGTAATAAATTTCATAAACATGATCATCAGCAATATCTTTTTCTTGTGGTGCATAACCCATGTGTTTCATGCTTGTATCATCTCGATCATCCCACCAAACAACATGTAATTCATTTCCAGAAGCAGTAACCATTGGGAATTTTGTATCACCAATTTCATCATAAGTAAGCCTTACTTCAGGTCCCCATGTATCTCCTTTGTCTGTTGATCTTTGGTAAGCAACTTCCCAATTCCATCCTCGTGTAGATTCTGAAAATTTCTCAGAACCATAGATAGTGTGTAAAACACTGTCATCAGTTACTACAATATTTGGACTTCCAACTTCTATTCCATCTGTAACTTGTACTTGTGGTTCCCAAGTTAAACCTTTATCTAAAGATTTCATAAATTTAATAGTACATTTTGGAATGTAATCTTCCCAAGCAATGTAAACATTATCATCTTCAACATTTACATAAGATAAAGCTGTTTTTATTTCATCATTTGTTAATTGTGTGTCAGGACTCCAAGTATCTCCATTATCATGAGAATATTTGAAATATAACTCACCTAAATGGTTTGCACTTGTTTCATGTCTTAAATCTCTCCAAGTTAAATAAACATTTCCATTAGAAGACTTAATTGAAGGTTTATACAACCCAGTAGAATCTGTTATTTGTGTTGGTGTTGTCCATGTTTCTCCTAAATCATTAGATTTACTATAAAAAATATTACTTTGTTTATTCACAATTGTTAGCCAAACTGAATGTATTGTATTTCCATCAATTGCTAAAGTATCCCAAGCAGCTTTTTCTGATGAAGCAGATTCTTTTTCTTCTGAACTTAATAACAATGGTTCTGACCATGAAAACTCTAATTCGACTTGATTAATTCTTGGAGTAATTTCACAATCTTCTTCACACATTCCTGTTTCTAATTCATGATCATCACAAATTCCATCACCGCAAGAGTCTAAAACTGGTTCTTCGTCATCTGCACAACCAAAAGTGAATAAAGTAATTAAAAGAATAAAGAATAAAATAAAAGTTTTGTAGTTCATTTTATCACTCCAAAAAGATTGGGTTTTCTGTTAAAGTAACACTTGTTGTGTCAATTGTTTCAGTATTGTGAGTAGAAGTTCCTCTATCTTGAATAATATGTGTTACAAATGCTGAGCTCTTTCCAATATAAAGTGATAAATCAACTGTTTCTGGTGTTTTTGCCCATGCAACATAAACTGAAGATTTATCTGGATTTACAAACTTTATTATCCAAACATTATCTCCTCTTAGTTTTGTAGCAGTTTCAAAATGACCGAATTTGTCAACCATTAATTTAAAGTTGTAATAACCTGGTTTTTTATCTTGTCCATTAACTAAATTACAACCTTTGAACAAATCACCTTGACCTTGGGAACCATAAGAATACCAAAAGACTTTTTCAGCACCTTTTGCAGAAAAGATTACAAATCTTTTTACAATATCTTGTGCTTGTCTTAGTTCAGTTCCTCCTGGAGAGATTGTAGAATCCAATTCACTACAAGTTCCTGTTTCTGTTACCCAAATTGGTTTGTCAATTCCATATTTGTCTAACTTCTCTTTGTATTCATCATATCTTTGTTCTAACATCTCTTCGAAATCATCTTCTAAATAACCATAATAATGGAAATTAGCAATATCAAATGAGTCAGTAGCACCTTTTGCAAATATTGAATCCAAAGCTTCAATATTATCATAGAATGCCCAATCACCATCACCACAATTTGCAGTTATTAAAACTTGAGCAGTAGGATCTACTTCTTTAATCCAGATGTATGTGTTGTAGATGTAATCAAATTTTTCTGGAGCTGGTAAACCTTCATTTCCACCAATTTCCCAATACTTTATTGTATCTTTGTATCTATTAACAACAGTTTTAACAAATAATTCTGCATCTTCTTTTTGTTGTGGATCTGTTAAATCTAATGAGTGAGAAACTATGTAATCAATAACACTTGCCTTATCTCCTAATGATCTTGCATATTCTTTATCAAACCCATTATAAGGATAAACATTTCCAACCATGCCATAAAGTACCATTAACCATGGGTGTTTATTATTATTAATAACTGCATCTAATTTTTCAAAATCCCATGTATCTCTTGTTGGTTGAATTTCATACCATGCAATTCCATTACCTGGATGTCTTAACCAAACATAACCAAGTTTATCAACTTCTCTAGTTGCAGTATATAATTGTTGTACACTAGTATAAGCAGGTGGATAGATATGTGCACCAACTCCAAATCTCATTGAAAAGTCAATATCATTTGAAGTTACTGTAGTTGTAGTTGTTATTGGTGGAACATCTGGTTCTTCATCATCTTTTTCACAACCAATTACTAAGAATAATGTTGATATAATAAACAAACTAATTATTATTGCAAATATTTTTTTCATTTAATTCACCTCGCAATCTTCTGGACAATTACATCTTTGTTCTGGTTTTGTGCAAATTCCATCTCCGCAATAAGTACAGTGGCCTGATCCAGTGCCTCCTGAAGGAGCTGCACATTGATCTATTGGTTCATAATAATAATCAAGACTTGTTAATTCTAATCCATCGCAACACTGTGGAGCATTATTGTAATCAATATAAGCATGGCTTTCTGGAATGCACTCAAAATCTAATTCAGTATCTAATGGATAACCATCAACATCTAATTCTAAACCATATTTTTTTAAGATAGTTGGAGTTAAATCTTTTCTATCTCCTGATCTTACAATATTTGGATCATTAGTTGCAAAGAATCCGTATGGTGCACTTGAATGACCTTTTTCATTCTCATCAAAACCATGATCTGTAACAACATAAATATAAGTATTTTCATAAACTCCAAGTTCTTTTAGTTTATCTACAATTTTACCAAGCCAGAGATCATCGTCGACAATCTTTAATGTATATTCTGCTGAGTTTTCCCCATAATCATGTCCAGTATGATCTGGGTCTTGGAAATGTATGAATCCAAAGAATTTTTTATCTTTGTATTCATCTAATTTCTGTAAAGTTAGATATGCTACATTTTCATTTTCTCCTAAAGCATTCTGAAAGAAATCCATTGCTTTTTTTGCATTACACCAAGGAAAGTCATCATCCATATATAGATTTTTGGAATTCTTCTTAGCAAATGGATTATCATCTCCTTTACAAAACAAACCAATATGATTTCCTTTTCCAACAATAAAAAAAGTTACAATATCAAAATTAGATTCTAGTTTTTCAAATATAGAATAACCTTCTGGGATTGCTTGGAAGTTTAAATTATCATAAACACCTGTTTTTTCTGCATTTAAACCTGTTAAAATTTGTGCCCAGCCTGCTTTTGTGTCTGTTGCACCATTTGTAATAGTCATGTTAAAGATATTATCATTAGAAAGTTCTTTTAAATTTGGTAAACCATCTGGGCATTGTTCTAATTCTTGATTATAACATTCATATAGATGATCTCTTTGAACACCATCCCAACCAATTACAAGAACATTGAACTCTGGTTTAAGTAAATTTTCATCTTGTTTTTCGCATGCAGTTGTAATTAATAATATTAAAAGACAAAGTAAAATAAACAAATGTTTGTGTTTCATTATATTGCCTCGATAAATATTGGACTTATTGTTAGTTCTACACTATTTGTTTGTGCTTCTTCTCTTTCTGCTTTATCACTTTCCCTGTTTTCAATAATATGAGTTACTACAACATTTTCTGAGTTAATGTATTCTGTTAAATCTACTGTTTGTGATTCTGTTGGTGTCCATGCAACATAAACAATTCTATCATCTGGATTTGTGAACTTGTAAAGTCTTACATCATCTGTTCTTAATGTTTCGACTGTTTCAAAATGTCCAATTTTGAATAACAATAATTTAAATGTATAATAAGATGGTTTTGGTTCTCTTGTATCTGGGTGCACTAAATTACATTGATGAAATTTGTTATCTTCATGTGTTGCTCCATAAGAATGCCAGAAAACTTTTTCTGCACCTTTTGCTGAGAATATTACAAGTCTTTTTACAACATGTTGAGCTTGTAATTCTTCAGAACTTGGTCCTGAGAGAGTTGAATCTTCTGCACTTGAAGTTCCTGTTTCTGTAACCCAAATAGGTTTGTCTATTCCATGTTTGTCAAAGACTCCTTGGTAAGCATCATAAGCATCTTCCAATTGTTTTTCAAAATCATCTTGAATTAAACCATAATGATGAAAGTTTCCAAGATCAAAATAATCACCAAGTCCTTGTTCTAGTAATTGATCCATTGTTTCTACACCATTGTAAAACATTCCATCTGTTGTTCCTGCTACACCTGTAACCATAACAATTGCATCTGGATGTACTTCTTTAATCCATTGATAAGAATATCTTATTGCATCAGCTCTATTTGGAGCATTAATTCCTTCATTGCTAATTTCCCAATACTTAATTTGGTCTTTGTATCTTGTTACAAATAATTTTACATATTCTTCTGTATCTGCTAATTGTTGTGGATCATCAAAATCAATAGAATGTGCTTTTACATAATCCATTATTTGATCTTTGTCTCCTGTGTCTACTGCAATTCTTTTCATTTCTTCACTTGAGAAATCTCCTAATGGGTAAACTGTTCCTGTAGAACCAAATATTTCAATAATCCAAGGGTGTTTGTCATCTAATAACACATTATCAAATAAAGACCAGTCCCAAATGCCTCTTTCACTTTGAATATCAAACCAACCAGCTTTACCAATATGTCTAAGCCAGATGTAACCAATGTCATTTAATTCGTTTTTTAGTGAGTGTAATTCTTGCAGATCTTCTCCATCACTATATAATCCACCATTAATACCAAATCTAATTGTATAATCTTTGTCAGCAGTTGTTATTGTTGCTTCTGGCTTTTCTATTGGTTCTTCACAGCCAGATATTACTAGTAGAAGTAAGATAATAATTGGAATAATTAATATATTGCGCATATGTGGTTTTTAGAGGTTATTGTTTATATGTTTTTATGAATTATTAGCACAAACTTTATTAAATTACCATTAATTTGATTCTAAAGGTGATTATATGAAAGCAGTTGTTAAAGCAAGGCCAGAAGAAAATGGCACTGAAATTCAAGAAGTTCCTATTCCAGAAATAGGTGATAATGATGTTCTAATCAAAGTAAAATATGCATCAATCTGTGGTACAGATGTTCACATATTTAATTGGGATGCTTGGGCACAATCTAGAATTAAAACCCCATTAGTTTATGGACATGAATTAGCAGGTGTTGTAGATAAAGTTGGTAAAGATGTAACTAATGTTAAAGTTGGTGATTTTGTTTCAGGAGAATGTCATATCTATTGTGGAAAATGTAATCAATGTAAAATTGGAAATAAACATATTTGTGAAAACATGGAAATCTTTGGAGTTGATGTACAAGGTATTTTTGCAGAGTATGCTAAGATTCCTTCATCAAATATATGGAAAAATGATCCTTCCCTACCTGAGGACATTTGTTCTATACAAGATCCATTAGGAAATGCTGTTCATACTGTTTTTTCAACTGATTGTGTTGGAAAAGATGTTCTTGTTACAGGACTTGGACCAATTGGTGCAATGGCTGTTGCTATTTTGAAAGAAATTGGTGCAAAAAATGTTTTTGCAGTTGGTGGAAGAAATGAATATAGAATTAATTTAGCAAAAAAAGTTGGTGCAGACTATACTTTCAAAGCTGCAGATGATATTAAGGCCAAGATTATGGAAGTTACAAATGGAAAAGGTGTTGATGTTGTTCTAGAAATGTCTGGAAATACAAAAGCATTGCTTAATAATTTTGATATGATGAGAGATGGAGCAACAGTTTGTATTTTAGGGGTCTATAAAGAACCATTAATTATGGATGTGAATAAAGATATTGTGTTTAAGTATGCAACTATCAAAGGAATTAATGGGAGGTTGATCTTTGACACTTGGGAAAAGATGGCTGAGTTGTTTAAAAGTGAAGAATTCTTAGAAAAAATGAAAATGATAGTTACGCACAGGTTCAAATTTAGCCAATTCCAAGAAGCCATGGAAACAATGAGATCTGGCAATAGTGGAAAGGTCGTTTTAGAGCTATAATTGGTGAATTTTGGCTTATTTCATACTTATTTGTACTTATACTAGTGTGCGAAGGTTTATATATGGAAAAGCATTACCTTACGTATAATATGGGGTGCAATAATGACAGATGATGGAGTATTGAGCACAGCAGGTATGAGATGTTATGGAGCATTAGATTTTCTTAGAGAAATACCTTTTGATGATGTAGAAGGGGATTTGCATGATTATTTAGATTCTGAATTATTTGCAAGAATAGATGATCTAAAGGATCTTTCTGAATTAGGTAAACAAGTTAGTGGCTGGAATAGACCAGAAAGAGAAGATGAAGTATCTAGTTGGCAAAAGACTGCAGTAAGAAGCTTTGATCATGATGCTGATTCAAGTTTGGGATCTTTATCATCAATACTGTTGAATGAAATTGAAGAAGGAAGTTTTGGTTCTGTTATGAAAAGTCTCCTAATTTCAGCAGCAATTAAAGTAAGATATGGTTTAAGTACAGTAAGATTTATGCTTAATGATGATGTAGATTCTCTTGATCAAATAACATTAGAAAGACAGAGAGACATAATTAGTAGAGATTATGATAAAATAACTATGGAAAATAGCACCACTAAAAAACCAATTTATCTTTCTGTATTAGCTTATGGATGTGTTGATAATCTTCTTAGAAATGCTCAACGTTTTGTTAATGATGATGCAAATATTACATATAAAGAGGTTTATGACGTTGAAAGAAGAGAGTTAAGATTAGAAGTTAGTGATAAAGGATCTGGAATTATGATTAGGGAGAAAGAAGGACTAGAAACAGAGATTGAAAAACATATTCCTAGACTTCTTGAGAAAGATTATTCAACAAGAGATAATGATGGAGGTGGAAAACCCACCCCAGGACTTGGTTTGCATTTGGTTTATCTTGCATCAAAAACATACGGTGGTTATGTAAAAGTTGAAACTAGTAGTGAAGAAGGTAAATTTACTTATTCAACAGAAAATGAAGTTCCTGGTGGAGAAAGAAATAAAGTTCAAGTTCTGACTAGAGTACCTCAAGAACAAACAGGCACTACATTCACTTTAGTTATTCCAATGGAAGAATTGGAAGATAGACTTGTTCCAACATATGGTGAAGTCAATAGAGAAACATTAGTTGATGATTAACTGAATAATAATATTTATAAACCTCCTTTTCCTTAACAATTAAATGCTGATTCGAAGTTGGAAAAATGCAACAATATGGGGAATACTTCTCTGGGTAATGATATTTGTAGAGATATCAATCCTGATGTTTCTGCCGTTTTTAGAAGGCAAAGAAGGTTGGCAATCTGTAATTCATTTGGTAATTCTTCCGTTCTTGGTTTTGTTTTGTGTTTATATGTATTCAAAAGGTGGATACACAAATGTCCATGAAGGATTTTTATTAGGTGTGTATTTCTTAATCATTGGAACTATTTTAGATTTAGCAATTACAATACCTTTATTTGTGAAATCTTTTAGTTTTTATACTCAATGGGATTTATGGTTGGGTTTTTTAGAAGTGATTGCATTTTCTTCTCTAAGTGGAATGTGTTTTAGTAAGAAATGAGTATTTTAACAAAATATTTAAACTAAAATCCCTAAAAAACGCACTATGGTTAAATTCTCCCCATATGAGATATCTCTTTGCCTTTATGATAAAGAAAGAACTAATAGATTTGCAAAGGCTATCAAAGAAACAGTGAAAAAAGGAGATATTGTAGTGGATGCTGGTTCTGGAACAGGTGTATTGGGTTTATTAGCTGCTAAAGCAGGTGCTAAGAAGGTTTATTGTATAGAATTGCAACCAAGATTTATTGAAATCATAAAGAAAAATGCTGAATTGAATAATTTGCAAGATAAAATAGTAGTTATTCAAGGAGATGCTACAAAAGTTAAATTGCCAGAGAAAGTTGATGTGATAATTTGTGAGCTATTAAGTACTGGCTTATTTTTTGAACCTGAAACAGAGGTATTGGATCATCTAAGGCAATTTCTTAAGAAAAAAGGCAGGATTATTCCGCAAGAATGTGTTTCATGGATTCAATTAGTTAAGGCTCAGAAAAGTTCATATGGTCTTTATTTAAATTATGATAGTAGAACAGAAAGATTGAATGACAAAGGATTAAGTAATAAAGTTGTTTTTGATGAATTAGCTTTTCAAGAAAAAGAAGAACCATTGGTTATTGATACAAAAGTTACAGTAAAAGCAAGTAATAATGGAACTGTTAATGCAGTTAGAATAACAAGCAAAGCTAAATTAAGTGATAATACTTATACTAGACAAAGCAAATTCTTATTTAATCCTATGATAATTTATTTAAAGGATCCAATTAATATTAAAAAAGGTGAAAAGTATAGTATTCACATAAAGTACAAAAGAGGAGAAGACACATTAGGAACTAAGATTGAAGTAGAAGAGGTATGAACTAATAATAACAATACTACGCTCCGTATCAATGTTAGTCATTTGAGTTAGCCTAGGATCGTATTATTCCATATGGTTTCGTGGACTACGCTTGGTAGTATTGTTGTTTAAGAGGTATAATATGGTTGAGTTGAAAAAAGAAATAAGATATGACTTTTTATGGGAAAGAAGACCATTTCATAGAAAGTACCTTAATTTATTTGACACATGCGAAGTATTTTCAAAATATTATAATAAACAAAGATCAAAAAACTTGAATAGAAATAAGAATATTGTCAAATTTTATCTTGAAATAGCAAAGGCTTCTGGAATTAAAAAGCAGAAATTGGGTCCTTTAAAGAGCTTTCTTAAAACAGTCACAAAAGAATTGAGTGATTGGGATATATTAGTTAGAGAACAAAAATTAAATCCTAAAAGATCTCGTAAATTAATCTGGACTTCTGAAGGGTTGAGTTTAGAAGAAGAGATGTTATTAACAGAAAAAACAGACTTTGATTATAATTTAGTTAAAAGATTAATTACAGAAGGGTTGACTAGAAAAGAGTCTGAGAAAATTAAGGAAAAACTTCATTTAGATGATAAAGTATTTGTTAGATTAAAAAAGAAGACATTAAATACTGTTAGAAAAGAATTCAAATTAGTAAGAAGATTAGGAATGAATTTTAAACGTTATATTGAGGTTGCTGAGGCTGATTTATGTGATATTGAAGATTATTATGGATGGAAAAAGAAGTCAACTAGCCGAAATAAAATAAAAGAACTTGAATTAGAAATAATAAATAAAGGTAAGGGTCATTTTCATTTTTATAACCATATTTTATATCATTTAATTTTAAAAGATAAAATAAAAGGTGATGTTAAACTTATTCATTATCTTGATAACTTTCTAAGGCATTATTTAGACTTATTATTTATTTGCCATGAATTTCTTGACATTAAAGCAGATATAAAAGATAAAACATTCAATCTTTTAATCTGGTTAAACAAATGTGTTGATAAGAAAACTAGAATAACTACATCTAATTACCATAAACAATTTATCAAGAATAGAGTTTATGACTTATTATTGAGCATAGTAGATGACAGTGCTCAAAAAGCAGCTATTTCATTATTAGAAATTCATGAAGTAAACCACAAATTATATGATTTATTAGAAGTTTATTTCGATGGTATTGTAGAAGGACTTGACATCTTTTTAAGACATGAATATATAAGTAGATATCCTGAAAAAAGAGCTCATGAAATTAAAGAATTAATTTTAAATCCCCATCCATGGGAAACAACTTCTTTTAATAAAACATTTCCAAGAGACTTAGAAGTTAAGAAAAAAGCAATTAAATCAATTAGTCAAGTTAGAGATTTATTAAAAGAAGAAACTAAATTTAAGGATCCAAAATACTGTCCTGGTCAATATAATTCAATTGCATCAGCTTCTACTAGATTAATGAATATGCATACACATAGGTGTATTATTCCTTTGAGATCTAGAGGATGTAGTTATGCATTTTTACGAGGTGGGCCATGTAATATCTGTGGAATTAGAGGAGATAATCTATGGAAAAGAAGTATTACTCCAAAACAAATAGTTGATCAGTTTGAAAGAGACTTTTCTAGAGTTAATTTTAAGAAACATGATATTTTAGGAGTATATTGTAATGGATCTTTTTTAGATAAAGTTGAATTAGATCCAAGAGCAAGAGATTCTATTTTAAAGATTATTGCAAAAGAAAAAGGAATTCATCAAGTTGATATTGAAGCAAGGCCAGAGTATGTATCTTATAATGGAGTTAAACATGTAAAAAAATTACTTGGTAAGAAAATGTTAGAGATTTCTACTGGTTTTGATGCAATTGATGAAGATGTTAGAAATCTTATTGTTAATAAAGGTATGACAAGAGAAGAATTAGAAGCAGCTGCAAAAGTTTTTGTTAGATCGCATGTAGATTCATTAGTTTATGTTGGTGTAAAAGCTCCTTTTTTAACAGAGAAAGAAGGGATTCAAGAAGCAATTGATACTATTGAGTATTTATTTAGGATTGGAATAGAGGGTGTTTCTCTTGAACCAGTTACTGTACAAGATTATACTTTAACTGCTTATTTATATGATAGGAAATTGTTTAGACCAGCATGGTTGTGGAGCATTATTGAAATTTTGAAAGCTACACACACTAAGATAAATGTTCCAATGATTGGTCCAGAAGTAGTTGGAGGGTTTGTATTTTTTCCATTGCCGAATGTTGTAGCACATAACTGTCCAAAATGTGATAAAAAAGTTGTGAAAGCTATTAAAAAATTCTCAGATACCCAAGATATTAGAATTTTTGACAAATTGAATTGTTCTTGTAAAAAGAAATGGCAGAAAGCATTAGATGAGGATGCTTTGCCATTGTATGAAAGGATTGTTGATATTTTACAAAAGGCTAAGAAAGTTAAAGTTAAGAAGAAATAATTCTAAACAACTGGATGTCCATTAGACAATCCATAAACCAAGTAAGCAATATAAGCTATGTAAAGAAATAACAATATTCCTCCTTCTACTCTATTGATTCTTTTATCCATTGTTGCGAAGAGTAAGAAGATCAATGTGAATACTAACATTATCATTCCGTCGAAGAATAACAAGACTGTATTTACTTCTAAGGTTACAAAGAAACTTGTAAAACCCAATACAAACAAAACATTGAAGATATTACTTCCAACAACATTACCAATTGCAATATCTGCTTCTTTTTTTATTGCAGCGACAACTACTGTAAATAATTCAGGTAAAGATGTTCCAATAGAAACAATTGTTAATGCAATAAATGCTTCAGTAACTCCCATCATTCTTGCGATTTCTGAGGCTGAATAAACAAATAATCTTCCACCAGCAGCTAACATTACAATACCAGCTGTCATCAAACCAATATTTTTCCAGAGGGTGTTTATGTGTTTGTATTCTTTTGCAAACTCTTTTTTTGAGGCATGATTTCTTTTTTTGAAAGTATTGTAAATATAAGCAATAAAGATTACAAATAAAACAATTAAAACAAATCCATCAAATCTTTCCATGCCTGCTGATTGTACTCCAAAAATATACATATTATTTGCAAGAATAATAAATAAGAATGAAGCAATAAGCATAATTGGAAATTCATACATTAATGTTCTAGAATGTACTGTTAATGGTACAATTAATGCAGCTATTCCTATTATTAATCCTATGTTTGCAATATTACTTCCAATTACATTACCAATTGCTATATCTGGATTACCAGCTAATGCAGAGATAAAACTTACAACAAACTCTGGCATAGATGTACCAAATGCTACTACTGTTAATCCGACTATTACTGGAGATATTTTTATAAATCTAGCAAAATCAGCAGATCCATCAACTAGAAAGTCAGCTCCTTTTGTTAAGACTACTAAACTAGTTATGAAAATACATGCTAGGAAGATTATATCTATCATTGTTGTTAGATCTAGTTTGAGTGTTTATATTTCTTTTCTTTAACCGAAAAGCTTAAATAGTATTATGAATATATATTCATTATGCCTAGACCAAGGAGATTTCGTCGGATATTGCAAGAGCCTGATTGTGCTTATTTTAAGCCATGGGGAATTGGATTGAATGAATTAGATGAAACTCAGTTGAATGTAGAAGAGCTTGAGGCCATTAGATTAAAGGATTTCAAAGGTTTGGATCAAATAGAAGCTGCTAAAGAAATGGATGTTTCACAGCCAACATTTCACCGTATATTAGGTGAAGCTAGAAGGAAAGTAGCTACTGCATTGGTCAAAGGCATGGCAATAAAAATATATGGTGGAAGGTATAAAGTTTGCGGAACTGCCACTACTTTAAAGTAACAATCGCCCTTAAACTACA
>CAZKVI010000020.1:0-28998 GCA_964556185.1 uncultured Methanosarcinales archaeon
CCGGGAATGAAGTTATTCTGATATTTGTTAGGATTATGAGGATTTCATATTAGCCTAGTCCCTGATAAGTTGACACAGAATAAAACAAATAAGATCTAAAAGAGTATAAATGTTAAATTAATTAACAAATAGCTCCACAATAGAATAAATATAGTTAAGATATATAAGGTAAAATGTTCCATAAGAAACAGATATAATATAAAATATAATAATAAAAGCCATTCAAACGATTTCTGTTAAATACATTAACATTAAATACTGACGCAAAAATATAAATATAAGCAAGTACTCACAAGATTATGGAATACAAAGACCTCACAGTTATTGTACCTACATTAAACGAAGAAAAGAATATCTCAAAGCTAGTAGGAATGATAATGTGGCTTTATCCAGGTGTTTCTGTAACAGTAAGTGATGATGGTAGTAAAGACAGCACAAGAGATCTTGCTAAAAAAGCAGGAGCCAGAGTTCTAGATAGAACAAATAAACCAATAAAAGGCCTTTGTATTAGTGTAATGGATGCTGTTAGAATTTGTAAAACAAAATATTTCATTGTAATTGATGGTGATTTCCAACACCCTCCTGAAAAAATTAAAGATATGTACAAAGAATTAAAGAAAAACCAAGTAGTAGTTGGAAAAAGACTCAAAGTTATGAATGATTGGCCTTGGCATAGAAAATTAATGTCAAAAACAGCTATTGCAATGGGAAACTTTAGATTAAGGAAAAAGAACTTTAAGTGCAATGATGTAATGAGTGGTTTCTTTGGAATGCAAACAAGATTATTTAATGAAATTGCTAACCAATATGAAGATAGATTTGAAAAAACAGGATATAAAGTTCTATTCGATGCATTAAAATACGCTCCAAAAAACACAAAACTTGTTGAAGTAGGATATGAGTTCGGCATTAGAGAAGGCGGAGACTCAAAAATTGGATTAAAACACATATTAGTTTACTTTAGATCAATATTCAAATAATCCAAAGATCAATCTAATTCTTTAATTCTTCTAAGAAATAATAATGAGGTGTCAAAAATATATATCTATTTTCACCTTGTATTGTTTCATTGAAAACCAAGGTATTCTCATCTACAATTCTATCAAAGAAATCCTTCTTAAGTCCTTCACATTCTTCTGTAAAACAAGGATAAAAACTTTCATGATAAACAACTGCCACAGAATTCTGGATAGAATAATCATAAACTTCAATAGCATCGTCAACATTATTATAATATGGAACAATCTCTACATCACTATAAGCAACAAAAATTGGATCAGTAGAAAGAATATTTCCTGAAATACTTTGATTTTCAAAATATTTGTAATACTGTCCTATAATTTCTGGCTTTTCTTCTGGAAAAAGCCTATATTCTGGAACAATATTCACAAATGTCCATGAAATTGACACTAAAATCAACAAAAACAAAACAAAACAAACAATAGTTCTGGATTTTAATCTATTAATGTATTTAACAGAATTATAAATCCCTACGCTAGCAACCACTGAGACTAAAGGCAAGAACAATAAAGAAAACCTGACTTGCTTATTTATAATAAATGTGAAATACAAGAAAAACAAAACAAGAGGAACATAAAGAACTCTCTTCTTACTCAAGAAAAATAAACCAACAAAAAAGAAAACTAACAAAGGATTCTGCTGGATTAATTGAATTGGATAATACAATAAATTTGAAAGAACAGAAGAAACTTGATGAACAATATTTGCTTGATGTAATGACCCCAATAACCATGGACGAAATACTGCATCAAAAGCACTAGAAGTGTATTGTCTATAAGACAAATAATTAAAAATACAAAAAGGAATTAAAGGACTCACAAATCCAATAAAAAACCTAGCATAATTATTTAATTGATCCTTAATCTTAATATTCTTTCCATATGCATCCAAAAACAAAACAACCAACATTCCAAAAAAAAGCAATCCTGCTGGGAATTTTGTAAGTGCAGCCATGCCTACAAATAATCCTACTAAAAACAGACTACTATTTCGAATATACAAATAAATTGCTAACAAAATAAAAAAAGATGTTGGAACTCCTGCAAGAATGCTAAATGTCCCATATAAAAAAACAGGAGTAATTACTAATAATCCTGCTGCAATAACAGCCACCCATTTATTAAACAAGTCCTTAGCCACTAAATAAACTAACAAAACACTACCTAAAGAAAAGAATAACATCAATAACTCACTAAAAAACACATAAGGAAGTTTAAGAAACCAAAATAATCCAAGCAACAAAGGCAGAATTGGTGGTCTTATATGCTCTAATAAACCTACTTGTCCAAATGAATAAATATATTTTCCAATACCTAAATAAACTGACTCATCCCAATGAATATAATGAAACCTTGTTAAAGAGAAAACTATCTTTAAAACAATTAAAAAAACTAAAATTAAAAAAATAAAGTAATGATCTTTAATCTTCATCTTCATTATTCTACAACTATGCCATTTTCTTGGGCAATATTATACTCTTGACATTCCTCAGTATCTTTGGATAATTTGCCACAAATTAATTCCATTAATTTTTCTGTGCTTGAAAACTCCAAATAAGTATCCTCATCAATCACTAAACCAGGATATTCTGTTACATTATAGGCTGTTTTAAGAATCTCTACCATAGGTTCTTCAAATATTTCTGCATTAAATGAGAAAATTAACAATTTATCTCCAAATACTTTCTTAAGATATGAAAGAACAAATCCTTGCTCATTACACATTGGACATTCATCCTCATTAGAATAAAAATAAAGAACATTGACAACATCATGATGGCATAATTCTTGTGCCTTCTTAGCTAATAACCAATATCTTATTTCTGCTAATAAATATTCTCTCTCCAAAAGCTCTAAAGAATCTTTATCTAATGTTCCTTTATTAGCAAATTTTTCTAATCTTATACGTGTACTTTCTAAATCTTCTAAATTTGCATAAAAAGCAGTAAAAACAACAGGACAATCACTTGTCTCTTCTAACATTGTTAAGAATTCATATTGTAATTGAGATGAACCAAACATAATTTTTTGTTCTGAATATTGATCTTGTACATATTGTACACGCTCATTCTCTATTATTAAACCTAAAAATAATCCTAATAAGAAAATCCCCCCTGTAATAAAGAATGCTATCAAATATTTTTCCTTGCTAATTTTACGTTTGTTTTCTGTCATTTATCTACACCAATAAACACTTATTTATTAATTTAATCGTCACTAATCACCACTTTTGTTTCCTGCCTGTTGCAATATCAAACAAGACACCTATCCAAAAAAATCCCAATAATAGGAAGTAAAATAATAAGTAACTTAAAACTGAGAAAGTCCCATACTTCATAAGTCTTTCGTTTGAGGAAACTTCTGATTTCTTCATAATATATATTGAAATAGTTATCATTACCAATGCAACAAATAAAGTGATAAAATCTAAATCAACCCATTTAAAGTCAAAAGTTATGGCCTTTAATAATGTCCAGATGTCAAAATTCACAAAAGCCAAGTTATAAACATAAACAACTTGTGGTTTTAAAGTGTAATATAAAATAGATGAAATCATTATAACTGCTATAACACCTGATAAAATAACAGTTGGAACTTGAATAACTCCAAAATCCCCATATTTTCTATTAAATAACATTTTTCTATAGGCAATAGCATTCAAAGTAGCTCCTTTAAACCACCTATTTCTTTGCTTATACAAATCCTTAATATTATTTGGACATAATGTTAAAACATTTGTCTCAAGTAATTGTATTATTTTATAATTATTTGCTTGGAACCGAAAAGCAATCTCTAAATCTTCTGTAATATTATCTTCATCAAACCCACCAACTTTCTCAAGCAATCTCTTAGAATAAACACTAAATGGTCCTGGTGTTACATGAACACAGTCTAATTTACTCATTAATTCTTTATAGAACATGTTAATAATGTATTCATACCATTGCAATTTCTGCAAAGTATTTTTTGGATCTTTGACCTTTAACGCAGGCAATACTGCTGCAACATCTTCATCAGTAAAATAAGGAAGAATTATTTTAAGTGCCTTTTTCTCAACAAAAGAATCTGCATCTAAACATATAAAATACTTCCCTCTAGCACTTTTAAGTGCGTGATTCATAGCTGCACCTTTTCCTTTATTTTCTTGTTGTAGAAGCAGTAAATTAAAGCCACTATTTTTATACTTCTTTTGCAAAGCTTTTACAACTCCAGAAGTATCATCTTTACTTCCATCGTCAACAACAATAATCTCAAATTTATCTTTAGGATAATCTAATTCTAAAGCAGCTTCAACAGTTGGTCCTACTCTCTCTTCTTCATTATATGATGGAACAACTATAGTCACAAATGGAAATTCCTTTAATTCCTTCTTAACTATTTCTTTCTTTTTTGTAAGAAATATAACCAACCAAAAGACTGCAAAATACAATGAAATGAAATAAGTAAACCACAATAATATAGTTGCAATTGTATTCATATAATTTCCCTACTGGCCAGATTTCAGTTCTAGAACCTGCCAAACCTCAATTCCTTGGTCTTGATATAACTTTTTAAAGTTTTCGCTGTTCTCTAGAAGGAAAAGTAATCCTTGATCTTCCCTCTGCCAAACTAATGATTCTTTCATCTCAGGAGTAATCAAAAAGTATTGGATTTTATATTTATCAATAAACTGCATTGCTTTATTCTCTCTCCTTATATCAAATAAAACACCCATATCTTTCAAAATAGCTCTACCTCTAAGGGTCTGTGAAAACTCTGGATCTACAAGAGTCTTTTTTTGTGCATAATAATGAACCCAATAAGCATATTCTGGAGAAGTTACAATTACTCCATCTTCTGGTAAATTCTCTTTCATCCATTCTAACGACATCAACATTTCATCACTTGGACCATAATGTGAAACTCTACTAACAGTAGATGTGGCTGAGAATAATAAACCCAGTATTAAAAGAAATAGTGACATTTTCTTCAATTGAGAAAGTCCCCATTTCATCCTCCATAATGAAATAAAACCAAAACCCGCATAAATACATAAAAAGAAATTACTGTAAATATTATAAGTTAGATCAAAAAAAGATGAAAAGATAAATGCAATTAATATCAATAAATACATCAAAACATGATCATATTTCTTTACCCATGATTTTATAAGACCTATAGATGAAAGGATTAAAAGAAATAAACTAAAACCATACCATGAACCAAGATCTGAAAAAGTTTGTTCAATAATACCTAAGTTTTGGAAAAAACTTCTTTGGAAAAACAAAATACTATAATTATTTAACACAACACCAATAACCAATGCTAATAAGAAGAAATAAACAAATAGATAAACAATTTTCTTACGGTGTGTTGAGACATATATTGAGATTAGTGTTAAAACAAAAAGCGTATGTAATATTCCAAAAAAAGGCATAAATGCAAGTAATATGGCTCCAATAACTGGCCATTTACCTTTTCTCGTAAAAAAGAAAAAACCAAGAACAGACAAAGAAACAAAGAAAGTAGTAGACTGTTGATGAGAAAAGACATATACAAAAATTGGAGATAACACAAAAAATAACACTATTAAAAACCTAGTTTGTAAGTTTTTAATAAATTCTTTTAATGTAAAATAAAGTAAAATTACTGTACCTAAACCAAAAAGAACTGGGAAGGCCACAGATAATACTTCCAAAGAAACAAATGTTCCAAAAAAAGCAAGGAAGTAGTGATATGGATTTAATAAATAATACCTATTTCCTGACAAAAGTGGATCAACACTTATAGATTCTTGATTTTGTAATAAAGAAGTCATTCTTAGATGATAATAGCTTTCTGAACCAACCATAACACCATCAAAAAAGAACAACCTAAATAATGTAGGCATAACTAATATGATTAATGCTAGAAAAACAAGAATTACTAATGCTTGTTTCTCTGTTAACTTTTTAAGATGTTTATCTAAATAATCAATCATGAAGAACACCTTTTCTCATATATCTTAACTTGACTATTATAAACCAAAGGAAAACATTCCTCACCCCCATAAGGCAAATCATCTATTTCATAAGTTTCCAACGCCCCAGGAGATAGATAAATATACTCTGCATCATATTTTTCCATAATTTTTGTAGCAATTACCTTTGATTGACCTACAAAAAGAGTTCTAACATCTGTAACTCTCTCTGCTATATCTGGAATAAGAAGAAAATTTGAATCCACAATAGTTTCTTTTCCAGTATAATAAGTTACTATATGACCATCCATTGGAGAAGCCATTACAGTTATATCTCTTTCAACCGCTTCCAAAAATCCTAAAGCCCCCAAATCAAGTTCTATCTTTTCTTGATTTGATGCAAGAAACAGTGTAGGAAAAGTCAAGGTTAACAAAACTAAGAAGAAAATCCCAACTAAAACTGGCTTTTTGTAACCTTGTAAATGGGTCTTTTCAAAATAATTTAATATTTGCTTACAAGCAATACCAAACAAAATAACACAACCAATTGAAAGATATAAAAGCCCTGTATCAAATTTCAACAATTTAATCCACAAAAGGATTAAGACTGTAATAGTAAAACTAAGATACAGATAAATTTGTTTGCTTTTGCTTTTAAATAAAAAAACATAAGCAACAAAAACAGCCCCCAAAATTGGAAGTAAGCCGACATGATAAATTGCTTGTGGAATGCTTATTTGATAAAAATACCTAGATAATATCTCTGTTGGAATATTTTGCCATATGAATTCTAGACCATGAACCAACAATGCTCTCTTAAACACCAAAAAATAAAACCAAAGCATCAATAAAAGAGAAAATACAGTTATCTCAATTTCTTCTCTTTCTAAGTTTACTTTCTCTATTTTAGTTAAAAAATAATAAACTACTAAAGAAAGAACCACAATAATTGTGATTGCTGAAGAAAGTAAAGACAAAATAAATACAATAATGAAAAGATACAATAATTTCCCTTCTTTTAATCTTGGAAATAAATATAATATTAAGAAAGACAATGGAATACTCAATGAGTTCACAGTAACAGTATTCATAGTATTCAAGAAATATATTGGGATAAATGCACTTACAAAAGAACATAGCAAGGCAATCTCTTTATTCTTTGTTACTTGTTGAACTATCAAATAAACAATAAAAATAATAGAAGAAGCAAATAAGTTTGGTAAGATCTTTGCAACAAGATCTAATGAAAAGATTAAACTAAATGCTGCTAAAATATAATGAAAAAGTGGCAAAAAAATTAAATATCTTCCTCCAAAACTCAACCCATCATCATAAGCTGGAAAACCAGTTTCCATAATTGTTTGTATTTGCCTCAAATTAAAATAACTTTGATCACTATCAAAAAAAGGTGTTTGAAAAGCAAAATAAAGTCTAGTACCTAAAGAAATTAAGAAAATTAATACCAAAAACCACATTACTTGCTTTTTCTCCATAAATTATAAAGAAGAATTCAGTATTTATAAGTTTTTCAGGTACAAATAGCCCTCGAAAACTATATAAAACACACTTATATCCAGATTTCCATGGAATTAGAACTTCTACCATCTGGAACTGATTTATTCGATGAACTCCTTGAAGGAGGTTATGAAAAAGATGTAATCTCAACAATTTATGGTCCAGCTGGTTCTGGTAAAACAACTGTATGTCTCTTGGCAGCTATCAGCACAATTAAACAAGGCAAAAAAGTAATAATAATAGATACAGAAGGTGGTTTCTCACCAATTAGATTTATGCAATTGACAAACAAAGATAAAACTTTCTTTGAACATGTATTCATCCTAAAACCAGTAACATTCCAAGAACAAATAAAAACAATAAATAAACTAAAAGATCTTATAAGCAAAAACATTGGATTAATCATAGTTGACACAATTTCATATCTTTATAGAATTGAAATGGGAAAAGGTAATGAAATTAAACAAATCAATAATGAGCTTGGTTTACAAGTTTCATATTTAACAGAAATTGCTAGAAAACATAATATTCCAATCTTAATAACAAACCAAGTTTATGCAGACTTTGATGAAAAAGATGCAGTAAAGATGGTTGGTGGAGATATTCTAAAATATGGAAGCAAATGCTTAATAGAACTTATAAAATTCAAAACAAAAAGAGCAGCTATTCTAAAAAAACACAGAAGTATAAAAGAAGGCAAGAAAATAGTCTTTGAAATTACTTCAAACGGTTTTGAAGAAGAAAAAGAAAAGTTTAATGAGTAATCCCCTGATCACTCATCTGTGTAATCTTCTAATTTTTCCTTATACTCGTCATCAGTCTTAATTGTGCCTCTTTCTTTCATGTATTCTCTAGCTAGAATCCAGAATAACAAACCCAAAGATTTCTTACCTTTATTATTACAAGGCATAATAAAGTCTACACAGTTTGTTTGGTTATTTGTATCGCAAAGCACAACAACAGGTATACCAATTTTCATTGCATCTTTAATTGCATTTCTATCTGGCCATGCATCTGTTGCTAAAATAACTTTGACTTCTAAGAAATTTTCTAAATTAGGATTAGTTAAGACTCCTGGTGCATATCTACCAGCAAAAACATTACAACCCAAGGATTTACCAAATGCATTTACAGGTTTCCAACCATTTTCTCTTCTACTTACAACCAAAATTTCTTCTGGTTCATATTGAGATAAAAACTTAGCTAATAATTTAAGTCTTTCATCAATCTTTTGTAAATTAAGCACACTCAATCCATCTGGTCTTGTTTTGTAAATGAATTCTTCCATGTATTTTGTTCTAAATTTTGTTCCTATGTGAATACCTGCTTTAAGGTACATCTTTGTTGGAACCAATAATACTTCTTCTTCTGACATGTTACCACCTAATATATTAAGTAAGCAGAGAAATCACCTCTGCTTCATTTTCTCGCCCTGAAGCTTCATACACAGTCCGTAAAGCTATTCTGCATATGTAGGCAATATAGAATGGGAATGAAGAATGGTTTATAAAGGTTACTGTAAGTAACCCAAGAAGATTTATCTTCTGTGGCTTATGTTAATAAGCTAAGAAGTTATCAGACTTCTGTGTGTTGCCCTAGGCAACATAAGAAGATTTATCTAGGTTATGATAAGAATTAAAAGAAAGAAAATAAAGAAAATAAAGAAAATAAAGAAAATAAAGAAAATAATAAAGAATTTACTCTTCTGGTTTTGGAGGTTCATCCATTTCTTCGAGTTCTTCTTTTTCCTCTTCAGAAACTTCAACTACTTCTTCCTTTTTTTCCTCTTCAGCAGCTGGTTCTTCAGCCGGAACTTCTTCTGCAGGAGCTTCTTCTTCAGCTGGTGCTTCAGGTTCAGCAGCTGGTTCTTCTACAGCTGGTTCATCTTCAGGAACTTCTTCTGCAACAGGGGCAGAAGCTGAAGCTTCTTCGTTTCCTTCGGAAACTTCTTCAGCAGGAGCTTCTTCAGTTGTTTCTTCAGAAGTCTCTACGACTTCTTCGTTTCCTTCGGAAACTTCAGCAGCTGGTTCTTCACCAAAATCTTCTGTAGCTTCTCCTTCTGGGAATTCTTCCTCAGGAGCTTCTTCTTGAGCTGGTTCTTCTTGAGCAGATTCAGCTGGTGCAGCAGATGCTTCACCAACAACTTCAGCAAATCCTACTTTATTAAGAACCTTTGTAATTCTGATTCTTACATTGTCGCCTTCTTTGGTGTTTGGTACGAAAAGTACAAATCCACTTTTCTTACAAATACCATCGCCTTTTTCGCCGACAGCTTCTATTGTCACATCAATTTCTTCTCCAACTTCAACAGGTGGAGTCATCCTTTGGGACCTAAAACCGCCCCTATTTCCATAATTTCCATTCATATTTACTTTCACCTTATTTACTTTATTTACGCAAATGCGTATTTAAGAGAATAATCGAGAATTATTTATAAATCTTTGTGAAAAAAAGAAGAAAAAATGAAACTTTCCGTTAGGAAAGTAAGAAGTCCGAAAGGACTTCTGTAAATTTAATCAAAGGTCGTCAAAACCTCCTTCGACAATCATAAAAGCTGCTTCGCTCTCTGGTAGATTTGGACTATCTATCAACTTCGCAACTCTACTTCCTTTTTTGCCTTTTCGCAAATAGATTCTAAAAGTGGATGCATGTCCAACAATGTGTCCACCAATTGCAGTAGTTGGGTCTCCAAAGAATTGATCTGGTTTTGACATTACTTGATTTGTTACATAAACACAAACATTGTAAGTATCTGCTAATTTCAATAATGCATGCATATGTTTATTCAACTTTTGTTGTCTCTCTGCTAAAGTTCCGCGGCCAATAAACTCTGCTCTAAAGTGTGCAGTCAAAGAATCTACAATAAGTAATTTAACATTTAAGTTATCCTTAGTCAATAATTCTTCAACTTTCTCTACAAGTAACATTTGATGGTCACTATTATAAGCTCTAGCCACTTTAATGTTTTTCAAAACATCTGTTGCATCTAAACCAGCTGCTTCTGCAATTTGTTTAATTCTCTCTGGTCTAAAAGTATTTTCAGTATCAATGTAAACTGCTGTTGGATTTTTTTCATTTTCCATCAACTGTGTTCTTACAGAAAGTATATGTCCAATTTGTGTTTTTCCACCACCAAACTCTGAAAAAACCTCTGTAATTGCACCTGTTTCAAATCCTCCACCAAGTAAAGTATCAAAAGAAGAACATCCTGTTGAGAGTTTTTTTACATTCTCTCTTCTTTTCAAAATATCTTCGCCAGATTCAAAACCCATTTCTAAAACATCTCTAGCTGCATTAATCATTTTTCTTGCAACTGCTTCACTAACTCCAGAAGAATCAGTAAGTTCTCCAGGTGTTGCAACTGCTATACTTAACACAGTATCAAAACCAGCACTACATAATTTCTCTGCAGTTGCTGCACCAACTCCAGGCAAGTCTTTAATTTGAGGTTCTTTACGAACTACTTCTTCCTCAACACTTTCCTCAACTGGTATTTCTGCAGTTACAGGTTCTTCAACTACAGAAGCTGGTACTTCTTCATTGACTTCATTATTTTCAACAGATTCATCTGTTACATCTTCAATTTGGTTTTCCATTGGAATATCATCTATTTTTTCCTTTGCTAACATGGTATCATCCCTCCTTTTTAAGTTTTATAGGAAATAAGTGGCTTTAGCCACATATTCACATTAATTCTGAAGCATATTTTTGATTCAGAATAAGGTGCTCATAAGCTTTTGTTAAAGCTAAAGCTGCCTTTGGCAAGTCATTAACTCGTAAAGAATTAGTTTTTTGCCATTCATCGTTCTTGTCTTTGTAAGATCTATCTATAGAAACAGTATTGTATGATGTTTCTTGACCATCCCTCTGACCTTTGTTTGCCCATATGGCAACACTTACACCACCTGCTTGTATTTTTAACACAGGTGCACTTTTTTCAGTTGTGTTTTCCATTTTATTTACCTCTTGCTTATCGCATCTTTTTTCAATCCATTGTTACATGTCAGCTTTGCTGCTCATGATCATTCAATGAATGAGGTGGATCGATTTACCAATCCAGATATTATTATGGACTTACATCTTTAAATACCTCACAGCAAGGTGTCTAGTGAAAAGCAAATTTCACCAATACAAGAGCTATAACACCTTTTCACCAATACTTTCTGCAGTGGACAAACACCTGTCCAATGACTAATTCAAGTACTAAAATCACTAAAATCTGTCCACTCCGACGAAATAGAAAACTATAAATAAGGCCATCATACATGCAATTATATGGAAGAAGGAGAAATCAAAAACCAAGTTGAAGCTGTTCTTTTTGCAGTTGGGAAAAAGATGCATTTAGAAGAAATAGCTAAAATAATGGGACTTCCAACTCATGAAATTCTACAAGAGAATTTATTAGAGTTACAAAGAGAATATGATGAAAAGAATTCTCCATTAATGATTGTAGAAGAAGAAAAAGGAATCTGGAAACTAACTACAAGAGAGAAATATGTTGATTTAGTCAGAAATATTGTTCCAGAAACAGAATTAAGCAAAACAATGATGGAAACCTTAGCAGTTGTTGCATGGAAACAACCAATTACACAAAGTGAAGTTATTCACATTAGAACAAATAAAGCCTATGATCATGTTAAAGGACTTGAAGAAATGGGTTTTTTAGTTAAAGAAAGATATGGAAGAACATATTTGCTAAAATTAACACAAAAATTCTATAATTATTTTGATTTAAGTGGAGAAGCAGCTGCCAGAGAATTATTTAAGGATTTCAAAGACACAGAAGCACAAAAGAAACTATCTGAGCTGGCTGAAAAACATCCAGATGAAGTTGTTGGAGAAATCCCAAATACAAATTTAGAAGAAACTTCCGAAATAGACAACACAGACGAAAGTAATGAAGACTTAGAAAGAGAAGAAACACCAGAAGATGAAAAACAAGAAGATGTTTATAATGAAACAGATAGAGAAGAATTAAGAGATGATGATGAGATTAAAACAAGTGAAGATGGTTTTATGCAAGGTTATGAAGATTCAGGAGAAATTGAAAAGGAGGGTATAGAAATGAAACAAGATAATGAAAAAGAATCAGAAGAAGAAGGTGACTTCGTACCAATCAAAGATAATGCCGAAGAAAGCGAGAGGAATGACGAAGAAGAATGAGTTTCTTGATTAAATGCAAAAAATGCGGCAATAGTATGAAGTATAACCCACAAAATATGAAAGATTTTTCTAAGAAAATTAAGAGATGTGTGTATTGTGGATTCTCGATTAACGTCAGAAATGCAATAGTAAAGAAGATATAATTTTTCAATACATATATTATATCAAAACATTTCATCCAGCAAAGTTCTTAACTCCTCCGTACAATCATATCTCCCCAATACTTCAACTTTTATTGGACTCTCAAAAACTATTTCATTATGACAATTTCTTCCCATCCACATTGGATCATCTAAAGACCTCAATAATTCATCTTTTTTATCTCTGGCACGTCTGTCGCCTGGGTAAAGTTCCATAACAGAAGTTTTCTTAAGAAGTTTCTTTAAACCTTGTTTAAAATGGCCTGGGCTTGGAAAGGCCATTAACATTTCATCTATTGATTCAAATAAAAATTCCCCAACTCCAGGAATAAATTTATCATTTTCATATAAAAGAGTCCATGTATCTGTAGGGCAAGCATATATTGGTCTTTCTTCTGTTTGAAAAAGCACGCCTTTTCCCCTATACGCTGACCTATAATTGGTTGTTAGACAACTTGTAAAGACCACAGCCCTATCTCTAATGGCATGAAGAACCTGCCATCTTGAAGGGCTTGAGTCATCAGTACCTATAACCTCTGTTTCTTGAATCCTGTCCAAATAATTAATATCATCATTTGCATAAAGCATAATTCTTTCCATTTTCTAAAGAAATTGCAATAATCTTAAATACCTTTCTAACTAAAATTACTCGAATGATCATTTTCCTCTCAAACACCTAAATTCGCTATTCAGAAGCTCTGTATTGCCATTCTAAAAGCGAAAGTTATTTAAATAAACCAGTATTTTGTATATATAGAGAATGGAAGAAGAAAATAACGAAAATATTGATGAAAATCTTGACCCAGAAACTCCTTCTGAGCCTGAACAAGAAGATAATCAACCTTCTGAAGAAGAGCCAAAAGAAGCCTTCAAGGTAGTTCCTAGGCTAGTTGAAGAAGAAATGAAGCAATCTTATCTAGATTATGCTATGAGTGTCATTGTTGGCAGAGCCTTACCAGATGTTAGAGATGGTCTTAAACCAGTCCATAGACGTATTTTATACGCAATGAATGACCTAGGTTTTCTCCATAACAAACCCTTCAAAAAATGCGCAAGAATTGTAGGAGAAGTACTTGGTAAATACCATCCACATGGTGATACTGCTGTCTATGATTCATTAGTTAGAATGGCCCAAGATTTTTCATTAAGATATATGTTAATTGATGGCCAAGGTAATTTTGGTTCAATAGATGGTGATTCTGCAGCAGCTATGAGATATACAGAAGCAAGACTAAAAAAGATTGCAGAAGAAACACTTGAAGATATTCAAAAAGAAACAGTAGATTTTGTTGATAATTTTGATGGAAGCTTAAAAGAACCAACTGTTCTACCATGTAAAATTCCTAATTTATTAATCAATGGTTCAAGTGGTATTGCTGTAGGCATGGCAACTAATGTTCCTCCACACAACATAAAAGAAATTTGCGCAGGAGTTATTAAAACTGTTGATAATCCAAATATTGAAGATGAAGAATTATTTGAAATAGTCCAAGGACCTGATTTTCCAACAGGTGGAATAATTCAAGGCACTGCAGGAATAAAACATGCATATAAAACAGGAAAAGGAAGATTAATTGTAAGATCAAGAACAGAAATAGAGGAAAAAGCAGGCAAAAAAAAGATTATTGTTTCAGAAATCCCTTACATGGTAAATAAATCATTACTTCTAGAAGAAATTGCTAGAAGAGTAAGAGAGAAAACCATCAATGGAATTAGTGATTTAAGAGATGAATCAGACAAAGATGGAATGAGAATAGTAATTGAATTAAAAAAAGATGCAAATGATGAGATAATAACAAACCAATTATTCAAACACACAAGAATGCAAACAACTTTTGGTATCCATATGCTTGCATTAGTCGGTAATAGACCAGAAAGCCTTACATTAAAACAAATGTTACAAGCATTTATCTTCCATAGAAAAGATGTTATTGTCAGAAGAACTAAGTTTGATCTAAAAAAAGCACAAGAACGTGCACATATTCTTGAAGGATTAATAATTGCATTAAATGATATTGATAAAGCAATTGCATTAATTAAAAAATCTAAATCTGCTCTAGAAGCAAGAAATGGTTTAATGCAAACATATAGATTAAGTGACAAACAAGCCCAAGCAATCCTTGACATGAAATTACAACGTTTAACAAGCATGGAACAGGATAAGATAAAAGAAGAACACAAAACACTTCTTGAAAAAATTGCAGACCTAAAAGACATCCTAGAAAAAGATGATAGAGTTAATAAAATTGTTAAAAACGAAACAACAGAAGTCATGGAAAAGTATGGTGACGAAAGAAGAACACAAATTGTTGAGAGTAATGAAGGAGAATATATTGAAATTGAAGACTTAATTAAACCTGAAGATGTTGTAGTTACAATAACACATAGAGGGTATGTAAAAAGACTACCAATAACTACTTACAAAGCTCAACGTAGAGGTGGAAAAGGCATTATAGCTACTGGAACAAAAGAAGAAGACTTTGTAGAGCACCTTTTCATTGCAAATACACACGATTATGTTATGTTCTTTACAAATACTGGAAAAGTTCATTGGCTAAAAGTATATCAAATCCCAGAAGGAAGTAGACAAGCCCAAGGAAAAGCCATTGTTAATCTTCTTGAGTTAAATCCACAAACAGTAATCAATTCTTTTGTAAGAGTTAAGAAGTTTGAAAAAGGAAAATACCTATTAATGGCTACAAAAGGTGGAATTGTAAAAAAGACAGATTTAATGGCCTACTCAAGACCAAGAGCAGGAGGTATTAGGGCCATTACATTAAATGATAATGATGAAGTTGTTAATGTTGCATTAACAGATGGAAATAAACAAGTCATGTTAGCAACTAAAAAAGGCATGGCAGTTAAATTCCATGAAAGCAATGCTAGATCAATAGGAAGAACTTCTCGAGGAGTACGTGGTATCAAATTAAAAAAAGATGACAAAGTAATTGGAATGGTCTTAGCAAATGATAATAAAACATTATTAAGCATTACTGAAAATGGGTTTGGAAAAAGAAGCAGAATAAGTGATTATAGATTAATTAATAGAGGAGGCTCTGGAGTCATTAATATCCAATGTAGTGATAGAAATGGTGGTGTTGTAAGTATAAAAAGTGTTACAGATGATGATCAAGTTATGTTTATATCTAGAAATGGAATTATTATAAGAACTGCTTGCTCTGGTATGTCAGTCATTGGAAGAAACACACAAGGTTTTAGATTAATGAAGCTTAAGCCAGACGATGAAGTAGTTGCTACTGCAAAAATTGTTGGTGAAGAACAAGGCGAAGAAATAAAAGAAACTATTGAAGAAGAGGAAGAAAGCCAAGACCAAGAAAATGTCCCTAACTAACCCAAAAGTCACTGCAATTCTAAATTCTCATAAATGCAAAAATAAAAAAACATTAATCAAGAAATTAAACAACAAGTTTCCTAATATTGAAATTCTTGAAACTTCTGGCCAAGGTGATGCTACTAAATTTGCTAAAAAAAGCAAAAGTGATATTATTATTGCAATTGGTGGAGATGGCACAGTTAACGAAGTTGTCAATGGCATCATTGGAAAAGATACAATGCTTGGTATTATACCAAAAGGAACTGCTAATCTTATTGCAAGAGCTTATGGAATACCTAAAAACACCAATAGAGCTCTTGACATAATTGATTTCAAAAGAAGGAAAAAGATTGATATTGGTAATATAAATGGAAGGAATTTTATTATTGCAGCTGGCATTGGTATAGATGCTGAAATGTATAAAAATGTTGAACCAGAACTAAAGAAGATGTTTGGGGAAGTGGCATATTCTGTTTCTATGGTAAAAACAATATTTAATTACAAACCAGATGAATTAACAATTAAAATAAATAAAGAAACATACAAAGGATATTATGTTTTATTCTGCAATATGGGAAAATTCTCAAAAATTTTTCAAGTCCTACCAGAAGCAAAAGAAGATGATGGCTTTCTAGACATACTAATTTTTACTAAAAAAGATATTGCGGCCCAATTTAGATATCTTTATGGTATTTTTGCTCAACAAAGAAAACAATTCAAAGATATTCTTCATTTTAAAGCAAAAAAAATTGAAGTTACTGCAAAACAACCTGCTTTAATACATGCAGATGCTGAACTAATTGGCAAAACACCTGCAAAAGTTAAAATAATTAAAAGTGCAATTGAAATTATATGTTAACAATACAATAATCAATCCAAAAATTAAATAATCTCTAATTCTTTTCCAACTTTTTCAAAAGCTGCAACAGCTTTATCTAAATCTTCTCGAGAATGTGCTGCTGAAACCTGCACTCTAACTCTAGCATGACCTTTTGCAACAATAGGGTAACCAAAACCAATCACATAAATTCCTTCAGAAAGTAAATTCTTTGCCATCTCTACTGCCTTTGTTGCTTCTCCAATAAATATTGAAACAATTGGGTGTTCTCCTGGAGAGAAATCAAACCCTAATTCAGTCATTTTCTCTCTAAAATATTTTGTATTAGATTTCACTTTCTCTAATTGATCATTATTTTCCATTAACATTTTCAAAGCATGTGCAGCTGTATATGCAACAACAGGAGGCACTGTATTAGAAAACATATATGGTCTTGACTTCTGCCTAAGCAATTCAATAATCTCTTTTTTCCCAGAAGTAAAACCACCAGAAGCACCACCAAGAGCCTTACCTAATGTAGAAGTTACAATATCAACTTTATCTTGCACATTAAAAAACTCAGGGGTTCCCCTGCCTGTTTTTCCGACAAAACCAGTTGCATGGCTATCGTCAACAAATACCAAAGCATTGTATTTTTCTGCCAACTCACAAATCTTTGGCAAATTAGCTAAATCCCCTAACATACTAAAAACACCATCAGTTGCAATAACTCTAAATCTCTTATCTTGTGTTTCCTTTAAAGCAATTTCAAGCTCTTCCATATTATTATGTTTGTAAATCTTTCTCTCTGCTTTTTTACAAAGCCTTACCCCATCAATAATACTTGCATGATTTAATTGATCACTAATAATTGCATCTTCTTCTCCTAGAAAACTCTCAAAAAAACCAGTATTTGCATCAAAACAAGAAGTATAAAGTATTGTATCTTCTGTACTTAAAAACTTTGAAACATTGCTCTCCAGAGCTTTATGAATATCTTGAGTTCCGCAGATAAACCGAACAGAACTCATACCATAACCATATTTATTTACCCCTTCAATTGCTGCACTTAAAATACTTGGATGTGAAGATAACCCCAAGTAATTATTTGCACAGAAATTTAAGACTTCTCCATCTTTAACATTAATATGTGAACCTTGCGGTGAGAAGATTATTCTCTCTTCTTTGTAAAGGCCTTGTTCTCTTAAACTAGCCACAACTTCATTAAACACTTTTTTTGCATTATCATCAAACATTGTATCCCTCTAATTCATTCTAATTAAACAAAATAGGAAAGAGTCTTATTTATATGTGTTTTTGAAGCAGAGCATAAAACATATATAAGGAACAAAATCTCCAATTAGATATGGTGGTAAAGGAACTCTATCTAACTAATGAAAACAAGGAATTTAAAGTAGATTTATGGAAAGAAAAACTAAGTGAGTATTCCAGAGATCATCCATTCTCAAAAGCCAATTCTGCATTAATTATAGTAGATATGCAACATTACTTTATTGATAATGATTCCCATGCCCATATTCCTTCCTCTGATGCAATTATTGAAAACATTGCAGAACTTATTGAGATATACAGAGCAAATAATCAACCTATTATCTTCACAAAGTTCGCAGCCAAAAAAGATCAAGATACTGGAATAATGGGCAAATGGTGGAAAGATATTGTTTATGAAGGCCAAGCCAGAGCAAAAATTATTCCATTACTAAAACCAAAAGAAAATGAATTAGTGATCTCAAAAAAAAGTTATGGTGCTTTCCATAACAAAGAACTAAGAGGGTTTCTCAAAAACAACAACATCAAAAACATAATAATAACAGGTGTTGCAACAGATCTTTGCTGTGATGTAATTACAAGAGGAGCTTTTTTATGCAATTTCCAACCACATATTGTTATTGATGCCACTGCTTCATCAAATGAAGAACTACATTTATCTAGTTTAAGAACGCTTGGTCATGGTTTTGCATACTTAAGAACAACAAAAGAAATTCTAGAGGCATTTTCTAATGAAAAGTGAAGAGAAATGTATTTACGACTGCATTATTATAGGGGCTGGCCCATCAGGCATTGCTGCAAGTATTCAATTACATAGATCTGGCCACAATATTCTTCTTATTGAAAAAAACAAAATAGGTGGCCTAGCAAGAAATGCTAATTTAATTGAAAATTATATGGGTTTTCCAAAACCACTATCTGGAAAAGAGCTTGTAAAATTGTTCAAAAAACAACTAAAAAAACACAAAATAAAAACACAAAAACAAGAAGTCACCAAAATAGATGAAAAAGGAAGACTATTCCAAATTACAACAAACCAAACCAAACTTCTCTCTAAAACATTAATCATTGCTACAGGTACAACACCTAAAAAAGCTAAAATACCTTGTGAAGGCAATTTAAAAAACAAAATATTCTATGAAATTGCAGACCTTCCGAAAATCAAAGGCAAAAAAGAATTTATTATAATTGGCAGTGGAGATGCTACATTTGATTATGCCTTAAATTTAGCTAAAAAACACAAAATTACTATTTTAACTAAAAAACTAAGGTGCCTAGATTTATTAAAGCAAAGAGTAGAAAAACATAAAAACATAACATTAAGGCAAGGCTGTGTAGTAAAAAAAATAAAACAAACAAACAACAAAAACAGAATTGAAGTAATTACAAAAGACAAAACCCTAACAACAGATTATATTATGATCGCTACAGGTAGAAAACCACTAGTGCCTAGAATTAAAATTCATAAAAAGAAACATGAATTGTTTTTTATTGGTGATGTTGGCTATGGCAAATTCAGGCAAATTCACATTGCAACAGGAGATGGATTATTACAGGCAATGCGAATATCAAAATTACTAAAAAAGAAGTGAAAAATGGCAGAACTACAACTTATTGAAGAAAAAGGAAGAGATAATCTGGCCAAGGTCTATATTGCAAAACTAGAAGAGGGAAAACCGCCAATAGAGTTTGCTGAGTCATTACAACCACCTTTATCTATCGACGAGAAATGGGTATTAATGATATCTTGTTTATATGGCTGCCCTGTTCAATGTTTAATGTGTGATGCTGGCTGGAAATACCAAGGTAAGATTTCAAAACAAGCAATGTTAGCACAAATTGACCATATTGTTAGCAAAAGATATCCATCTGGTGAAATTCCTGCTGAGAAATTCAAAATACAATTCGCTAGAATGGGTGAACCTGCTTTTAACCTAGATGTTTTAGAAGTTTTGAAAGAACTCCCTACAAAATACAAAATGAAAAGATTGATTCCTTGTGTTTCTACAATTGCCCCACAAGACCAAGATGAATTCTTCACCAAGCTTATAGAAATTAAAAACAACCAATTTACAAATGGAAATTTTCAATTGCAATTCTCTATTCATTGTACAGATGAAGACCTTAGAAATAAATTAATTCCAATAGATAAATGGAATTTTGAACAAATTGCAGCATATGGAGATAAATTCTACAAACAAGGAGACAGAAAAATAACTTTAAACTTTGCAATATCAAAACAATTTCCTGTCTCCCCAGATGTAATTGCAAAATATTTTAATCCAGATAAATTTTTGATTAAAATCACTCCATTAAATCCAACAAATAACGTCGAGAAAAACGCACTAGACTCTGCATTAGATCCAGACAATCCTAATTCTATAAACAACCTAGTAGAAGGCTTCAGAAAGCATAATTTTGAAGTAATTATCAGTATTGGTGAACTCGAAGAAAACCAAATTGGTAGTAATTGCGGGCAGTATATCCGAGTTAATGGAAATTAAACAAAAAGAAGTAAGAAAGAAATTAATCATTCTCAACTCTTGGAGCTAAGATAAAACTCAACATTAATTTATCCACTGCTTTATACTCTAATTTTAATGGATAATCTTTGTTAAATCTTACAGAAACTTCTGAAGCTAATTTTCCTGCTGAAATCATCTTTTTCAAATACTCGATTGAATATTTCGCTTTTATTTTATCAATACCTGCTTCAATCTTTGTAAAATCATTTGAAGGTATTTCAATATTAGCTCTAGACATATCTCCTTCTGCTGAAACTGTAAATTTTCCTTGCTCAGCTGTAAGAGTTACGCTTTCTCCAACAATATCTGCATCTTCAATAGCTTCTGATAATGTTTCAGTAGATGTTGTAACTGATAATGGAAATTCTAAGTCAGGAACCTTTTGTTCTTTTTCTTCAAAATCTAAGATTGGTAATGAAAAGGTCCTTGTTGTATTACTTTTCAATGTGATTTTCAATTTGTTTTCTGCCATTTCTAATGTAACAGAATCATTTGGCTTTGCTCTTCTCAAAACTTGCTTCATATTGCTTAGATTTACAGCCAAACTAGTCTCTTGTGGCACTTCATATTCTACAAAAGAACTGGATAATAGGTTAAATACAACCATTGCCACGTTCGCTGGGTCCATAGCAACAAGCTCTAGACCATTTGCATTGACTTTAAATCTTGCTTCTGTAACAAGCTCTGAAATAATGGAAATACTATCTTTCAAATATTTTGGATCAGCTAAAGTTAATTTCATTTCTCATACCCCCTTGTATATAAAAGTGGAAGCCGATATCATATATAAAAGTTATGTAGAATTACAATGCTTGCTCGAAAAGAGTAGTTCTTCTCTCATATGGCATACTAACAGGTGTATCACTCATCAAGGTTCCTTTCATATGTATTTCAACATCACAACCAAGATCTCTTAAAAACTTTTCATACATATCTGCACACATAGGCAAAACAGGATCTCCACTAAAATAAGCACCACAAAGCTTAATTGGTCTTCTTACATCCAATCCAAAAGGGACTTCTCCAAGGTCAGATACTGAAACACAATCACGTCTATCTGCTTTTATCCTTAATAATTCAGCTACAACTCTTCTCAACCCAGGATATTCAGGCTCATTCATATATAAACTTGATTCATGTACAATAGCATATATTGGTTCCATAATAAGAAAGAAGTAAAATAGACTATTTAAGCCTTTCTTAGAATAAAAGGAAAAGGTGTGGGGGAAGGGATTCCCACATCAGGATTGCATCCCGATACCCTGCTTTGTAGTATCTCACTACGTTCGATACTACGCATAGAAACATGAAGTATAGTTAAAATGAGGGGATAGGGATTTGAACCCTAGTAGGCACTAAGCCAACAGATGGCTCATACGAGTATTTCATCGATCTTTTGTGAAGACCTCATCACTCAATAACTTGAGTATGGACTCATTTAGTACCAAGGATACCAAACAAACTGTCCCGTTTGGCCACTCCGGCATCCCCTCAAAACAAGATAACAATCACAAGAAAACTATCAACCATATAAAAAGTTACTTGATTACATGTCTTTTAATTGGCCTTCAATATCAGAAATCTGTTTCTCAATATCTTCAAGTTCTGCAAAATGCACATGTTCATGTACTTCTGCTGCTTTTTTAGATATTGACTTCTTTTTAGAATGTTTTATTTTAACTGCTGGCAACATTTGCTGCAATTGTTTATTATCTTGATTTAAATCTAACAACATTGCTTTTAGTTCTTGCATTAATGCAAGCTTTTGTTCTTTCATTCTTTTATAAGATTCAAAATGCTTAAATGAATCAATAATCATTTTATCTGATTCTAAAAGCGCTTTACGTACTCGCAAAGGTTCATCAATCTTCATAAAATATTCTCCTTGCATTTTTCACCTACAATTCTGGGTCAACAAGTGTATTATCAATGAAATTAATCTTTTCTTCTACAGCTGCTAAATTTTCTTGCCATAGTTGAATTTCAGTGTCTTCACTTTCTTTAAGCTTCTTAACTTTTTCTAATGTCAATTTAGCTTTATCTAGTTTTGTTTTCATTGTATCTACTAAACCCAATGCTTCATTGTATGAATCAAGTTTCACAAAAACTTCTTTTTCCATTTTTATCCTCCTTATGAAAATAATCGATTGTCAATTATTTGTAAATTCTTCTCTATACTTTCTAAATTTTCTACCCAAAGTTCTAATTTTTCAAGTTCATCCTTATTTACTTCATTTAATCTAAAACAAATATCATCACTAAGTTGAGTGTCTTCTTTAATACCATTTCCTGCATTAACTATTGCTTTTAAACTAGACATTAAAACAAAAGGACTTGTTTCAATTGGTTTTAATTTTTCTATATTTGGTTCCATAACAGGCGCAACAGGTGCAAATTCTTCAACAGATTCTTCTTCCACTTGTCTTGGAACTACTCTTGTTGGTTCATCAGAAATAGGAAGGCTATTTTCTTCTGTCAATTCCATATGTTCAAATGGTCTTCTTAATTCTTGCACAGGTGTTGCAACCCTTGGAATATTATGTTCTTCCATATCTGGTAATTTCTGAGCTAGTTTTGGTTCTGGCATTGGCATTGAAACCTTACCAGTGCTTTGTTCTTTTTCTACATAAGTTTCTGGAACTTCATGTTTTTCTGCTGTTGGCATATGTCTTAACTCAGAAGGATGCATTGATTGTAAACCTTCATCTTCAACAAATTCATTATCAATATCTTTTTTTGGTTTAGAAAGATTTAATTTGGCTTCATTCTCTGCCAAACCACCTGTATCCATTGGTGGCAAAGGAAATTCTGGTGTTTCGCCTGCTTTAAGTTCTTTAGGTAAAGGAGGTGCAGCTACATCAGCTTCTCTTGGAACAGTTGGTTCCATACCAACATTCTCAGAACTAAGTTCATGCTCTTCTTCTTTATGGCCAAAATCCTCTGGAGAAGGAAATTCTAGCTTCATGCCTGGCTCAGGTTTTGGTGGCTCAGACATAGCTTGTTTTGGCTTCTTTTTCCCGAATAATCCAAATACCATATAGTACCCCCTGTGAAACTCATAAGGCTAAGGTAAGTATTAAAACTTTTCGTACTATTAGTAGATAACAACAATCGCATCAATATGTAAGAATAAAACAACAAGGTTTTTAAACAATAGTAAGATCCCATGTATTCTAGGATGAAAAAAGCAAAACTGGTCCTAGAAGATGGTTCTTTCTACGATGGATATTCATTTGGAGCTGATAAAAGCATATCAGGAGAAGTTGTATTCAATACAGGTATGGTTGGTTATCCTGAATCCATGACAGATGCATCCTACAGGGGCCAAATTCTTGTACTTACATATCCTTTAGTTGGAAATTATGGAGTACCTAAAAACCAACCAGATAATGAAACTAATCTATCAGAAAATTTTGAATCTGAAAACATACACATTAGAGGTGTAATTATCTCTGATTATTCTAAAGAATTCAATCATTGGAATGCAAGTGCTTCTTTAGGGGATTGGCTTAATGAACAAAGCATCCCTGGAATTTATGGAATAGACACAAGAGCATTAACAAAAAAAATCAGAGAAAAAGGTGTAATGCTTGGTAAAATTATTGTAGAAGATTGTGGAGAAGTTGCTATTGAAGATCCAAATAAGAAAAACCTTGTTGCAGAAGTTAGCACAAAAGAAGTAAAAGAGTATGGACAAGGAGATAAAACAATTATTTTAATTGATTGTGGTGTAAAAAATAACATTATCCGTTCTTTAATAAAAAAAGGTTTGAAAGTTATTAGGGTTCCATGGGATTATGATTTCTTTCATTTACAATTTGATGGAATCTTCTTATCAAATGGTCCAGGAGACCCAAAAATGTGCACTCCAACAATAAACAATCTAAAAAAAGCAATAGAGAAAAACATTCCAATCTTTGGAATATGTTTAGGCCATCAATTGCTAGCATTAGCAGCAGGTGCAGACACATTTAAAATGAAATATGGTCATAGAGCACAAAATCAACCTTGCCAAGAAGTTGGAACTAAAAAATGCTTTATTACTTCACAAAATCATGGTTTTGCAGTCGACGAAACCAAATTACCAGAAGCATGGAAACCTTGGTTTAGAAATGCAAATGACAATACAAATGAAGGAATAATTCATGAGAATGGGTTATTTGCCGGGGCGCAATTTCATCCTGAGGGTCAAGCTGGTCCAGAAGACACTGGATTTATTTTTGATATGTTTGTTAAAGCACTAGAAAAGAAAGAGGAAGTCGGCAATGATAAAAACTTTTAATCACGACGACAAAAGTTTTATAAACAATCACTTCTTAATTCAAAATACTTATCAAACTCAATTTTATAATAATTCTTTTGTTTTTCATTCCAAAAGAGGTTATAATTTTATGAACAAAAAACAAGAATTAAATAAAAATTTCGACTGTAAAAGAATAGATTGGACTAAAGAATATTTAGAAGAACTTAGAAAACTATCTTTACAAGAACTTCCAGATTCTGAAATAGCAAACATTATGATTAATAAATTTAAGACTAGATTCACAGCAAGTAGTATCAAAAGAAAAAGACATAGAGTTAATTTATTCAAAAAAGAGAATAAAATAATTAGTAACAATAAGTTTTATATAAAAGTAAGTAAAAGTTGTCGTGGAGGAGAAGGATATAGTCCTGCTTATTTCCCTTTAAGATTTATAAGAAAACACAAATTAAAAGATAAAGATTTTCTAATTCTTAAGAAAGGAAACATTTTATTTATATCAAAAATAATGGAAATAGATTACAAAGGCAAACAAGAAAATGGTTTTACATTCTATGTTCCTCACAAATTAATTAAATCTACTAGATATAATAAAGAAATTGTGGAGTTTGTAGGAAGAGTAGAAAGTAAAAAGAATCAAATCTGTAAAGATATTGTAACTAATAAAGAAATTAATGTATTTAGACTTTTAAGAAATAGAATTAATAAAAAAATTCAGTTTACTTTAAATCCCTTAGACAAAACATCTATTTTGATGAATTGTGGAAGGGCATATGTATGTGACAAAATTCCAAGACATCTTGATATTTCAGAAGACTTAATACAATGTTTGGGGTTATTTCAAGGTGAAGGAACTAAAGGCCATTATAGAAGAATTGAGTTTGTTAATTCCGATAGATTTATTGTGAATAAATTCCTAACTTTTTTCCAGAGATATTTCTCAATCCATAGAAATAAGTGGAGGTGCAAAGTTTCATATACAAATAAAACAAAGAATGAAAGATTTGAAAAGAAACTTGTAGATTATTGGAGTAAAATAACAAGAATCCCCAAAGAAAATTTTGTTAAAACATTTTTTCGTGAGGGAAATCCAAAAGCTAAAAAAGGGTGTGCTCAAATATATCTTCCTTCTTCTGTCTTCAGAGAAGTTTGGTTTAAACTCTTAGACTTGACTAAATCACTAGTAAAAGAAGATAAAAATTATGCTCAATGGTTTATTCAGGGAGTTCTGGCTGCTGATGGTTGTCCTGTTTATAGTAAAGGTAAACTTAGCCATATGCAAATTAGAATAGAAAATGAAGAAGAAGGAAATTTATACATGAATGCTTTAAGAAAGTTAAATATTAACGCTAAATTAAATGTTAAGAATAGAGAAATAACTGCTTATAGACAAGAAGAATTACTTAAAATCTACAAATATGATTTATTCATATTACATGGAGATAGACACATTAAATTCAATAAAGGATTAAAAACTCGAAAGAGAATAACTGAAGAAATGTTAAAGGAGGCAAACAAATGTGATAAAAGAAATGAAAAAGATCTTGGTGCTTGGAAGCGGTGCACATTAGATTAGGTTCCTAATCTAAGCAAAGTGAAGATCGGAGAAGCGGGCGAGACCTTCTAAAGGCGCCAATTCGACTACTCCGGTTCTCAATGCTTAAAAGCACTAAGAGAAGAAGGAATAGAAACAATACTGATAAACCCGAACATTGCAACATATCAAACTAATGAAGGTATTGCAGATAAAACATATTTTCTTCCAGTTGATACACATTTTGTTACAAAGATCATTGAAAAAGAAAGACCAGATGGGATTTTTTTGAGTTTTGGTGGACAAACTGCACTTAATTGTGGTCTTGATCTCGAGGAAAAAGGAATCCTCGCAAGATTTAATGTTCAAGTTTTAGGTACTCCTGTAAAAACAATTAGAGAAACAGAAGACAGGGATTTATTTATCAAAAAACTAAATGAGATTAATGTTAAAACAGCAAAAAGCTTTGCAGTTAACACAACACAAGAAGCATTAGAAGCAGCTGATAAAATTGGCTATCCAATTATGCTTAGGGCAGCATTTGCATTAGGTGGAAAAGGAAGCGGTGTTGCAAGAACAAGAGAAGAACTTGATGAATTAGCAAAAAAAGCATTTGCTTCATCACCGCAAGTTTTAATTGAAGAATATCTAGGTGGTTGGAAAGAAATTGAATACGAAGTTGTTAGAGATAAATTTGACAATTGTATTACTGTTTGTAATATGGAAAACTTTGATCCAATGGGAATCCACACAGGAGAAAGTATCGTAGTAGCACCTTCACAAACATTAACAAACAGAGAATATCATAAATTAAGAGAAATCGCAATCAAAACAATAAAACACCTTGGAATTATTGGAGAATGTAATATTCAATATGCATTAGATCCACAATCTGAAGATTATAGAGTTATTGAAGTCAATGCAAGATTATCAAGAAGTTCTGCTTTAGCAAGCAAAGCAACAGGTTATCCATTAGCTTTTGTTGCAGCAAAACTTGGTTTAGGGTATGGATTACCAGATATTAAAAATTCTGTTACACAAGTAACTAAAGCATGCTTTGAACCAGCACTAGATTATGTTGTTATAAAAGTTCCTAGATGGGACTTACAAAAATTCAAAGAAGTTGACAAAAGAATTGGAAGTGAAATGAAAAGTGTAGGAGAAGTAATGAGTATAGGTAGGAAATTCGAAGAAGCATTACAAAAAGCACTAAGAATGATTAATATTGGTGTTAATGGTATTGTACAAAACACATTAAAAATTGAAAACCTTCAAGAAGAAATTAAAAATCCTACTGACAAAAGAGTTTTTGCTGTTGCAGACGCATTAAAACAAAATATTAGTGTTGATCAAATATTTGAATTAAGCGGGATTGACAAATTCTTCCTATACAAAATAAAAAATATTATTGATTGTGAAAAACAAATGCAAGAAAATGAATTAAATCCTGATTTATTAAAAAGAGCTAAACAACTTGGGTTTTCTGATTATCAAATTGCAAAAATAAAAAACACAAATGAAATCCAAATAAGAAATCTAAGAAAACAACACTTTATCTTACCTTCAATAAAACAAATAGACACTTTAGCAGGCGAATTCCCTGCAAAAACAAACTATTTGTACATAACTTATAATGGAACTGAAAATGATGTTTTACCAAGTGAAAATGGAGTAATTGTTCTTGGTTCTGGTGCATATAGAATTGGTTCAAGTGTTGAATTTGATTGGTGCTGTGTTAATAGTGTATTAACAGCAAAAGCAGCTGGCAATAATACTATTATGATTAATTATAACCCGGAAACAGTTTCAACAGATTATGATATGTGTGATAAATTATACTTTGATGAAATAAGCTTTGAAAGAGTAATGGATATTTATGAATTTGAAAATCCAAGTGGCGTAATAATTTCAATGGGTGGACAAATTCCAAATAATTTAGCAATGCCCTTACATGGCCAAGGTGTTAAAATTCTTGGAACTTCTCCTGAAAATATTGATAATGCTGAAGACAGGCATAAATTCTCAAAATTATTAGATGACTTAAGGATAGATCAACCAGAATGGAAAGAACTAACATCTCTAGAAGAAGCGAAAATCTTTGCAAATAAAGTAAACTACCCAGTCTTAATAAGACCAAGCTATGTCTTAAGCGGAGCAGCTATGACAGTTGTATTTGACGACGAGAACTTAGAGAAATATCTAAATAAAGCAACTGAAATTAGTGGGGAATTTCCAGTTGTTATGAGTAAATTTATCGAAGGAGCAAAAGAAATTGAGATTGATGCTGTTGCTAATAAAGGTGGATTAGTGATTTGGGCAATAACAGAACATGTAGAAAACGCTGGTGTACACAGCGGCGATGCTACAATGGTTTTACCAGCACAAAAATTATACCAAGAAACAATTAGAAGAGTAAAAAAAGCAGCAAGAGAAATAGCATCTGCATTACAAATAACAGGCC
>CAZKVI010000021.1:0-28389 GCA_964556185.1 uncultured Methanosarcinales archaeon
TCCAACTAATGCAAATACATTATATGCAACTGCTTATCCAGGTGGTGTTTTCAAGTCAACAGATGCTGGAAATTCATGGGGTGAAGCTAATTTTGCAATGCCAAGCTTTGAAGTTCCTGACCCTGAAAAACAAGGATATTATAGTTTAGTTATTAATCCAATTAATCCTAATGAGTTATTCTTAGGAACATTTGGAAAAGGAATTTATAGATCTGATAATGCTGCAGGAACTTGGATGCCCTTATACATGGTTGATGGATTAGATAATGATAATATTTATGGTTTATTTATTGACAACGAAGGAAGAAATCTTTATGTTTCAACAGACGGACAACCAACAATGTATGAATTAAATATAGAAGACCCAGATGAACTTGGAGAACATGATTTTAAACCAGTAGAAATAACCGAAGATGACTGTGTTGTTTCTGACATAGTAGTTGATCATAGTAATTCTGATATTATTTATACAGTAGCTTCTCCTGGAGGGGTCTTTAAATCAGAAGATGGTGGAGATACTTGGCATGAAAAAACAAATGGAGTTGTCTTTGGAAAATCAATAACATTTGGTGTTGGATTTGAAGATGCATTCTATAAATTAGAAATGAATCCTTCTGATCCAGATATGTTATTCTTAGGTTCATATGCAGGCGATGTTTATGTAACTTATGATGGTGGAGATACTTGGCAAAGATTTGAAAATGGTTTGGCTAGAAAAGGAAGCATTTATGGATTTAAATTCTCATCAGATGGAAGCATACTTTATATTTCTCAAAAAGCAGGTGGAGTTTCAAAACTTGTTCTAGAACAAAACAATGAATTAAATCCTTGGAATAATGTAGAAGCAGCATTAGCACTTAATTAATCACTTACCATAAAACCTTCTCAACCATATTTTCTTTACAAAGAATTAATTTATAACAGGGGCCCTTAATTTTCTCTCAGCTAGTTGTCTACAAATATTTTCAGCTGAATCTACTTTATCAGATAATCTAGAAATTGAACAATTAACTAAAACAATATTTCTATCTTTACCATGTGCATCAATTGCAATAGCAACATCCTGAGCATATTCAGATGAAAGACTTGCCCTTTGCTCAAATTCGTATGCATCAGGATCCAAAGATACAGTAAGTCCAAACCTAGGATCTTCTGTGTAATCAAAAGTATAGAGATGGGCTTCATTTCCATCAAAAACAATTGCAACACTATCAAAATACTTTGGTGGCTCATTTTCTTGAGATAATATGTTTATTCTTCCATTACTGTCTTCATAAAGAACACTAGCATAGTCTACTCCCCTCCTTTCTAAAAAACTATTAAGAACCCTTGGTTTATCTGTTTCAAGTTGAATAGATTCTATTTGTTGCCCAATAATAGAATAAGGAGTCAGGCTCTTTTTTCTTTTACTTAAATCCCTAGCATGTTTAAGAAGTTCTCTTTCTACTCTTTGATAATCACCAATAGATTCATAAACTGCAGCATGTCTTAAGTCTTTAAGATTAACATCAAGTATTGCAATTTCACCATCTGTTAACTCAACATTATCTCTTTTTGTTTTATTTACATATTCTCCCAATAACAAACCTGCTCCCAATCCAATTCCTGTAACTAAAGCAGTAGAAATACTATGTGTTGCTTCATATGCCTTTGATGCAGCATAAGTAGAAAGAATAACTGGAGCTAAATATCTTAAGCTTGTATTAATAAAAGATACAGGTGTTGAATCTTCCCCTTCTATATCTAATTCATGTTCCTTTCTTTCTAACCAAGGAAAAACAAAGTTATCATATATTGATCCAGGTATAAACCCAACTGCAGCAACTAAAGTTCCCCCGATTATTTGTTCTAATTCCATTTCAAAAACCTATTCTGGAGATGCATGTCTATCAGGAACAGATCTTAAATATTGAACACCTGTAGCTTCAACACCTGCTCCTGCATCTTCTATTTGTTCTCCTTCTAATTGTTTAACTTTCTGAGTAAATAAAATAACTGGTTTAGCATAATTATTATGTTTTTTTCTTAAAGCATTTGCATAAATACTGAGGTCTTGTTTTAATGTTTCATATTCTGTAGTTAAACAATCATTATAATGTCCTTCTAAAACTTTAAGCTGTTCTTTAAGATAATCAATTTCTCTTGCTTTTCTACCTACTGATTCAAAAGCCATTGAACTAAGAAAAGTAAAAAATGAAGATGAAAGTCCAGTCATTTTTGCATTTTCTGTACTTTGAGTTAAAATAGTTGATGCAATTCCTGCTAAAGCACAATAACCTAAAGAGAGGAGAGTAATTATACCTGATGCTCTCATCTTTCTTCCCAAAGGAAGATATTTATTTATAGAAGGAGTTCCATTTACTTTCAAGCCATATCTATCATATGTATTTTCTTCATCTTCTTGAAGTTTCCTATATGCAGTTTTATACACATTAATATCAATATCTTCAGAGCTATATCTAGCTGTTAAATAACTGATCCCGCCTCCTAAAACAGAACCTATTCCAATTGCAGATAAAGTTATAATTGTTTCTAAACCCATTCAAGCACCCATACACCCCTCCTACAGCTAGGAATAGGCTTGAATATATAAACCTTACCTCACCAAAACCCTTATATATCCAATATAAACTAACATATATATGAAGCAAATACTACTTCCAAGCAGCCTTATGGGCATTAGATACTTTTTCCAGTGTCTGACATTCTTCTATATTCCAATATACCTCCTAAACATTGGATTGAATGGATTTGAAATTGGAGCATTAATTGGCTTATTCGCAATCACTGCTTTATTTGCATCTTTTTTTATAGGAATATTAAGTGATAGAACACCAATTAAGAATATTATAATTGCTGGATTCTTAATCTCTACATTATTTTACTTCCTAATTACTTTAACAAATAATTTCATTTTACTAGTCCTAATTTTTTTCCTAGGTGGCATTGGATCAAACTTAATTGATATTCCTGTCCCAGCATTAATCTATAAAACATTAGATCAAAAAAGATCTGGGACTTCAATAGGAACTTATTATTTAATTACTACAATTGGATCTGCTTTTGGTTTTCTATTAGGTGGAATTTTATTAGACATAATTTCATTTACAACAATATTTAAAATAAGCGCCATAGCTTTCTTAATAATAACACCAATAGGATATTTTATTACAAAAAACAAAACATACAAAAGTAATATTGAGAAATATAAAACAGATTTATACAAAACTAAAGTGTTCTTTTTCGTAATAATTGTTTTCTTATTTACATTACATTGGGGTGCAGAACAATCTGTTTATTCATTATATCTTACAAAAACAATTGGTCTAACAACTACAGGTGCAGGTATTTTTATTGGTATTCCTATTATTTTCTTAGGAATTGGACAATATTTAGTTGGAAATAATTTAGATAAAAAACTAAAACCAAGAACTGCATTATATTCTGGATTAATTCTCTCAGGTATTGGGCACATTGGGCTTTCATACCCTTACCTAACTAGTGCATTTCTTTTCAGAATAATTCACGAAATTGGTGATGCATTCTTAATAATATTTGTAATGGTTTCAATTTACAAATTATTTCCAAGAGCAAGAATTGGAGGACTCTCTGCAATAATGTTTACTGTAATGATCTTTGGCAGGTTTGTAGGTTCACTAATCTTCGCACCAATAGGAACATCCTTAGGCTATGGAATTCCATTAGCTGTTTCTGGAGCAATTATGTTGATTGCATTAGCTATTGCACATTATAAAAAAGAAATATTCACAATCTAATATAGCATCATTGCAGTCAAAACTCTCTCGACAAACTAGTGTAAGCGTTATGGGGGGTTGCCCCACTGACCTGTGAGCGAGTTCACGAGCTCACTCGCAATTCACTGGGACATAGCTCTTAAAATAGAACATGAAGAGTTTTGAAGATGCTATATACAATTAAGATCTAAATTTGTATCATGTTTCCGAATAATGCAGTCAAGATATTCAAACATATCATATAAAATACTTGAGAAGATATCAAGAATATCGGAATGTACTTTACCCCTCCTCGAATATTTCCTTTCTCAATTATAGAAACAATTATTGAAGAAAAGAATGCAACTACACCAATTGCAATATGTGAAAACCAAACAAACTCAGTTTTATTCAAAGATACATCAGTAAGTTTTCCAAGCATAGAAGTTGCACCAGCACCTGTTTGACTAGTAGATGTAGCTAATAAAGTAGTTACTTTTTGTATTACAACTAATAAATTAAAAGACAATGCAAATAAAAGAGGTGATATAAATATCACAATTATTGCAATAAATATCATATAAGAAATAACTGATGCTGTTAATTCATCTTTTAATGCTTTTGTTCTTTTCAAGTTTTGAACAACTTTGTCCATTATACCAGCAATTTTTCCACCTGCAGCTATTTCACCAACTATTAAATTAATTGATCTTTTTAATTGAGGAGAATCATATTTATTTGCAAACTCTGATAAAGCTACGTCAACATCTCCTCCTGTCATTACTTTCTTAGCTGCAATAGCTATTTCATTTGCTAATATTCCAAATCGTGGCTTGATAGACATCCAAAGTGCTTTTTCAAAAGACAAACCACCTTTTAGATTTGTAGATACTTCTTGTAAAAAGTCTGGTAATACTTCTTCCATTTTTCTAGTACGATTAAAGATCTTAATATCTAAATACAAGTACATTAACAACATAAACAAAGCAATAAAACTTAGAGGAACTACAACCCAAATTAAAAATGCATAAATAAACACTAAAAAACCTGGTTTACTAGAGATAAAACCCCAGAAATAAAAAAAGTAAGTCAGGAAAGTAAATAAATAAGCTAAATAAAACAATATACCAAAAGCTCCGTAAGGTACTTCTACAATACCTGCTTTAAGCAAATAAGACCTCAATCCAGGCCTCAATCTTTTAGGTATAAATGCCTTTCCAAATTCATGAATAAATACTATTTTCATTTCTCTACCTCAAATATTAACACTCAACCTTATTGCTTTGAATAAAGTTATAAAAATAAATTGTAGTACCATAAGGAATAAAATTATAATAAAGAAAACATTTCTTCCTATAGGTAAACCGAGTAATCCTCCAATAACAACAAGCATTGCCATACCTAAAGAAGGCATTACAATTGCCAACAACATATAAAATAATGCTAATGAATTAAGTTTTTTACCATAACGTTGTATTTCTGACATTTGTTCATGTGTAATTTCCTCTAAAACACTTTCTAAAGGAATACTAACATCAATACCAACTTTAATTGCACTATTTATTTGAAATAATATCCTCCTGAATTTAGGAGAAGGTGAATATTTAACAGCATTATCTAATGCTTGTTCTATTGGTGTACCCATATTAATATCATCAACAATTTCTTTAAAATATTTTGAAGCAACACCAAAACTACTTGCCCCTTCCATTAAAGCATTTAATAAAGGACGACCAGCATGAATTTTAACTAACAAAAACCTACCAGCAAAAAGCACTTCTCTATCAAGTTCTCTTCTTCTTTTAGATATTCTTTGCTTAGGTGCATTAATAAACAACATAAACAAACCAAGAGCAGAAACTAAAGTAACTGGAAGTATTAACAACATAGAAATATTAGCAATTGAAAATATAAAAAACAAGAACACTGCTACTCCAATTGAAAACATAAAAGAAAGTTGTAATGTTTTTTTAACAAAAATATCTGGTCTTAACTTTATATGAGCGGTTCTTAATTCCTCTTTCAACTTGGGAAATCTTTGTGCAATTTGTCTGACAATGTCTGCAATAGCAATCACCTAATTAAAACTAGATTTTCAATTCTCCTCGATAATACTTAGACATTAATAAACCAATATCATTTAAGTTTGATATATCATTATCAACAATCCATTTAAGGATTTTCTTTTTCTCTGTAAGATCTTTTGTAATATCTTTATCAGTCATACCAGTAAATATTTCAAGGGTTTTATTAACAATTTTCAAATTATTCTTTTTCATCATTTTATCCTTCAAAGGATTATATTGATAAACAATATTCAAATTACCATCTGGCAAAATTTCTGCAAATTGTAATGTTCTTCTTTGATTTGTTCTTCTATTTCTATTTTGTACAAGAATAGCTGATACAGCAGGTAAGACTAACTTAGGAAGACTAATTGGTGGATTTGTTAATCTTGTTACTGTCTCTGATGCATCATTTGCGTGGAAAGTACCATAACAACTATGACCAGTATGCACAGCTTCAAACATAGTTTCTGCTTCTTTTTGCCTTCTAATTTCTCCCATAATTATTCTATCTGGTCTCATACGTAAGGAATTAACAATCAAATCTAACATTGTAACTCCGCCTTTACCCTCAGGATTAGGAAGTCTTGTAGCCATAGCAAGCCAATGAAGTGTATCTGGTAATTGTAACTCTCGGGTATCTTCAATACTAATAATTCTTTGATTAGGTGGCATAAAACTTGCTAATACATTAAGCATGGATGTTTTACCAGAACCTGTTCCTCCAGCTATTAAAACAGATAATTCATGTTGTATACAAAGCCATACTAATGCTGCTGTATCATAATCTATTGTTTTATTTTTTAAAAAAGAAGCTATTGTCCATGGATCTTTTGCAAACTTTCTGATTGTAATTGTATTTCCAAAAGAAGACACTGGAGAAAGTGTTGCATTTACTCTGTCTCCTGTTAATAAATGTGCGTCCATTAAAGGACTTAAGATTGTAATCTCTTTATTTACATCTCTTCCAATCATTGTTGAGAAATGTCTAATACGATCTTCATTTGGAATAATTATATTTGTTTTTAACCAAGCAAACTTCTTATGGTAAATCCAAATTGGTTCTTTTGCTCCATTAACTACAATTTCTTCTATTTGATCATCTTTTAATAATATTTCAATATTACCAAGACCGAGATTCTGTTCAATAACATAATTAATAAGCATATCTTTTGTTTTGTCGTCAGCATTTGGAAAATACTTCTTAAGAAGTCTATTTAATTCTTTTCTAAATTCTGTTTTAATAGATTCTATTCCTCCTGATTCAGAAAGCTCTATAACACCTACACCAACTTCTGAGATAAATTCTTCTCTAATTTTCTCAAGAATTATTTTTGTTGTTTTACTCATATTAGTAATATTAACAACATATCTTGGCACAGTATCATCTGGATAAAAAACAATATGGACTTCTATAAGAACATTATTTACATTTAACTTATACTTATCCAACAGTTTTTTCTCTTTTTCCATTTTATGGTGCTGGTGGAGGAGGTGCCATCTTCTTTTTCACAGAAATCTTTTTCTCTATATTCAATTCTTCTTTTTTCTCTTCCTTTTCTTCTTTCTTCTTATCTTTCTTGTGAAAAATTCTTTTTAAGAAAGACTTTTTCTCTTTCTTCTCTTCAACTGATGGCTTTACCTCATCCTTTGCTTTCTTTACAGCCCCGCCTTCAACTTTCTTTGGTGGAGAAATAGGTGCAGCTTCTTTTTTTGAAGCAACCCCTAATGATGGTGGAGTAGAAGATGATTTTGGTTTTGGAATTGGTGGCAAATTAGATTTTGCTTTCTGGTCAGATTTTTGAGGACCTTGGATTCCCAACTCTGGCATTTCTTTTGATGTAACTTCTGCTGCAGGCAATCCTAATTCTTCTCCTTTAATACCTGCTGCACCAGATTCTGCTAACTTAAATAATTCTAAAATTCTTTTATAAATCATTGTTTTCTCATACAAGAACCCGTCAGGTAATTCTGTATAAAGTTGATTAATAATAGAATATTCTTTTTTTGCAGGCTCGATTTTTCCTTGTTTTACATAATCTAATGCTGCCTTAATATGTTTGTTAATATCTAATTCTTTTGCTCTCAAATGTTTGTAAGCTTCTTTATTAAACTCATTTACTAAATTACCATAAAAAGTAAGAATTTCATTTTCTAAAGCCATCTTCTTCTCTGCAAAAGCATCTGGCAAAACTTTAAAGATTTGCCTAATTTCAATATAAAGTGAGTTTGCTTTTTTCAAATCTCCTTGAGCCATGTATTCTTTAGCTCTTGTAAGCAATTGAAGAATAATCTCCGACTGTTTATCAACTTCTGATTTTAAAGTTGCTAAATTATCCATAAGTTGTTTGTTTATTGCTGTAATCTCTCTATGCATCTTACTTCTTTCTTGTTCTTGTTGATGTGCAAGATTTGCATAGCTCTCCTTAACAACATAGTAAACTCTTTCTGCTTCTTTGAAATCTTTTTGTTTTATTAAATCTTTAATTCGATCAATTTGTTCAAAAATTGACCTATCAGTGTAAAAATCCTCTTTAGGGCCTTTGCCAGACATTTGTTCTGATTTTTCAGCCTCTGTAGATAAAAATTCGTCAATATCCATGATTAATCAACCCCTTTTTCCCCTTTATTCAACCTCTTCTTCTTGTAAATAAGAATAATACTTTTGCCAGAGTAATGCAGCCTTGCCTTGTGGCATGCCTTTTTCTCTTGCTTTATCAAAAAATACCTTTTTCATAGCTTCTTTATTAACATTCAAGTACTTTAACCATAATAATCTAATTTGAGACTCTGCAATACCTCTTTTCCTTGCTTTTTCATAAAACTGCTCCTTAGTATCAAAGCCTAAACCAGCCATTCCCATTGTTTTGTCCCCTTCTTGTTGAAGAAAAACAAATGGTGTTGTAAACTTATATTCAATACCTATTATCTTTTCCTCGACTAGGAAATCAGTCCATGCTGTAACAGTTGCCAAAGGCACATTTAGGTCTTTCGCAGCATCTGGCAGAGAAATTCGTCCTTTACGCTTTACTAACTCTAAAAAGTCATCTACATCAGTCTTCAAAATAGCCTTTTCTTCCTCCACCATGGCATGATTAGGACTAGATATGTATATAAACTTTGTTTACTATACAAAAGGAGTTATGGCGGACAAGTTTGTTCCATAGTACTTAAACCAAGAATATCTTCAATTTGATATAGAAGAGCAGTATCTGGATCTAAATACATATCAGGCTCAAGAACACCTAGAAGTAAAAGCAATTGATCATCATCTGGTGCAGCTTGACATTCTACAAACCCATATTTATAATCAATAGTATGATAAAATGGATCTGCCAAGACTCCAAACTCATCACCAGCAAATAAAGTAGAAATTCCATTTGAACTAGAAGAAACATCACCTTCTAACCTATTCAAGAAATCAGGTGCATTCTCATTTATAATAAAAGTATGCTGAGTATAATGTTTTTCTAATAATGCTTGTGTCCAGATTGTTGTCTCATTTGTTTCATTTTCTGGCAAAATTTCAATATCAATTCCATTAATCTTTTGCAATGGATCCATTAACCCAATAATTGAAACATCTGCATCAACATCTGTTGATAATTCAATACTTGAAGAAGTTCTTTCATTAGAAACATTAAATGAATTTGAAACAGAAACCTCCCAAGGACCATCTTGATCAATTTCAAAGTCACCATATTCTAACTCAACTTTTGTATGGAAATATTCTTTTGCTAATTTATTTACAGAACCAATTAATTCTACAAAAGAAGTTGGTCCCATTGTTTCTTCACCTAAAGTGTAATCAAGTGGCCAGATAATTTTCTCTCCTGGAAAACCCAATATCCCACGTTTTGCAGAACATTCCTTACCATAAATTGTGCAATCATAATCATCTATAAGTCCTGCTTTTATCCAATACTCTCCAATATTTGCATATGGCGCAGCTAAAACTAGAGAATAGTTTTTAGCTGGATCTAATTCAACTAATTGTGGAAAAGTAAAATTAAGTTCTTCAATATTATTTGAACCACCATGTAAAATATTCTGTCTTGCAATTAAATGATGTTCTGTAGGTATTGCTTGGTATGCTTCATACACAGACAGAGTAAGGTTTAAATTTACATTAGGTACTCCAGCTTTTCTTATAAAAAGTGTAACAGTTTCAAGATGATAATCTTCCCAATTAGGATATGTTATATTTGGAAAAGCTATTGATTGCATAACAAATTCTGTACCTCCAAAGTTCATAGGTGGTGCTATTGAACCATTAAGATTCATTGTTAATGAAGGTGTTCCCCAAAACTGCAATATCATTTCAATATCTTCACCAGGTGCAGCTAAATCAGTTAATTCAACAATTTCCTCTAACCCTGATTCTTGCATTATTAAATTAAAATCATCTTCTAAAGAAGCACCGAAACCAACCTCTTGATCTTCATTATATTCAATCATTGCTTTTAATGCTCCTCTTGTTGATGCTTGCATTGCATTCTCAAGAAAAACATATTTAAAATCCTTAGTAAACGAATCCAAAGCATTTGCTTCTATTCTTCCTGCTTCAATATATTGTCTTTGAGTTATCTCAGGTGTTGATGTAAATACAACTATAAATATTGCAATGAATAAAATTGACAACAAAGTAAAAAAGAAACCTTTTTTGTTCATTGCCATACCCACACCTCTGCCATGTATGGTCCATAAAAAGTGTCATTGTAAAAACCAAAAACAATTTCTCTTGATGGAATTATTACTTTTACTGAAGAATTCTGTCTCCCTACAGTCGCATTTTGATAAATAGTTTGATTATTAATCACAATCTCAAAATTATATTGTTCAATATTTGCTAAAGGTAATGTATCTTGTACACATTGTTTTGCATATTCATCAATAGGATCAGGTGAACCCTCTCCCAATATAACTTCCCTATAATAAAATTCTGTTAATTGTGTTAAAACAGTATTTTCTGGATGTGTAATTACTCCTATTTGTTCATATATTCCACCAGAACCACACATCTTTTCACCAGAAATTCCACCTCTTATTCTTGTATCTAATGGATTCATTAAATCTGCACTTAGAAATTCTGTTTGAGTCTGAACAGGCTCTCGATAAGATAAAGTTAATACTAGACTTACTCCAATAGCTAATACAACTAATGCCAATATCGCATCAATAATAAAAAAATAAGCCTTTTTATTCATAAAACAAAATCCACCTCTTACAGAATCTAATATATCAGAGGTTTAAAAAAGTTTCTGTAAGAAACCAAGAAGTCGCAGACTTTTGTGGTTTACGCTAGTAAACTAAGAAGGTTTCCGCTAGGAAACTAAGAAGTCACAGACTTCTGTATCGGCAGACTTCTGTAGTTTTGACTATTTACACCATATTCTCTGGCACTAACTCATCAACTAAATGTATTACTTGAACATCTTCACACTTAAAATCTTTAATCTGAGCAATAAAGTCATCAAATCTCTTCACACTTGGAAATGCTGCTTTAATAAAAAAGTCACAATGTCTATTAATCAAATAAACAGAATCTACATAACTACAATTTACTAAAAAGTCTCTAAGTTCTGTTTTTTCAACAACTTTTTCAACTACAAAACCTACATGAAGATAATGCCCATTAAGTTTATAATTCAAACTAACAGAATTGATTTGTATTTCTTCCCCTAATGTTTGTTTTGTTTCCATTTTTTATAAAAGGAAGGCAAGGATGGCACAAAGTGGGTGCCTCAGATGAAAAATCGAAGAGATTGTACCATCCGTTGCCTAATTTGTATATTAGTAAACTTCTGCTTTGTTTGGCTCTGAAAAAAAATGTTCTTCTTTGATATTCTCAATAATATGATGAACAAATCCAATCTTTACTGCAAAATCGTTTTGTAATTCTTCCAAAAAACCATCTAATTCCACATAATCCTTAAAAACCACATCTGTCAAAAAATCATAATCATGGTTTACTTTGTACAAACTATTGACATTTTTGTGCCTGTGTAAAAAAAGTCTTAATTCCTCTTTGTCTTTTCTATGTACTTTTACTACAACATATGCTCTTGCTAAATAACCAATCTTTCTATAGTCTAGTAAAACTGTAAATTTCTTTACAAAATTCTCCTCTTGTTTTTTTATTCTATTGAATAATGTAGATACTGGTGTTTTTGTGGCTCGAGATAGTTTTGAAAGTGTCATTCTAGCATCTTTCCTTAAATAAATTAAGGCCTCTCTATCTTTAATTGATATCATCTCACTCACCTCGATCATTCCCTATTATATATTATGCTAGAAAGAGTATATCATACTATGCAATAGAGGTTATATAGTGTTATATAATTCTGAAAACATGTAATAGGGGCCCTGAAACCTTTAAATTCAAGCACTTCACAACAACACACAGGCTTATATATAACCTATAAACCCTTGAATATATGGCAGATGAATTAAGTTTAAATGAAATACTTGAAATCGAAGATGCTGAATCTAAAAGAAGCATAAGAAATAGAAAACCAATTAGCACAGATGTAATTAGAAGGATTTGTCAATATTTAGATGAAACAGAGGGTGTTGAAAATAGAAGCCCTTTATTCATTAAAAGATTAGCAAAAGTTTCAGTTATTGGATATAGACATCTTAGAGAGGCAAATAGAATTGAACCCCAAGATACTGCTGAGCTATTAGATGAATTAGATTCTCATTTAGTAAAACTATATAATTTTTGTTTGGCAGGAATAAAAAACCAACAAGCTGAAAATGAAACTGATGTTAAGGCAATTAACAGTGAAGCTCACCTCCATGGATATGCAGGAATTATTGCAGATTTGATATTTAGAAGAAGTAAAGACCAATATTGGGGAGAAATGGCACTTAGCAAAATGGAAGTTGCCAACAATATGCACTCAGAAAAAACTAAAAAGAAAAGGAAAAGGAAAGGATATGAAATGCGTATTGTTAGTGATTTAGGTAATATTGCAAAAGGACTTTATCAAACCACAGGAGATATTTATGGATGGGGAATGCAATGGATTGAATATAAAAAAGAAGCAGTTAGATTAGCCCATAATGATATATTAAGATTAAAGGAAAAAGGAGGCTCTGAAAAAATACCAGAAAGAACGGATTTTATGGCTTATAGACAAGCACAAATTGGAGAAGCTATTTATACACTTGTCACAGATGCAATACAATCTAGATTTGGACCTGGATTAAGCACTAGAGAAATAGAAGAAGGTGTTGAACATTATAAAAGTGCTTTAACTTATTTAGTTTGGGCTCAAGAACAAACATCTAAACCAAGAGGACTTCATTTTCTCGAGAGAGTTATGGAAGGTGCTGAATTAAAGATCAAATTCTTAGAAAGATATTTACCAAAACAACAAGCACCAACAAATACTTAACCAACTATATCAAGAAACCATTTACTTCTCAACATAACATTCATTCAACTTATCTTCATCAACTTTCTTAGAATGGTCTAATGGGGTGTCTTGAACAAATTCGATCTTTTCATCTAAAGCAGTAAAAGCTTTCCCAATCTCACTAACTAAATAATCTTTATGATCATCAATAGACACCAATCCTTTACTCAATATCTCATCCATTATCTCATCAACACTAGAACCACTAAACAAATGCTTCAATTTCATATCATTAGTATAATGTCTAACAAATACCTTCTTATCTCCAAAAAATGGCTTAATTGTAAAAAAACCTTTTGGATCTTGAACCCATTCAGAATCCTTATTTTCATCCATATTACCCAAGAAAGCACAAATATTTTTAAATTTTAACATTAAATCAATAGATTATGGTAGATTATGTTGAAAAAATCAAAGAATTAGAAGATGAACTTAGAAAGACTAAATACAATAAAAAGACCCAGCATCATATTGGTTTAGTCAAGGCTAAGTTAGCTCAATTAAAAGAAAAACAGACTTCTAGAGGCAAAGGTGGGAAAAAAGGAGAAGGTTACTCAGTAAGAAAAGCAGGTGATGCATCTGTTATCCTAATAGGCTTCCCAAGTGCTGGAAAATCTACTCTATTAAATTCAGTTACAGGAGCTGATTCACCTGTTGCAGAATATGAATTCACTACATTAGATGTTGTTCCAGGAATGCTTGAACACAAAGATGCAAAAATACAAATCTTAGATGTTCCAGGTATTGTTGCAGGTGCTGCATCTGGAAGAGGAAGAGGAAGAGAAGTACTTTCTGTAATACAAAATGCTGATTTTATTATAATTGTTATTGATGTTAATAGACCACAAGCATTAGATGTAATAAAACAAGAATTATTTGATGCTCATGTTAGAATGAACCAACATTTATGTGATATAAAACTAAAGAAAACTTCTAAAGGTGGAATTAAAATAGGAAGAACAGTTAAAACCCCTAAATTAACTAATGAAACAATAAAAGCAGTATTAAAAGAATTCAGAATAATGAATGCAGACATTGTAATTAGAGAGAGGATTGATGCAGATCAATTAATTGATACAATTGAAGGAAACAAGAAATACATCCCAGGCATAATTGTATTAAATAAAATAGATATGGTTTCTGAAGAACAACTAAAAAAAGCAGTTAAGAAAGTAAAACCAGATTTAATGATCTCTGCAAAAGAAAAAGTAAACATGGATGAATTAAAACATTTAATCTTTGATAAATTGGATTTTATAAGAGTCTACTGCAAAGAAGTCGGCAAAAAAGCAGACATGGGTGTTCCATTAATTATGACAAAAGGAGATACATTAAAAAATATGTGTTTAAAATTACATAAAGATTTCTTAGAAAACTTCAAGTTTGCAAAAATCTGGGGACCATCTGTTAAATTCGGCGGACAAAGAGTAATGAAACTAAAACATAAGTTAAAAGACAAAGATGTTGTTGAATTGCATATACGTTAATTCTATAAAAAACCAAGACTCGATTGAAAACCATAAATTAAAACCCAGATCAATAATCCTGAAATTACTGCAATCAATTTAACAATAAACATTGTACGCACTAAATGCATAATATCTTTCCTATGTTTTCTTTTTAGCTTAGTTTCCATTTACTACCACCACATTGATATATTAAAAGAATTCCCTACTTAGAAATAATATAAGTATAAATCACATATAAATGTTTCTCTTTTTTACACTAGATATAATATAACAGGTAGGAGTAAACAACCCATTGAATGATTTCTAGCAACACCTAATTCTCCTGGGATGATTCCAATAAATGTTGCAGTAGCTAACACTAACAAACCCATAAAACCACTAAATAAAAATACAACAACACAAATTAAACTAAAAACACAAACAATTGTTATTTGGTAATTCACTTTTTCCATTAAAACAGCAAATATTTTAGCAATTTTCAAAGTTAAAAATGTAGCAGAACCACCAACAATCAAAACAACACTAAAAAACACCAACAATTCACCAATTGAAACAGTCAACAACAATTCTTTAATAACAATCACTGCACCATTTCTTGCTTTTTCAATTGTGTAAAAAGTAATTAAGGATAAAATAAAATTTACAGTGCCAATTGCACCAACAATAATCATAAAACCTTTGTCACCAATGTTTTTTGTGAATTGCTGTGCTAAAACAGCACCTTGTGCTGGCCCAAGACCTGGGAAAAAGCTTGTCAAAGAACCTGCAAAAGTTCCTGCACTTAATGCTTGCGCAATAACTGACTTTTTCAATTTCAATGTTTCAACAAATGTTTGCTTTGGTATTTTTACTTTATCAAAAAAAGAAATGGTAAGCATGCTTGTGCCAAATAAACCTGAGAGTAGAGGCAACAAAGGATCATCGAGGTTAGGCATATTCAGCACAAGCAAACCTAAAACACCACTCATCATAAAAACAACTAAATTCCAAACTTTCTTTTTGTCTTTCAAAATCATAAAAGAACAAATCGCAATCAACAAATAACCAATATAAGATTTCAAAAAAGAATAAACAATTGGATACAATAAAAGAAATATTGGTGCAAACATTACTGCTAATAATAATGAACCTAAACTACCAATAACAGTTATTTTCACTGCTTCAAAAGCTTTTCCTTCGAGTAACATTCTATGTCCAGGTAAAATAGCCAATGCAGTCTCTGCATCAGGAGCACCTAAGAAAATACCTGGGATAAAGTCGAGGAAAGTGTGCGTCACAGCCATTGAAATTATAAAACAAGCAAGAATAACTGGATTAGTGTATTTCAAAAGTATTGGTGAAATCGTAAGTAAAAGAATCGAGATTAAGTTGATATGTATACCTGGAATTAAACCTGTGAATATCCCTGCAAAACTTCCTGCTAAAAAAGCTAAAACTATTTCTATAAACATAATTATAATTAAGAAATTGAAATTAATAACAACTCACAATAAAAAACCGAAATATTTCCCACAAATTTGGAAAGATTTTCAGGTAATTTAAAAACAAGTTGAAAGATTTTCAATAAAAGAAAAAAATTGAGCAGAATAATCTGCTTTATTCATCATGCTCTTGATAATCAAGACCACCAGCAACAATAGTAACCCCAAATCTACGTCTTAAACTCCCTTTTGGAGATTGCAGTAAATATTGTAATCCTCTCTCAAATAAACTTTCATCTTTAGCCATATTATTACACCCCAAATCAATATATATATATAAAACTCAAATATGCTCTACTATATAAACCTTTCGGTTATTTAACTACTTATTAGTGATAGAATTAGAGATTTTCACAAACACCCTGCATATAATCAACAACATCACCTACTCCACTACCATACTGAGAACGAATTTGCCTAGCATCTAATTGCATAACTTCTGCAACTAAACCAGGGGTTAAATCAGTATCTGATTGTCTTGAACCATTAAGATTCATTCCTCTTTGACAATCCCTTACAGCTGGATAAGCTCCAACAAGTAATTCTGCAGTATCTTTATCAACTGGACCAAAATATCCTTCTACTTCATCTAATACTAACATAATATATGCAACATCTCTTGCATAAACTCCAACTAATGTAAGCTCACTAAGACATGATTGACCAACAGTATCAATTCTCCTAGTATCAGAACCTCTAACTAATCCACCAATATCTACTTGAGTTCTATTACTCGGTTGACTTGACCATGGACCATCATTTGATTTAGGTCTACTTCCTCTATAACGCCTTTTATTACCCGGAGCTCTACCTTTTGCCATAATATAGAGAAATAGTTTACAATATATAAGATTTAGGGTTATTTACTTAGGATCTGGAACCATAACCATATCAAGATAAGCTCGACCACCATCTGTTAACAATACATCTTCACAAGCATGTGCAAGAATTCCATCTGTTTCATAAGGTAATATTAGTCCCCGAGTACCTGGAATATTATCAATCCTATATTGAAGTCCTGGTCCAGGATCTTCTTGGAATCCGTATGGGATATCATCTTGAGGAACATAATCAATCTCAAAAATCTCCTCTGCTTTTCTTATTAAAACATCAAGGAACTCTACAAATTCTCCATTAACATAATATTCCATAGCTACTTTTGAAAGATCAATATTTTGAACAATAGCAAATGAAGAAGCTTCTACACCAATCTCATCCAAGAAATCTGTATATTCTATTATATGAATTAATTCTAAATCTTGACTAAAATGTGTTGCAACTGCAGCATAAACTTGAGCAATTGCATCTCTTTGTTCTCTGGTTAATATTCCTGTTTCCAAATCATCAAATTCAGCTAAAATACCATAAGCTCTTTCTTCATTTAATTCATACAAAAGAGCAAGTTTTCCATATTCTGCATATACTTTATGTCCTAATTCTCTCTCAGGTGCTTCAGCTTGAGCAACATCTAGAGACAACCCTTTAAGTGTTTCAAGATAAAAACTAGATTCAAGACTTGACCCAGATAACTCTTCTGTTGGTGCTTCATGGAAAGCTCCAAATTCTATTGCTTTTACTCCATCAGCACTAGCTTCTCCAACAACTAGACTTCCATAACCAAAATGAAAAGCTTCTGCATCTGAATCTAAAGTATCTGAACCAAAAGAATAGGCCCCTGCATCACAATCTCCAACTGCTTGTGGAACAACCCCCCATCTTTGCAAAGCTTCAATTCCTCCAGAATTATCTAAAGCTTGTGAAGTACCAGAACCAGGCATATACAGTTCTTCTCGATCTCTTAAGTCTTTTACCATATTATTTTGCACCCTTAATATATTAAGGAATCCAATTTCATTTAAAAGCCTTTGGGTGCATTTATAAAGCCAAAGGGTTTAAAAAGAGTATATAACTTCTATATAATATGGCATTTTGGAGACGCAACAGTGCAAGAGATTTTCGATTAGTAGAATCCTCTGAAGGTCAGAGAGAAACAAAGCAAAAGAAAAAGGTTATATTGTATGACCCAAACAGAACACTAGAAGATACTCTAAGAGGATACAGTAATGATAGATATGATATTGAATATGTACCATCTAGGCCAGATTTAATTGATTTTAGATTAAATGTTGAGATAAACCCGGGTGCACCAATAATCTTAAGCTGTCCAAGTGTAATACCTGCTTCTTATTACAAGATTCTAAATTTCCTAAAAGAATACACTAATGCAGAGATTGGAGCAAAAGCAATGGTTGTCTATGAATCTAGAATAGAAACAAGTCCTGAATTTCCCACTAATGTTTTTGAAGTTCAAAGAAAATATCTGGATGATAATCTTGATACATACATGGATTATTTACTAGAACCACTTCTTACTAAGCCATAATCTTTATAAAAACATCAATTCTAACTTAATATATGGCAGAACTTAGCCCAGAACAACAGCAAGCTTTAGAAGAACAAAAAGCTCAATGTCCATTCTGTAAAATTGTAAAAGGAGAGATTCCTTCTAAAAAAGTCTTTGAAGATGATAAAATATTAGCAGTCCTGGATATTAATCCTGCTACTAAAGGACATATTTTAGTTATGCCAAAAGAACATTATCCAATAATGCCATTAATTCCAGAAGATATTTTTGAATATTTCTTTACAAAAGTAAAAGAACTCTCTGCAACAGTAAGAGAAGGTGCAGTCTGCCCATCAACTACAATTTTCATTGCAAATGGTGCTGCAGCTGGGCAACAAAGTAATCATTTTATGATTCATATTATTCCAAGGGATGAAAACGATGGATTATCTAAATTAGAACCAGTAGCTGTAGATATTGACAAAGAAAAAGAACAAGAAACATACAATATGTTAAAAAATAATTTACCAATAATGTTAAGACAAAGAAATGCAAAGTTTGCATTAGAAGGTCAACAAACGCAACAACCTTCTCAAGCACCTGGAGGATATACAAAAGAACAAATTATTGAAATAATTGAAAAAAACCCACAAATAAAGAAAGTTATTGAAGAACAACCAGAAGCTTTCAAAAAACAAGTTGTAGAAGTTCCTCAATTACAACAACTTTTCCACAATGTTGATGTTGAAGAAATAATTAAACACTACAAAAAAGAACAAAAACATTCAATAGAGGAATTATTAGAACTTCTAGATAAAAATCCTAATTTAAAATCAATGTTATTGTATCAAAAGAATGAATTCAAAATAAAAGTTAATGAAGTTCAACAATTAAAAGACTTATTTGGAAGCGTAGATATTGATGAACTACAAAATAGAGTTATTGAAAAAGAAAAGTTCAAAGAAGAACAAGCAGAAGTTACAGGTTCAGAAGGAACCCAAGAAGCCAAAGCTCCAGTAATAGAGTCAACATTTGTCGAGGACAAAGAAACTTCAGCTCCTGTACAAGAAATAAGTTCTGAAGAAATGCAAAAGCATGAAGAGGACTTATTAGATGCATTAGGCGGAAAGAAAGAAGATAGTAAAGAAGAAAAAGATATTGATGAAGATAAAGAAGAACCTAAAAAAGAGGAAGAAAAAGAAAAGGAAAAAGATGTTGATGAGGACAAGGAAGAAAAAGATGAAGAAGAACCAAAAGAAAGACATGGAAACCCATCATTAGACAACATCTCAAACCTATTTTAAAATGACTGAAATAAATAAAGAACGGCTATTGTATGAAGATAAAGTAGCTTATGCTATGCTTGCAGAAAACCCATCTGCATTAGGACATATTCAAGTTTTTCCTAAGCAAAAAGCCTTTGCATTAGATGACTTACCAGATGAAGTTGTTCAACAATTATTCTTTATTGCTAGTTTTTCAGCTACTGCAGTCTTTGAAGGACTTGGTGCACACGGAACAAACATAATTGTAAAAGATGGTGACCTTGAAACAAAAGGAAAGTTATGTATTGATGTTATTCCAAGAAAAATGGAAGATACATTAGACTTCAAGTGGGATCCTAAGAAAATAGAACCGCCAGAAATGGAACAAATACAAAAGCAAATTAAAGACAAAACAGATTATATTGGACAAGAAGGTAGTAAAAAACAAGTCACAGCAACCCAACCAGGAAAAGACCCAGAAGAAGTTGGCACTGAAGAAGAAAACTATTTAGTAAAGCATTTGTATAGAAGAGCTTAAGAAAAGCTTAAATATTGTTCTCTATTTCTCTAAGATATGGGAAGAATAATTAATATTTTAGATCTTAGAAAAACAGAACAATTAGGACCTTATGACAGAATAGAAGATGTATATGTGTTTCCTCATGATACTGAGCAAGTAATTCTCCTTCATGGAACTTCAAGTAGATTTTTAGATGATATTCTTGCTAAAGAAAATGGAGGAATAAAACCCCAAAGATTAACTGGCAATAATTGTTGGTCTAACTCGACTCAAGTTGCCTCAAATCCTGATTTTTCATACTTTGGTGATTTTGAAAAAGCTAGATATTTTGCAATGAATTGTTGTAGTAAATATAGTGGATCAATCGTATATGTACAAGTCGTTATTCCTGTTGAACTTCTTATTGCTGATGATGAGATAGAAAGACGATTTGAAGCAAGAGACTGGAGAGAAAGTTTAGCTCACGGAAGTTGTGCATCAAGAGAAATAATTACTGATATTGTAAATGTCTGTACACCTGGAAATGGAAGATTCTATGTGAGGGCTCCAGAACTTACTTTTCTTCCTGAAGGATATATAGCTTAAACCCACATTCTCAATAAGATTATAACAACTCCTGCAACTAAAGGAATTAGAATATTATCATCCACTATTTTATGATGGAATTCTATTTCAGTAGCTTCTGCAGCCATTGCAAAGAAACTAGCAACAACTGCTTCTAAAGGAGAAACAAATAACAATGCACCTATTGAAGCAACAATAAAACCAGCAATACTTCCTTCAATCAATTTAATATCACTAAATGGGTGTCTCCATTTTCCGTGAAATCTTCCAATGTAATGACTTATAGAATCACCTAAAGTTAATATAATAATTGCAGCAAAAGCAACATCTCGAGGAAACAATTGAATTGCCAAAAGAACACCAATAAAAAAACATAACATTCCCTTACCAGGATGTGCGCCTTCCCTCTCAAAAACAGCTAACAAATCACTAATTAATGGAATATGGTACTTCAAAGAAATAAAAGACAGAACAACACCAATTAATAAACCAATAAAAACATGCCAAGCATTAATTATATTATAATACAATAAAACTAAGAAAGTAAGACCTAAGAAAATATGAAAAAGTTGCCTTTTTAATTCAAATACTTTCATTATAAATACCTCTCTTTCATATAAATTGCAACCCATCCAATTGAATAACCAATTAATGCACCTGCTAATACATCACTTAAATAATGAACTTGTAAATATAATCTACTTATACCAATTAACACTACTAATGTAATCCACAACCACATTTCTCTTCTAAAAATATAATTTAATATTGGTAAAGTAGCAAATGCGCATGCAGTATGTGTGCTTGGAAATGAATAAACCAAGATTGCTAAAAAACCATCATCAGAAACTGGCCTTGATCTTTGAACTAATACTTTCAATACAAAAGTTATTGCAACAACTACCCAAAAAGCTGTCCACAAAGGCAAAATCCATTTTTCTTTTCTCTCATGCCATAACATAATTGTTGGATAAACCAATAAAACAAGTATAACAAAAACAATATTTGTTAAAAACGAAAACATATACTCTAACAAAGGGAAAATTAACCCAGTAGAGAAATCTAAAAACAGATTATCTAAGAAAAAACTTATCACTAATACAATTAGTAACACCACTCCAATTAAAAACGGCTTTTTGTACATATCTTTCATTTTAAATCTGTTTTAAAAATAATGAATGAAATAACCCATCGCCTGCTAACGAAATAATTGTAACTAATACAGCTGCCATTAATACTCCACCAATTAATGAAACTATATATTTTTTATAATCCAATCCAATCAAATAAGCAGCTAATGTTCCACTATAAACACCTGTTGTTGGAAAAGGTATTCCAATAAAAAACAATACTGCCCATTCACCATATTTTTCTACACCACGATGTATTTTATGCTGAGTTTTTACAACATAATGATCATAGATCTTTTTCACATAAGGAATATAGAAAAATAAATGTATGAATTTATCCAAAGTAATGTAAATTATAGGTCCTAAAATTATATTTGCAGCAGCACAAATAAGGAAAACTACACTCCAATGCAAATCTGTACTAAGAATCCCATATGGAATACTTGCTCTAAGTTCTAAAAAAGGCAGAAAAGTGATTCCAATCAAGATTAATATATCCATTAACATGAGAATATGAGATTAATTACCATATATAAAGGTTATCTTCTTTACTTTCTCTTTCACATATTTGTCTTTTATCAAGAATTCAAGGCATTTCTTAGACTGTCTAAACTCCCGAGCAACCTTTGCATACAATCTATCCTTTTTAGTATAAGCTTTCTTATGCTTTTTCTTAAATGCAACAACTGCTTTTTTCTCTTTCAAAGGAGGACCCATGTGTTCTTTATCTTTAGATAATGCACCTTTCTTAATAACAAACCACAACATTGCATTCTCTTTTTTATCAAATTCCCAATTTGCCTTAACATCAAAGTCATTTAATTCTAATTGCTTTTTCATGTAATTGAAAGCCTTCATTATTTTACTTCCAACAACATCTTCCTTGCCTTCCAAAGCTTTTACATTAAACACAAATAAATCATCTTTACTATATTTTTTCTTCAATCCTTCAACACTAACTTTTTCTTTTACAAAAAACTTTTCACTAGGTTTTTTCAAAAACAATTTTGCAATCTTCTTAAATTTAGAAAATTTCTCATCATTTAATGCAGCTGCTGCATTTCTCTCTGCATCAATTGGGTCAATTATAATTAAAGGTGAAACTAATTTAGATTTATTCAAGATTTTCAAAACATTTTTACCATCATAAACTTTATGAAAGTCAATAACTTGTTTTTTCTTCCAATTTACTGCATTTTTCAATAATTTCTCAAATGAACCATAATAAATTACCAAAATATCCAAAACATGACCAGAAAAACCATGAATATAACTCTCTGCACCATAAACACCACTAGCTTTGCAAAATAATTTAGCTAAAAGTACTTCATCTTTTAATTTTGCATTCAAATGTTTCTTAACCCACATAACATGAAATGGACTCATGTCTGTAACATTCTCTGCTTCACAACAATTTCTGATTTTCAACACTGGAATTATTTCAAAATTAAGATTTCCAGATTTCACATGAAAATAATCCCTAGATCCATGTATTCTTTCAAATTTCAATCTAGATAAAGCTTTCTCTAACAAAAGTGATATATCTTTTCCTTTATTTTGTTTTATATCGAATCTAACAAACACATCAACATCAAAATCATCCTTAAGAAAAGTGCCCTTTGCAGCACTCCCACCAAGAACAACCTCTGCATTTACCTTCTTTAATCCAGTTTTGATTTTCTTTAGCACTACATCTATTTGTTTCACTAACTTCTTTGTCTCACTAGGAGACATTTTGTAGTTCTTTAACACACCATCATATAGTGAATTCACCATAAAAAGAATATTCTACTTAGAAATTTATAAAGTTATAGGAAAAATCAAGATAATGAATAAGTTTACCTAAAAATTTAAATACTAATCTTCCCAAAATACCATAAAGAGGCTTTTCAATGAAATTAGACAAATATTCAATATATATTCTGATTATTATTGGTATTGTCGCAACTGTTGCTTTAGTTGGATCAATATCTAATTCTGATTTAGCTGGAGAAGCTGTTAAGAAACTAAACACAGAAATGTCAACTAAAACAGAATACTCAACTTTAGCTAAACAAGCTAGTTTAGGAGAAGCATTTTCTATTCCTTCCACTGAAGTTCTTAGAAAAGATATCAATCAAATGTTTTCTAATGATGGAGAAGAATATTCATTAAATATTGATCAACCAATATATGGATTAACAATAAGTGCTGATATTGATTTACAAGGAAAAGCAAGCCTTGTTAGAATTGTATTAATAGACTCTAATCAAAATGAATACTTAGTTTATGAAGCATATCCAAGAATTATCGATGATACTTCTTTTACAATACAGGATGTTTGTGAAGAAACATGTGTTTTAGATGGAATTACACCTAGTTTATTAAAGTTTGAAATAGAAAAAGGATCTTCTATTGATATTACAGATGTTTCTTTCACAGACTCTAGAGAAAAATTAACTCAAAGAGTTAAATCATCAAGTATTTCTGAAGAAGCAACACGTTTGAAAGGATTACAAGATGAATTCAAAATACAAAAAATAAACAACATGGATTTGAGTTGGACTGCAGGTGAAACTTCAGTATCTACAAAAACATACGCAGAAAAGAATATGATGTTTGGAGGAGATAAATTACCTAATTTACAAGGTTTTGAATATTATACAGGTGGAATTTTTGTAGTTGAATCTAATAAAGAAAAAGAAAGAAGTAACATAATAACAGGAAACGTAGTATTTGAAGAAGATGGACTTTATAGTGATGTAGAAAGTTTTGATTGGAGAGATGCTCATGGACAAAATTGGATTACTTCTGTAAAAAGCCAAATGGCTTGTACTAGTTGTTGGGCTTATGCATCTATTGGAGCAACTGAAGGAGTTATTAACCTATATTATAATCAAGATTTAGATATTGATATATCTGAACAGGACAGTGTTTGTAGACATAGTGGAAGCTGTAATAGTGGAGGTTGGCTTGAGTGGACTCAGAATGAGCTCCAAGGTACTGGTTTAGTTACAGAAGAATGCTACCCAACTACTAATACTGAATATTGTCCTGGTGCCTGTGCAGATGCCAGCTCGAATTTATGGAAGATATCTGGTCATGCTGGAATTTCTACAAGTGATGACGAGTTAAAATCTATGCTTATTAATAATGGGCCAGTAACATTTGGAATTCGATCTTGGTGGCATTTTATGACTTTAGTGGGTTATCAGACAAGTGGATATTCTACAAATTGGATAGTTAAGAACAGTTGGGGAACTTCATGGGGAGAAGATGGCTATGGATATGTTCAAGTACCTTCAGTTGACAGGTACGGTACAAGAACAATATTTGAACCGTTTTTTAATCCTAATCCTTATCAATATAGTATTAATTGTCAAGACCTTGATGAAGATGGATATTGTAATTGGGGTATATCAGATGAAATGCCAGATAGTTGTGCTAATCTTCAATGTGATGAGTTAAAAGATTGGGATGACAGTGATCCAAATGTTGGTGCATATGGTTTTAGTGGTTTTCCTTGTTATGACCCTGACATCGACTATGCAGAAGATGGTAGATACACTCAATCTACTGTAACAATCGCTGGAATAGATTACACAGACTCTTGTTATGATCAAGATGGTGATGGAGTTACTGTTGATTTAAGAGAATATTCTTGTACACCTGAAGGTTTGCTTGACATATTACATCTTGATTGTGATTATGCATGTGAAGTTGGTGAAGGAAGATGTATAGATGTTCAAGGTTGTGATGATCCAGATGCAAACAATCTAGAAGGAGGAATTTATACTCATTCTACTACAACAATTGGAACAGAAACCGCTAACCCAATTGAAGTTGAAGATCATTGTGATGTAAATAATCCAGATGTTTTAGTTGAAGGAATTTGTGGTGGATTTGGTTTTGACTGGATTGAATGTGAATTTGGTTGCTTAGATGGAACATGCATAAAAAACTTTGGTGAAGAAACAAAGTAAATTGAATAATTAGTAATTAATTTAGAATAAATCTTACCCATAATAAGTAGGTTTATCAGCATCCATTTCTTTAGCTCGTTTTTTCCTATACTCGCCTTCGAATTTCTCATACATGTCTTCAATTTCTTTTGTGACTGAAGGATGTACTGATTCTAGAGCTTTCTCAAAGTATTTCTTAGAAACTTTCTCTGCTTTCATATCATCTCTTAAAGTTAATATACCAGCCTCACGACAAACAGCTTCAATATCAGCACCAACATAACCATCTGTTATCTTAGCCAACTCAGCTAAATTAACATCATCTGCTAAAGGCATGCTTTTTGAATGTATTTCAAAGATCTTTTGTCTTGTTTTTTCATCTGGAACAGAAACCAAAACAATTCTATCAAATCTTCCTGGTCTTAATAATGCAGAATCAACAATATCTGGTCTATTTGTTGCAGCAACTAAAATAACATCATTCATTTCTTCTAAACCATCTATCTCTGTTAATAATTGATTAACAACTCTTTGTGCAACTTGGTTTTCACCGCCACCCATTCTTTTTGGAGCTAAACTATCTAATTCATCAAAAAACACAATAGTTGGTGCTACTGTTCTTGCTCTTTTGAATACTTGTCTTACTGCTTTCTCACTCTCACCAACCCACTTCGATAACAATTCAGGTCCTTTTACTAAAATAAAATTTGCATCTGATTCATTTGCAACTGCTTTTGCTAATAATGTTTTTCCAGTTCCTGGTGGACCATATAACAAAACTCCTTTTGGTGCTTTTACACCCAAACGCAAGAAATCTTTTGGATTTTTTAATGGCCATTCTACTGCTTCTTTTAATTCTTGTTTTATAATATCTAAACCACCAATATCATCCCATTTAATATCAGGAACTTCTACTAAAACTTCTCTCATTGCACTTGGTCTCACTACCCTAAGTGCTTCAACAAAATCTTTTTGAGAAATTCTTAATTTTTCTAATAATTCTTTTGGAATTGGTTCATCTTCTTTTAATTTTATATCAGGTAATAATCTTCTTAATACAACCATTGCGGCTTCTTTTGCTAACATTGAAAGATCTGCACCAACAAAACCATAAGTTACTTCTGCTAATTTCTCTAGTTTAACATCTTTTTCTAATGGCATTGTTCTTGTATGAATTTTCAGAATCTTCAACCTAGCTTCTTTATCAGGAACACCAATTTCAATCTCTCTATCAAATCTTCCTGGTCGTCGTAAAGCAGGATCAATTGAGTCTGGAATATTTGTAGCAGCAATAACAACTACTCTGCCCCTAGTTTTCAAACCATCCATGATTGCTAATAACTGAGCAACAACTCTTCTTTCAACTTCTCCTTGAGATTCTTCTCTTTTTGTTGCAATTGCATCAATTTCATCAATAAAAATTATTGCAGGAGAATTCTTTTCAGCATCTTCAAACTTCTTTCTCAAGTTTGCTTCGCTTTGTCCATAAAATTTACTCATAATCTCTGGTCCATTAATTAAGATAAAATGTGAATTAGTTTCATTTGCAACTGCTTTTGCTAATAATGTCTTTCCAGTACCTGGAGGACCATGTAATAAAACTCCTTTTGGTGGTTCAATACCTAAACGTTCAAAAATCTCAGGATGTTTTAATGGTAATTCTACCATTTCTCTAATTTTTGTAATTTCATCATGTAATCCACCAATATCTTCATAAGTTACTTCTAAAACTTTTTCTTCTGTTAATTCAACAGCTTCTGGATTAAACTTAACTTCTGTAGTTTCTGAAATAATAACAGGTTGTTTTGGATCTGTTTCTGCTACAATAAATTTAATACTTCCTAAACCAAATCCACCAAAGCCTTCTTGTCCAACCATTGGGAAAATATCACTGAAAAAAGGATTATTAGACATTGTATTTCTTCTTCTTGTAGTTCCACCCAAAGAAACAATATCTCCTTTCATCAATGCTCTTCCTAATAAACCTTGTTTAAATAATCCAGGAGATGCTCTAATCATTACTCCTTTTTGAGCAGGTGCAATAACTATTTTCTTTGCTTCTTTAACTTGAGCTTTTTTAATTTCAATAATCTCTCCAATACCTGTTTTCGCATTTCTACGAACAACTCCATCCATTCGAATTATATTTAGTCCAATATCACCTGGGTAAGCCCTATCGGCAATACCAACTGTAGCTCTTTCTCCTTTAATTTCTACAATATCACCTGGTCTTATACCTATTTTCTGCATAAAGTTGGAATCTATCCTAACAATGCCTTTGTTTACATCATCTTGAACAGCTTCAGCCACCTTTAATTTGATAGATTGAGTCATTTTACAAACCAGAGCTATTGCTAGCTTTTATATTTTATGTATTGGAAAAGAGAAAGAATAAGAAATAAAAAAGAATGCCTTACTTCACATTTACCTTTGGCATTGGTATTGGTGGTG
>CAZKVI010000022.1:0-2550 GCA_964556185.1 uncultured Methanosarcinales archaeon
AGGAAGGAAAATTATTCTGATATTCATCAGAGTCATGAGGATTTCATATTAGCCCTATGTACTATTTCTTAGCTAGTAATTTGTCTAGTTTTTCCTCGATTTTGTCAAGTCTTTTGGAGAATTCTTTCATTTCATCAACAACAATCTCATGGGGTGGTTTATGGCGGAACTTTTCAGGTATTGGTTTTCTTTTTATGATGAATTCAATGATTTTCTTGTCTTTTAGCATGTAATATTTCTTTCCTTGTCGCCATTCACTGTTAATCAAGCCTATTTCTGAGAGGATATTAACGTGAAAATCTACTGTTTGAGGTTTTTTACCTATTTCATTAGCTATCTCACTAAGGTATTTGTCTCCTTTTGATAGACTTAGAAGTATTTGTCTTCTTATATCAGATGCTAGTGCTTTGTGCACAATTTCGTCAAATAAATGTGGTGGTAAAGGCATATGATATATGATTCGGTTTTTCTATATAAATGTTATGTTTCCAGTATTCTAGAAAAACCGAAAAGTATTTATACTAGTATGTCTTCCATTATCATATGAAACTCGAAACCAAGAAAACTTGGATTAGAGGAGGAAAATAAAATGAGAAACGAAAATAGACCAATACCACCTCATGAAAGAGATGGACATGTGCCACCTCACTTGAGGCCAGGACACATACCACCGCATGAGCGTGGTCAGGCACCACATGAGAGACCAAATTGGGAAAGAGATGAACCAACTCATGGCGAATTGTTAGATAAAATAGAGGTTATGAACCAGAAAATGGACAGAATAGAACGTTTGCTGGAAAAGTAATCTCTATCTCTTTATTTTATTCTAAATATTCTATAAATTACAACTTTACCTTATTCTAGTAATAACAAAGCTTTTTATAGTATATACTCATTGTTAACTAAGGGGAGGGATAAGCGAGTATTCTATAATCTACACAGAATGCTATGCTAAGTACAATGAAGAAGTTAAAAAACACTGAAATTAAGAAATATAAGGCTTTTTTCCAGAAATTAGTAAAGGAAATGAGTCAATTTGGTCATTATTCTCAAGTTTTATTTCTTCATAAAGTAAAGAATATTATTCAAAAAGATGATAAAGAGGTTGATAGTTATCAATTAGAAGATTTTGGTGTTAAATTAAGATTATTTACAGGAGAACATTTTCTAGAGTATGGTACATCTGTATTTGATCAAAAGTCTTTGAAAAAAGAAGCTGCTAAATTAGCAAAAAAAGCTAATAAGATTAAAGTAAAAAATCCTCTTAAAATTCCTAAAGAAGATAAATTCTTAGATAAAAACTTCTCTACAAAAGCTAAAAGAGATCCAAGAAGGCTTTCTTTGAAAAGTAAAATAAAATTACTTGAAGATATACATGGGAAAGTTTCTGGTAAAAGTAAAACAATAATCAATACAAGAGCAGTTTATTCAGAATATTCTGAAATAAAAATTTTTGTGAGTGCTGATAAGGCACTTTATCAAGATATAATTGGTTGTAGATTAATAGTTATGCCTATTGTACAAACACAACTTGGTGAAATAAGGTATCATTTTGAAGGATTTTTTGAACCAGGTTGTGAAGTTTTTGATTTAAAACCAAAACAAATTAAGGATATTGTATACAAAGCAAATAAAGTTGCAGAAGCTACAAAAATAAAATCTGGAAAGTATACTGTGATAATGTCACCAGAAGTTGCTGGTTTATTAGCTCATGAGAGTTTTGGTCATGGTTTTGAAGCAGATACTTTATTTAAAGGAAGAGCAAAAGCTGAAGAGTATCTTGGAAAAGAAATTGCTAATGAACAAGTTTCAATTTTAGATAATCCTTCTCTAGAAGGCAGAAATGGAAGTTATTTTTTTGATGATGAAGGACAACTTTCTAAAGAAACATATTTAATTAAGAATGGCGTTGTACAAAATCCAATTACTGATATGTACTCTGCTATTAGATTAAATAAAGAAAGAACAGCAAATGGACGTCTTGAAAGCTTTGATCATAAAGCTTATTCAAGAATGTCAAATACTTATTTTGCACCTGGAAATGAAAAACCAGATTCTATGCTTGCTTCAGTAAGAGAGGGTGTTTATTTACATTATTCTTCTGGTGGAATGGAAGATCCAAAAGGATGGGGTGTTCAAATACAAGGTGTTTTAGCAGAGAAAATATTTAACGGAAAATTAACAGGAGAATTTCTTTATGAGGTCGGTATAACAGGATTTTTACCAGAGATTCTTATAAACATTCAAGGAGTAGGTAAAAAATTAGAAGTAAAAGGTGCTGGATCATGTGGGAAAGGCCATAAAGAATGGGTTAGAGTTAGTGAAGGTGGTCCACATTTGAAAGTAAAGAATATAGACTTGGCGTAGAAAATGGGAATAAGAGAAAATACATTAAGTGTTTTGAAAAAAACAAAAGGTATTGATTTCAAAGTAATTGAAAAAGAAGTTGACAAACACAACATTGAAGTGTGGGTTGGGCAACAAGAAAAAGGCAAAACCTTATGTGGTAACGGGGCTCTGAACGAAGTTTACATTAATGAAGGCAATATA
>CAZKVI010000022.1:2560-28117 GCA_964556185.1 uncultured Methanosarcinales archaeon
GAAAAAGAAGTTAATCGAGCTAATTTATACTATACAAAAGATCAACAATTAGAATCATCTTTACAAGCTAATAGAAAAATAGTTGAAGTTACTATATATAAAAAGATTGGAAATGAATTAGGTAAACATACTTTTCCTTTAGTTACTGACGTCAAGAAAGATATTAAGGAAAAAATAAAAGATGCAATATCAATGTGCAGTCTTACAAAACATAAAACATTTGAGATACCTAAAAAAGTTAGTAAAGTTAAGGTAAAAATAGCTGATCCAGATATTGTAGCTGCTTTTAAGAAGAATAGTGCAGAAGATAAACTTAAAAGATTTTCATCAAGAGTAATAAATGAGTTTGAAAGTTATAAGAATGAAGCTAAGCTCAATTCTTTTGAAGTATTTGCTTCTCATATTAAGACAAAAATTGAAAATAGTTATGGTTTAAAACAATCATCAGAAGAAACAGATGCATATATTGAAATGGTAGTTACAGCTTTTATCAATGGTCGTGAAAATGAATTCTATCCAAGAGTTAATTTAAGAAGATTAAATGAATTCAAAATAAAAGAAGCTGTGCAAGAATATTGTAAAACAGCAAAGGATGTTTTAATCTCTTATAGGCCCAATAAGTTTAAAGGTTCTGTTATTTTAACAGGGGAAGCTATAAAAGAATTCTTTGCACCAGAACTTAGTTTAAATCCATTAGTTATGCATTGTTTTTCAAAATTAAAATATAAAGGGATGAGTAGATATACTGATGGAGAATATGTAACTAATAAACCAATCATTGGAGATAAAATAACTATTGTTAGTAATCCTTTATTAGATTATAATACTAGTTCTAGGGAATTTGATGGAGATGGAATTCCTTCTAAGAAATTAACTCTTATTAATGAAGGTAGGTTTAAGAATTATATTGCAGAGAAACAATATGCAGATTATCTTGGCCAAGAACCTAGTGGGCCATTAGGTGTAATAGAAATAAAACCAGGAATGAGATCAATGTCACAGGTTTATTCTTCTAAAAAGCAAGTTTATGAGATTGTTTCATTCTCTAGTTTTGTACCTAATGAATTATCTGGAGACTTTGCAGCTGAGATAAGATTAGGTTATATGATTGAACGTGGTAGGAAAATTCCATTTAAAGGAGGAATGTTTACTGGAAATGTTTTTGATTTGTTTAGTAATGCTTTCTTTTCTAGAGAAATGATTAAATTAGCAGGTTATTATGGTCCAAAATCATTAAGATTCGAGAATGCGACTGTTGCAGGGATGGGTTGAATAATCGTTATTTCTTGAACAAAATTTATAAAACCTAATTAGTATTTTACTATTATGAATATGCTAAAGAAGAAGTTTGGTATTCATGTTCTTGGTGAGTTAGAAGCTAGATTAAAAGAGCTAAATAAAATTAGTTTAGCTGCTTTAGGAGAAGTTAAAGAAATAAGAGCAGAATCAAAGATAGTTGCGCACAAATTTATGTTTATCCCAGTATTAAAAGATATTGATCTTTCTAAAATAAATACTACTGAAGTTTGGAAACTTGAACACTTATTTGAAGAAATGTGTGTTCTAATCTCTACTTTACCAAAGGAAATACATGAATTACAAATTGTTGATAAAAGATCAGGTTTTAAAAAAGAAGATGAAAGATTATTAAGATATATACAAAGTAATTTGATTAGATTATATGAAACTTTACAAGAAGCTAAAGAATTATTGAGAGTTGTGTTGGAAATTCCTTTAGCTCATGAGAAGGAACATCATTCAGAGCTCACAGAAGAAGATAAAGGAAATTGGTACACAGAAATTGAGAAACTTATAAAACTTCTTGCATTAATAAGGAAATTTAGTGCTCAGATTGAACATTATTCTGAATTCTTAGAAAAAAGAATAAAACAAATACCTTTTATTGACGCAAGGAGAATAACTAAGAAAAAAGCTTATACTGATTTTTTTAATAGTCATTATAGACTACAGAGAAGAGTTATTGAAACAGAGAACAGGATAGAAACTTTTCCAGAATTTTCAAGAACCATTCATGAAATATTAAGGCGTGTTGTAGTAAGAGGAAATAGTAACGTTAGAAATGTATTACATGCAAGAATTAGCAGTTCAACTTTTAGAATAATTTATCTCTGGGATGCATCAACTAAACATTTGAAATATGTAACAGTTGTTGATCATAACGTACTACATAAAATTAGAGTTGTTGATTGGTAATCAATCCAATAAAGCATAAATTAATTCTTCAACACCATCTAAATCAGAAACTTGTGTTCTAATATTTATATAAGTTGTATCTCCTGGTTGTGTTTCATCAACACCAGCAGACATTCTTTGTACTATCCCTTCTTTTATTTCTGAAATCAATTCAGAATTTCTTCCTCTTTCTGCACCAACTAACCTCCCAATCTCTTCTATATGTGTAATTTCAGGAACTTGAACTTGAACAACATATCCTAAATCTCTTTCTCCTTCTTCAACTCCTCCAGAAACTAAAACCTTGCTTTTTTCCTCAAAAGAACCTACTTCAGTGTAATCTCCTTCTGGTGCTGCCATATCTTCCTTTCTTTGATAATGTAATGTTCTTCCTAAATGTTGGCCATATAAAGAAATACCAGCATCGTCATCATCTGCTGAAGATGTAGCTCCATCTCCTTTTTCAAGTTCAATATCATACTTAGCACTAACCTTTCTAAACAATGCTTCTAAATCTGATTCAACACCCATTGTAATATAAAGAAACCAAAACTCCTTTATAAGCCTTTCGCTCCGTTAGTACCAAATAGTGGTATTTCAGGCCTTTTAGAGTCTATTATCACTTCAACATATCTCTTAATTGTCTTAAATTTCTATATCTAATTGCATGTGCACCATATCTAAAGCTATCAATATCAAACAATAAGAATGTAAGGAAAACAACTGCAAACAATAAAGGAGTAATATAAATATAAGCTCCTGTTAATGCAGTAAAGTACATTGCAGAAAATAAGAAAATCATTGTTATTAAGACAAATATAAACTTTAATCCAGCTATTAAATATTTATTTCCATGGACTTCATTGATTTCTCTTGCTTTTGAAAGATTACTTAACACAAGTAATGTCCTAGCATGGTAATTCTGGTCTGTTTTTGAAGTAACTTTCAAATATTTTACTTGTTGAAATATATTATAGAATAATTCTTGATTTTTTGGATATTTTTCTGGTTTTAATTTTCTTAAACACTCTATAAACTCAAATATTGCTTTTTTTAGATTGTTAATGTACTTTTTTTGGCCAGTTAATAATGCTATTTGATGTAATGCAATTAAGTGTCCATTTATTTCAGCGAATTTTGTTTTGAATGTGAAATATTTATTTCTTAAAAAAGAGAATATTGATGCAACAAAGAATCCATAAATAAAACTAATAACTCCTAAGATTGTTTTAAAATTCTCTAGGTTTTCTTTATTAACAACATAAGTAAGTAAATACAAAATACCCATTAAAATAAGAAACACAAATATAGTCTTTCTAAGGTTCTTTTTGACTGAATACATATATAAAAAGGGAATAAATTGTGATATATATGTGTTTTGAAGCTATATGTTATTATATGACCGAATTGTCCCACTTGTATATATTCTAATAAATATATCTTTATATACTCCCAGGCGTCTATGGATAGTATAACTTATTAGTGACACATAGTTCACTATTTAATAGGGGTAATCATAATGGCAAAACAAGCAAAAAAAGAAGAAAAATCACAAAATCCAGAACAAGCACAAGAAGGTGCACCACAACAGACTCCAATGACAGGAATGGCTCAAATGACACCTGAGCAATTGAAAAACCTACCTCCTGAAGTGCAAGACAAATTAAAAAATATTAAAGAAAAATTAGAAAAATTTCAAAAAAAGATTACAAGTAAGTTTGATAAATACATTGCAGGAGTTGCTTTACTGCCTCCAGATAAAAAAGATGGAAAAGAAGTTAATTTAGACAAAATCAATGTACTTGTTCTTATTGATGATACTGACTCACAAAAAATGAGTAAAATGGAGTTAAAAAATAAACTCCAAGCTATTATTGAAAACATTGCAAAAGAAACAGATAAAAATTTATCACCAAGAGTCTTAATTTATTCAGAACTTTGGCAAGATTGTTATGATGCAAAATATGAAACCTTGCAATTGATTGCAATGGCTGCACCTGTTTATGATAAAGGTATGTTAGCTGCTGTTAAGATTGCAGAGATTCATAAAAGTATGGTCTTAAAGAAGTTTGAGAAATATATTGTTAGTTATGTTCTTTCAGGTAGTTTAGTTAGAGGGACTGCTACATCTAAATCAGATATTGATGTAATGATAATTATTGATGATACTGATGTCAAAAAGATGACAAGAGCTGAGTTGAAGGATAAATTAAGAGCAATAATTATTGGAATGGGTATTGAAGCAGGAGATATAACAGGAATTAGAAATAAACTAAATATCCAAGTTTATATCTTGACAGACTTCTGGGACTCATTAAAAGAAGCAAACCCAGTCATCTTTACTTTATTAAGAGATGGTGTTCCATTTTATGACAGAGGAATATTCATGCCTTGGAAACAATTGCTGAAAATGGGAAAAATTAAACCATCTTCAGAAGCAATTGATCTTTTTATGAATTCAGGAGAGCAAATGTTGAAAAGGATTAAGTTTAAGATGAGAGAGATGGGTATGGAAGATACTTATTACTCTATTTTAACTCCATCACAAGCAGCATTAATGTTGCACGGTGTTCCACCACCAGCTCCAAGAGAAACTGCAAGATTACTGAGAGAGATCTTTGTTAAAAAAGAAAAAATCCTCGAAGAAGAATATGTGAAAATCTTAGAACACAATATTCAAGTAAGAAAAGATCTTGAACATGGAACTAAGAAAGAGCTTACTGGTAAAGAATTAGATAAACTAACTATTGATGCAGAGAAATACTTGAAAAGAATCCATAGATTGTTTGCGCAAATTGAAAAAATGCGGGAAGAAGAATCAGTTGTACACATTTATGAGTCAATTGTTACAATTATTCGTGATGTGTTGAAATTAGAAGGTGTTGAAAGAGTTAAAGACACTGAAATGATTGATATCTTTGAGGCTGAAGTTGTACATAAAGGTATAATTCCTGAGAGATATCTGCGGATTTTAAAAGAAGTAGTTAAAGCTAAGAAAGATTATGATAACAAGAAGCTAACAAAGAGCGAAGTTGCAACTGTTAAAAAAGACAGTAGAGAATTAGTTAAGTTCCTTGTTGAACACATGCAAAGAAAACGTGGAAGAGAATTAGAAAGAGCCAAGATTAGAGTTAAACATGGAAAAAGATATGGTGAAGTAATTTTACTTGATAAAATTGCATTTATTATCCATGATGTTGATAAAGAAGACAAAGAAATTTCAAAAGCTCCAATTAATGCAGATGGTAGCTTAGGAACAACAGAGAACTCTTCACTTGAAGAACTGGAAAAATCACTGGCTAAAACAGAAATCTTTCCAAAAGTCTTTGTTAAAGAACCAATCTTTGAAAATCTGAAAGGTTTGTTTGGAAAAGATGTAGAAGTCTTGATTAATCAATAGATTTATTTTTTACTTTTCTTTAATTTCTTTTTATTCTTCTTTACTTTCAATTTCTTTTTAGCTAATTTGTACTCGTATTTATTCATTCCTTGTGTTTCTTTGATATATTGTGCTGTTTCTTTAGGGTTTTGCTTTTTTGCATTGTTTTTTCTAAATTTAGAAATAATCCATGCACCTAAGTGCTTTCCAAAGTAGCCAATAAAACCTGCTATAAAGACAATTAATACCCATTTTAGTATTTCTAATGGTTCCATTAGTAGATATTATGATTAAGGAATATATAAATATTATGGGAATATATTGCATAAATTTTATAAACATTGATCCTTAAACTAATACTATGGAAGATAAGTTTTATGGGCAAATACATGGTTTTGTGAACTGGTCAAAGGATATTGGTCAGAGGAGATTAGCATATAAAGGAGAAAAAGCCTTTTTGAAAAAGAGTATTCCAAGGCATGCTGATCCTAAAAAAGGTACACATGTGCAGGTTCTTTCTAATATGAAGGACATTATTACAAAAAAACAACTTCCTTTATATGATTCTAAGGTTTCTAATACTTTCCTGTTCTTAAAGGGTTTTAGACATAAAACAGAAGTTTTTCAAGGAGCTGAATTTAAGGAAAGAGGTTCTCGTCTTTTAGATAAATTTAGGCAAATTCATAGATTAACAAAAGATACACATGATCATATTAGAAAGCAACATAAAATGCTTAGAAATTTGAGTGAAAATCCTGAAGGAGTAATGGATAATTTTCATTATTTGATGAATTTAGAAGAAGAAAATGATGAGAAAGTATCTATGTTGGTTAATGAATTTCATACAGAAGCTACTGCTTTTTGTTATATGATACATGATAATTATTTTCAAAAGTGTAGAGATCTTGCTAAGGATAAGAAATTTTTAGATACTCATAAAGATATATTTGAAGCTGCTTACATGTTTGCTTTAGCAGGTGAGTATTTAGCTAATGTTCATGGTTTAGATTGTGGAAAATATATTAATTATTGGAAAGGCTTCTATAAGGAACAGATAGATTTATAAATACTACATTTTTCTTAAGTATTATGGGATCAAGATTATTTTCAAACAGGTATAAATATCAATTAGGAAGAGATAGATCTAGAAGACCAAAGACTTTTAAGACAGAAGAAGCTGCTAAGCAATATGCAGAAGCTAATAAAATCAAGAAATACGAAATTAAGAACTTAAAGTCAGAAGCTTCTAAAGATAAGAAATTAGTTGTAGTAGCTAATTAATTCTTTTTATAATTATTTCTCACTTAGAATAGGTGCAATAGTGTAAAAACTTCCAGTTGCCACAATTAAATCATCTTCTTTTGCAATAGATTTAGCATATTCTAATGCATCTATAGGATTTTCCATAATTTTACTATCATGTTTAAACAATCTAGCAACTGCTTTTGGGTCTGCAGCTCTATGTGAATCTGGTTTTGTAATTATTGCATGTGAAAAAGGTAATAATTCCTCTACAATACCTTTTACATCTTTATCTCCCAAAATTCCAATTACCAAGATTAAATTATTGTAATTTAATTTTCTAACTTCATCCATTAAACAAAACATTCCAGATGGATTGTGTGCAGCATCTACTAATACATTTTCTTCTATAAAATGGAATCTTCCTGGTAAGGTAGCATTTTCTAATCCATCAATAATTGCTTTTTTTGGTAAGTTAAGATCATAGTTTTTTAATGCTTTAATTGTTTTAATAGCAATTCCACCATTTATTTTTTGGAATTCTCCTGCTAAACCTGGTTGTATGTTTGTTGGTCTAGATACATATAATTTTGTGTTCTTTTTTTCACATTCTTCTCTTATAATTTCTAGAGCAATACCATCTGCTCCTGTAACACAAACACTATTTTCTTTTATAATTCCAGCTTTTTGTTTTGCAATTTTTTCAATTGTTTTACCTAAATGTTCAGGGTGTTCAATATTTACATTAGTAATTACTGAGATTAAACTATCACAAACATTTGTTGCATCTAATAATCCACCCATGCCAACTTCTAATACAACAAAATCACATTCTTGCTCTGCGAAATAAAGGAGAGACATTGCAGTAACAATCTCAAAAAAACTTTGGCCATCTACAAAAGGTCTTACTTTCATTAATAGCTTTTCAACATCTGGTTTAGAGATTTCTTGATTGTTAATTTGCATTCTTTCAGTAAATCTGGTTACATGTGGTGAATAAAAGCTTCCGACTTTGTAATTTGCTTGTTCTAAAATAGAAGAAACCATTGAAGTTACAGATCCTTTACCATTTGAGCCAGTTATGTGGATTACTTTGAGTTTTTTATGGGGATTACCTAGTTTTTCTAGGAGTTTTCTAGTGTCCTCTAAATCCCACTCATCTCTTATGTTTTGTAGAGAATAAAGATAGTCTAGGGCTTGTTTGTAGCTCATATTATATAGTATGTGTTTATTATTAATAAATGTTGCTATTCTCTATGAACTTGATGTTCGCCATTTGCCTCCCATGTTTGATAAGGTGTTCTTTCACAATTTCTAAAATTATGTTCAGTAGTTCCTGCTTTTTCAAAAGAATAAGTTGTTCTTTCAATATGGCCCCAAGTTCCATCTGGACAAGTTCCAAATGCCATTGTTTCAACTACTTCCCCACTTCTAACTACTTTTCCACTTATTTGTCTGTTTTGTTCATCTAATTCATATGTTGTTACAGTTTTGATTCCATCACTTTCATAAGTTGTTCTGGTTTCTGTACAATCTCTATATTCTTTACTTGTTGTGCTTGTAGTTACAGCATTTCTTGATGTTGTTATAACTTCTCCTCTAGGGCACTTAGCTTCTGGTTCCAAATATTCAACTACTTTGTAACCTCTTTTGTTATCTCTTGTTACTTGATCAACATATCCATCATTATCAGTATCACAACTTACAACTTCAAAAGTATATGCTCCATTTCTTTCTGTTGAATATTCACAACCATCATCTGTTTCTTCAGTTTCATCTGGTGTTGGATCTTCACTCTTAGAACTAAAACTTCCATTACCACATCCTGTAGCTAAAACCAATGCAACTAATCCGATAGCACCCACTGCTCTGTTAACTAATGAACTTATACTCATTAAATCTAAAAAAATAGTGTTTACTATAAAAAGTTTCTCTAGATTAAATTATTCCCAAGTGGTTATGAATTAGTGTTTGAAAAGTCGTACACCAGAGAACACCATTGCTATTCCATGCTCATTTGCTGCGTCAATGACTTCTTGGTCTCTTATTGAGCCACCTGGTTGGATGATTGCTGTAACACCTGCTTTAACTGCTTCGTCAACACCATCTCTAAATGGAAAGAATGCGTCAGAACTCATTACAGCTCCTTTTGCTTTGTCACCAGCTTTTCTTGCAGCAATTATACTTGAATCAACTCTGCTCATTTGTCCTGCACCGACACCAACAGCTACTTTGTCTTTAGCAAAAACTATAGAATTACTTTTAACATGTTTGTTAACTTTCCATGCAAATAACATATCATTAAGTTCTTTATCAGTTGGGTTCTTTTTAGTAACAACTTTTAGTTCATCTGGATTCAGTTTAGCTGTGTTTCTGGTTTGCACTAGAATTCCACCAACAACTTTTCTCATATCATATCCTTTTTTAGTTTGATGTAATTCTCCTGTTTCTAATAATCTAACGTTTTTCTTTTTCATTAATAATTCTAATGCATCTTTGTCAAATTTAGGACAGATAACAACCTCGACGAATAATTTGCTAATTATTTCAGCAACACCCATTGTACATGGTCTGTTTAATGCAACAATGCAACCAAATGCACTCATTGGATCTGCTGCATGAGCTAGTTTGTATGCTTCTTCAATAGTTTCAGCAGAAGCAACACCACAAGGATTTGTGTGTTTTATAATAGCTGCAGTAGGTTCATCAAAGTCTTTAACTAATTCTAAAGCATCATTAATATCAATTATATTATTGTAAGACAATTGTTTACCATGTAATTGTTTTGAATTTGAAACACTTGGTTCATACATAATTGCTTCTCTGTAAAATGAAGCAAATTGATGTGGGTTTTCACCATATCTCATGTCTTGAACTTTTTCAAAAGCAATTTCTAAATGTTTAGGGAATCTTTTCTTTCCTTTACCTTCCATGTAAGTAGAAATAACTGTATCATAATGAGCAGTATGATTAAATACTTCTTTTGCTAATGATAATCTTAATTCTCTTGGAACGTCTTTGTTTTTTAGTGCTTCAATAACTTCATTGTATTTTTCTGGATTAGAAACAACTACAACATCTTCAAAATTCTTAGCAGCACTTCTTAACATAGTTGGTCCACCAATATCAATTTGTTCTAGTGCTTCTTCAAAAGTACAATCTTTTGAAACTGTTTCTTCGAATGGGTAGAGGTTCACGACGACAATATCAATTAATTCAATATCATGTTCTTTAGCTTTTTCAATATGTTCTTTATTATCTCTTACAGCTAGAATACCACCATGAATTTTTGGATGTAGTGTTTTAACTCTTCCATTCATTATTTCAGGAAAACCAGTGTAGTCAGAAACACCTTTTACTTTAATATTGTTTTCTTTTAGTAATTTAGCTGTTCCACCTGTTGAAAGAATCTCAACATTTAATTCTTGTAATGCTTTAGCAAACTCAACAATTCCAGTTTTGTCATAAACAGATAATAATGCTTTCATTTAGTCTCACCCACATCTGCACCCAGTTGCTCGAATGCTTTTGTTCTATGTAATATTGGTAATAACTGTTCATCATTCATCTCAGCTAATGTAGTATTGTGGCCAGATGGAATGAATATTTTGTTGTAAGGAAGAGTATCTTTTTCAGGATTTTTTATTTCCTTACTTATCTCGCCACTAAGCTCTCCATTAAAAAGTTTTTCATTTTTGCCATCGCAGAAAGCAATTGCACACTTGAAAGTAGCTTTTCTAGATTCATCTTTCAATAATTGGAAAATACCTTCATAGTTGATTTTGTTGAAGACCCACTTGGCTAATTGTCCAGGAAACCCTGGAAAGGCTTCAAAGAAGATTCCAGTATCATCAACAATAACTGGTTTGCCTGTTTTATTAGAGAATTCTTTGGCATTATGCATAGCTACTTTTTCAATATCCCACTCTTTAGGCTCAAACTTTTCTTCCTGTAATTGATGAACTATAATATTGTATTTTGATAGAACTCTTTGTGCATTGATGAACTTGTGCTTGTTTTTAGTCACAAAGTATATATCCATATGCTCACAATTAGGGAAAGATTTAGTAGTATTTAAGCTTTACGTAAGTATTCAAGGAAAACAATCTTCTTCACAATAAAAATCAGATAAATGATTGTCCTCTAAACCGACCTTACATTTATAATCTCCACAAACATATTCTGCACAGTCAGATGGACAGAAATATCTGCCTTCTATATCATCATATCCAAATTGACAACCCAAGCCACAACCAGTATAATCTATTGGTTCATTATCAACTATTAAAGGATTTTCTAGGATTATTAGGTTTTCTTCATATTCATCTAAATCATCAGACTTTATTAACATATTAACTATTGTCCCAGTATCTACATATTTTGAGTTATATGGTTCATCATAAAAAATATGCATTCTATTGGCATAGGTTTTAGCTGGTATTGGAGAAGGAATCCATCCACTTCCCATTCCAGTTGTAGAGATTGTATAAGCTAATGAGCCAGCATATGTATATATAACATTGACAATCCAATGATCACATCCATCATATGTATAGTAACCATCACATTCATTCCCAAAAATAGTATCACCATGATAAATATTACTTAATCCTGTATTTTTCCAATCAGGTGTATAAACAAAAATTCCTTTATTTCCAGCTCCTTTGACCACAATATATTCTTGCCATTCACTTAGTGGTCTTTCAGACACAATCTCACCTTCTTTGCCTTCATTGTTACTAGTGTAAAATTGATAGTATGTCCCATCAAATATAGAGCTTCCTTTTGGATGATCATCAGTGCTTTGAATTAACATAGGATCTGATTCAAAACCAACAAAGTATGCTGATAAACCTGCTACAGGATAAGGATATCTAGGAAAAATTCTACCAGTTGTAAAATAATTGTGACCCCAAAATTGTTGTTTTACACTGTGTTTTGTATATGTATAAATATCTTGTCGATTATTATAGATTTCAACAACCACTCTTGTAGAGAGATATGGACTTAAGTCCCATGATCCATCAGCAAATTTATCATCTTCTGTCATTTCAATATAAAATGGTTCTTTATATTCAAACTCAAGCCTTGCCAGAATTTTGTTATAATCTAATGAGACTAGTGTTGGTTCTCCATAATAAAAGTCATATTGAGGAGGATCATAATCATTATCAGGATCAAAAATATTTCCCATAATAAATGGATCTAGTAAAAAAACAATACCTTCTGAAGGATGCCCAATTGAAAGAAAAGTAACAGTATCGTCAAAAGTATATGTTTCATCAATATCTAATGGGTCTATTTCATGTGCCCCAACATCTATATTAAATATATTGTTATCAACATTAAATCTCCAATCATTAATTGTATTTGTTTGGATTACACTCTCTGAAGAAGTTGATTCTACATTTAATTGGATTGTATATTCTTTTAAGTCTCCTGGTCCAAAATCATCTTGGAAAATAATTTCCAAGCTTTTAACATAATTGCTAGCATATGTTTCAATAGAATTTTGAAAATAATCACTCAATACTTCATTTCCATTTGCATCAACAATATTAAATAAAACATTATTTGCATCTAGTTCTTTATCATTAAGCTCTAGTTTGTATTTAATAACTTCATTTTCTCTTTTAACTTCAATGGGATTTTGAACAGTTAAAGTATATGTGGGTGGACCTTGGTTATTTGTTTGAGTGAACTGTGTTTTAGATCCAAAATCTGGTGAATTATCAACTCCATAAAAATCAAATATTGCTTCAGTAGCCTTTCCAACTATAGTAGAATCATTTGAATCTTCAACATTAATACAACCAATTGGAAAGAGTAAAATCAGTATTATTATAGGAATAGTGATAATTTTATTTAAATTCAGACTCATTTTACTATAATTTGGGGATAAAGAGTTTAAATATTTTCTTGATAATTAATATAATCAGCGTAAACTATTTAAAACACCTACTATCATCAATTTCTATAAAATTCATTGAAAAGTAGGGGAGGTCCTTAAAAATGCTAGATGAGCAAGATATCACTGAAAATTCTACCATGTGTAAGATATGTAAAATTCAATTAGATAAAGTCTCTGAGACTAAACAATTGACAAATAGGGAACTATTTATTCTTAGCCATCCAAAGAGGGTTATTAATGTGAATTTCCCACTAACATTAGATAATGGAGATGTTTATATTTTCGAGGCATTTAGAATTCAATATAATGATGCAAGAGGTCCAACAAAAGGTGGGATTAGGTTCCATGAAAGTGTGAATCTAGAAGAAGTTCAAGAACTTGCATTCTTAATGACATTAAAATGTGCTTGTGTTGATATTCCTTTTGGTGGTGCAAAAGGCGGAATTAGAGTTGATCCAAAAAAACTCAGTAAGCATGAATTAGAAAGATTAAGCAGAACATATATTAGAGAACTTTCTAAGTTTATAGGGCCAGACTTTGATATTCCTGCTCCAGATGTAAATACAACTCCAGAAATAATGGGTTGGATGATGGATGAATGGGAAAAGATTAAAGATTCAAAACAACCTGGAATTATCACAGGAAAACCTTTAGAATTATTCGGAAGCAAAGGAAGAAGTTATTCAACATCTTATGGTGGATTTTTTGTTTTAGAAGAATATCTACGACATAAGAACATGAAAAAAGATAAAGTAACAATAGCTGTTCAAGGTTTTGGTAATGCAGGCTCAAATGTTGCAAGGATATTAAATGAACATGGTTATAAAGTTGTAGCTGTTAGTGATTCGAAAGGTGGAATTGTTAATAAAGATGGATTAGATATTCCTGTTGTTTTGAAACACAAAGAAGAAACTAGAAAAGTTCAAGGATTGCCAGGTACAGACAATATTACTAATGAAGAATTATTAGAACTTGACGTCGACATTTTAATTCCAGCAGCTTTAGGAAATGTTATTCATGGAGATAATATGGATAAAATAAAAGCAAAAGTTATTCTAGAATTAGCAAATGGACCAGTAACACCTGCAGCAGATGATCATTTAATGAAAAAAGGTTGTGTAGTAATACCTGATATTATTGCAAATGCTGGTGGTGTTGTAGTAAGTTATTTTGAATGGGTTCAAAATTTAAGTAGTTTCTATTGGACAGAAGAAGAAGTTAATGACAAACTTGAAGATAAAATGAAAGCAGCTTTCAAAAAGATCTTGGAAACTTGGGAAGATGAAGATGGTTCATTAAGAAAGGCTGCATACATTGTTGGAGTCAACTCAGTCTTAGCAGCAGAAAGGGCTAGGGGTAATTTACCTAAAGAAGATTCTTACTTTGCGAAGAGAGGATGATTAAAGCCATCCACTCTTATAATAATCTTTAACACCATCTTCAACAGACCATTCTGGTTCATAATCAAATAATTCTTCTGCTTCTGTTAAGTCTGCTTCAGTGTGTTTTTGGAAAAAGTCATATGGGCATTCAAAGTATTCTGTTTCTAAGTTTGTATCTAAAACATCATTCAGAATTCTAACAATTTCATTGTAAGTTGTTGGTTTGCCTATTCCAACATTAGCAATGCCTGATTTTTTTGCATTTAAGGCCTTAAAGTTCGCTTGCAAAACATCTTTTACATAAATATGATCTCTTTTTTGTTCACCGTCTGTGAATATTCTAGGTTTTTTGCCAGCTTTCATTTGCTGAGCTAGTTGATAGATCATTGATGCAAACTTATCTTTGTGTGCTTCTCGAGGACCAAATACATTAAAATATCGTAATCCAATTACATGCATTTTATCAAAGAATTCCATAGCAACTTTATCCATTTCAACTTTTGATTTTCCATAAATGTTTAATGGTGTTAATGGTTGTGAAACTCTGTGTGGTGCTTGACTGTTTCCATAAACTGCTGCAGAACTTGCATAAATAACTTTTACATTGTTTTCAGAAGCCCATTCTAACATTTTTCTAAAAGCTTCTACATTTGTCTGCATCATTAGGTTTTCATCCATAACTCTTGTATCAGATATAGCTGCTTCATGGAAAACAACATCAACATCTAGTTTCTCCCAATCAAAATCAACAATACTTCCTTTAATTCTCTTTCCTGTAAAACCTTCTAGGTTTTTCTCAGTTGCATTAGAAAAATTATCTAGAACAGTAACTTCATGTTCTTTATCTAGTTCCATAGCTATATTGCTACCAATAAAACCAGCTCCGCCTGTTACTAATGCTTTCATATAGAAATAAAATAACTACTTTCTTTTAAATTTAATGCTTAAGTTGGCACAAATGTAGCAAACCCTATTACAAATAGAAAAAATGCAAGGATTACTATAGTTATGATAATAAACGCCATGCTGTATTTTTTAAATCTAGTTGTTTTTATGAGTTTATGAATCAAACCAAAGATTACTGCAATTGTTCCATATAAACCAAATGAAACAAGTAATATAATAACCCATTGAATAAGGTCAAGTGAACGAACTTTAACAAACCCTGTTATTGATAAAGGTAAAATTCCAAGTGTGGCAAATGGGAGCATTCCTAAAATTCCTCTTAGTGGCCCAATTATAAAATCTAATAATCTTGGTAAATCCATTCTATGTAGGGTTAACCCAATGGAAAGAACACCATAACTACATAATATTATTAATGAACATAATAATCCAGGAATTACAAACAACTTAACCCAATATTTCCATGTTTTATCTTCCATACTCATTTTAGTCACTTATTTCTTTTAAATTTAATCCCTAAAACTTCAATAAACCACATTATACTAACACCAACAAATGCCCCAAGGGTATTACTCATCAAATCCCAGCAAGCATTATTCCATTCGCCAAAGTCACCTACACCATAACGTAATAAGCCTTCTCCTTCTCCAAGAAAACTATAACCCATAAATTCAATGATTTCAATTATTGAACCAGCACCTAATGCAACCATCATACTAATCATACATATTGCAGTCAAGCTAAGTATTTTATTTTTATTATGTTCTTTGAAATATTCAAATATAATTAAAGCAATTGCCATTGTTGCAATTACATGCATCCATCTATCAAAAGGTATACTTAAATAAACGTTTCCATATAATTTTAAGTGGTGTAATATTAATGCAAATGCTCCAAATATAGCAGTAGGAATACTTAAATTAAAACTTTTATACCACAATAATGCCATTAAAAGCATACCCATTGCAACGAATTTATCTCCAATTAACTCTAAATCACCTGTACCAAAAGAAACAATAGTAAGGATTAAGAATACAGCTAAAAGAGTTAAAATACTATATTTGACAAATTTATTGTTGTCCATGAGTAATTTTTAGAATGTCTAATTTATATATTTTTACTTACCATTGCTCTATGTTTAGTGGGCACTTCGGCTTATGATGTATAATCAAAGAGTGGGTCCCTCCCGTAGGGAGCATCCCCTTCCACTAATTAAGTATTATTAGAAGAGCCTCAGATAGCAAGCCACTAAACATTACCATTGCTCCATATTAATGTTATCTTGAGAAACACCTAATTCATTCTGTAATAGATTAACCATGTCTCTGACCATTCCAGGTGTTCCGCAGATGAAAAATAATGAATCATCAATTGATTTAGCATACTTTTTTATCATACTAGAATTAATTCTGCCTATTTCACCATGCCAAACAGTGTCATCTGGCCTAGTAACTGTAACAACAAACTCAAAATTAGGATATTCTTCTTTTAGTTTTTCAAGTTCTTGTTTTCTAGCAATATTTATTGGTTTTCTAACACTATAAAACAATTGTACTTCTGCTGGTAGATTTGTTGAAGTGATATATCTAGCAATTGATCGCATTGGTGCTAAACCAGAACCAGCTGCTAATAATATAACATTCTTTACACTTATATCTTCAAATACAAATTTACCAAACGGACCTGTAAATTCATAACCATCTCCTGGTTTTGAATTAACTAATTTATGTGATAATCCTTTTTCTCCTTCTTGTTTTACTATGAATTGTAGAATTCCTTTATCTGTTGGTGCAGAAGCAATTGAATAAGCTCGTTTTATTGATTTTCTTTCTTCACCTTCACCAATTATTCCTTCAATCATCATAAATTGTCCTGGAGTAAACTCAAGTTCTTCAGTTAATTCAAAAGTAAGTAAAGCAGTATCTGGTGTATCTTTTTCAATTGTTTTTAATGTAAGATTTAGGGTTTTTATTTCCATGAGTAAAGATCAAAGTCAATAATTTATAAATATTGCGTATGAAATAGCAATATAAGAATTCTCTGAATTCTGTAGTTTATGTGGTAAAGAGAATAAGAAAAAAGAAAATAAAAATACATACCTTATTCAAGGTATGAATACATTAAGACATCAACACCTGGTTGTTCCTCATACACATAACTTAGGTGTACTCCATCTGCTGAATCAAGTACCATGTCTGCTCGGAATGTTGAAGCACTACTTGCTACAGCATCGAATTCCCATGTACCTTGATCATAATGTTCATACATTACTATGTGTAATGAAGTATTTGCATCATAATCATAGTAGGTTATATGAGGATCTTCGTTTGAGTCTAGATCAATTGCACTATGCCATGGAGTATTTGAGAGATTGGTTCTTACTGTTTCAATTTCCCAGTCTGTTCCATTAAAGTTAGCGTATTTCATGTAATCATTACTTGAGTCATAATAAATTACATGAGGGTTGTTTGAACTGTCAGTTGTAATTGATGTTCTCAAACCAACATATGAACTTGAGTTATCAACAGTTTCATTAGTCCATACGCTTCCGTTGAAGTAAGCATATTTTAGGTTTCCATTTGCATTATCATAATAACTTACATGCAAATTTTCATCTTCATCTACTGCTACGTCGTTGTATGATCCAATGTTACCTGTTTCAAGTTCTTCTGTAACCCATTGAGCTAAGTTATAGTCATAGTATGAATGTCTTAATCCAGTTGGTGTAAATCCTGACATGTTAGCATAGACTATGTGAGGTTCATCACATTGGTCAATAACTAGGTTAAAGTTTTGCCAAAAGTGTCCAGTATCATCATTTACAACTTCACTAGTCCAACTATTAGCGCCAAGACGTGTTGCAAAAGTTGTTTCATTTGTAGTTAGATCAAAGTAAACAATATGTGCTGTATCTAATGCATCAAATGCTAGTGATGTTCTAGTACCACCAACTACTGAAGCAACGTCTTCTGTTTGCCACTCAGTTCCATTGAAATAAGAGTATTTGACTAATTCATTGTCATTGTCATAATAACTAATTGCAGGATTTTCTGAAGCATCTAATGCAATTGAGTTACTAATTCCTGTTGAGTTTGGAGTATTATCAACTATGTATGAAAACCAATTGAATGCGTCACATGCATCTCCTAATCCATCACCATCACCATCTGCTTGGTCAATGTTTGGTGTGTTTGGACAGTTATCACATGCATCACCAACAGTGTCACCATCTGCATCTTCTTGTAATGGATCAGCTGTTAATGGACATACATCACATCCATCAGGAACTCCGTCAGCATCTGTGTCTGTGTTGTCATCAAAACCTTCACAAACATCACATGCATCTCCGAATCCATCTCCATCAGTATCTTCTTGGTCTGGGTTTGTTGTGTTAAAACAATTATCACAAGCATCACCAACTAAGTCTGCATCTGTGTCGTTTTGTAATGGATCGTAATCATTTGGACATACATCAACACCATCTTCAACACCATCGTTATCTGCATCAAAGTCACAAGCATCTCCAAGTAAGTCACCATCGGCGTCTTCTTGACCAGGGTTAGCAACTTCTACACAATTATCACAATCATCACCAACACCATCAGCGTCAACATCTTTTTGACTTGGGTTGTAATCATTTGGACAATTGTCATCACAGAAACTTTCTACTGGTGGACAGTATGAGTCAATGTAAGATTGTATGCCTTCAAGATTATCAAAAGCTTCATCTAGATCATCATAAATGACTTCTAGATCAGTTGTATTGTAGCCAGCATTTGCAACATTGTTAATTTCATCAAGGAAACTATTCATAATATCATCTGCTTCTAGTAAGATATCACTAATTCCATCTGAAGCATCAGAATAATTTTCAGCTTGGATTTCATCTGCAATATCAATGAGTGGAGCAGACATATTAAATAGTTGATCTCCTATTGTTTCAAGTCCTGCTGTATCATTGTAACCAGCAAGTTGAAGATCACCTATTTCATCATCTAGTTCATCGTTACCTTCGTCAACTTCTTCTTCAATGTCATCTACACCATCTTCTGTCCTAGGACATGTGTATGTTGGATTGTTATCACAGAAATTATCACCTTCTACAAGGCTTTCATCTCCGTCATTACAAATACCATCACCGTCTGCATCATTATCTGCATCTGTTGGACAGACATCTGCGTTTCCACAAATACCATCACCATCAATATCATTGTCTGCATCTAATGGACAGTTATCACATGCATCTCCAATGCCATCTCCGTCAGAGTCAGCTTGGTCTGCATTTGGTGTATTTACACAATTATCACATGCATCACCAACACCATCAGCGTCAGTATCATTTTGATCTGGATTGTCAATGTTTATACAAACATCACAAACATCTCCAAATCCATCTGCATCTGTATCATTTTGGTCAGTATTATTAATTGACGGACAGTTGTCACAAACATCACCAACTAGATCTAAGTCAAGATCTTCTTGTAATGGATCTGCGTCTTCTGGACAAACATCAACATCATCTAAAATACCATCATTATCAATGTCAAAGTCACAAACATCACCAACACCATCAGCGTCATCATCTGCTTGGTCTTCGTTTGCGTCATTTACACAATTATCACAAACATCTCCAACATTGTCAGCATCTGTATCATTTTGATCTGGGTTTGTTGTGTTAAAACAATTATCAACATCTCCACAAACACCATCTAAGTCTAAATCATTATCTGCATCAAGTGGGCAGAAATCACATGCATCAGGTGTTCCATCAAGGTCACTATCAACATTATCGTCTCCACCTGCACAAATATCACATGCATCAGGGACTGTATCATTGTCTGAATCAACATTATCATCACCTAAGTCACAAATATCACAATCATTAGGTACACCATCTGCATCATCGTCTAATGTGTCATCAAAACCTGGACAGACATCATCAACATCTAAAACACCATCATTATCATCGTCATCATCACAACCATCTGGTGTTCCATCAGCATCAGCATCTTCATTATCATCAAATCCTTCACAGATATCAACATCACCACAAACACCATCAGCGTCTGCGTCATTATCTGCGTCATTAGGACATGTGTCACAAGCATCTGGAATACCATCTGCATCTGTGTCAATAGTATCATCGCCTAAATCACAAAGATCGTCTGCAGCACAAACACCATCTCCGTCTGCATCATTATTTGCATCATTAGGACATGGATCATTATCTGCGCATAAACCATCTTGGTCAGCGTCATTATTAGCATCGTCTGGACATGAATCACAATCATCAGGTGTTCCATCGCCGTCTCTATCATCACCATCATCAAAACCTTCACATGCGTCAAGACTGTCTGGAACTCCATCATAGTCAGCATCTTCTTCTAGAGCTAACATATCTTCTTCAATATCGTCCATTAAATCATCAATATCATCTTTTAAATCATCAATATCATCTTCAAGATCATCATAGAAGTCTCTTGTTTCAGATGTTCCATAATCATCTTCATGATCATCTACATCGTCTTCAAAATCATCTACATCATCATCTAAAAGATCTTCAACATCATCATTTAAGTCTTCTAAATCATCTCTAAGATCTTCTAAATCATCTAATTCATCTTCAAGATCATCATTTAAATCATCAATTTCATCTTGATCAGGGGTTGCTTGGGCTTCTTCATCTGCAATATCATCAAGAATGTCATTGATTTCATCAACAATATCATCAATTTCATCTTCTAATTCTTCATATTCAGTTTCATATCCTTGGTATTGTTCTTCTAGATCACCTAATTCATCTAATAGAGCAAGTTGATCTGTTGTATAATCAGAATCTGGTTCATCAACCTCTCCAGTATCAACTGGTGGAGTGACTACTTGAACAGGTGTAGGTTCTGGTTCTGGAACTACAACTGGTTCTGGAGTTGTAGTAAAGTCAGGTTGATCAATATTAACCTGCGGTAGAACTACTGGTGTTTCCTGTGTTTGAACACCATTAAAATCATTGAAAACAAACATATATGCGTAGACAGCACCACCTAGGATGCCAATCATAATCAAAACTATTGCTAATGCACTCATTAAATTATTATTACTCATTTTAATTTACCCCCGTGTACCACTAGATAAAGCCCTTGTACGACTAGAGGGTAACTATTTCTCCTATATAAGTCTTTCTATAGTTTTAGTATATATTTGGGTTAGAAATGGTGTGGATGGGATATTGGTGGATTTGAGCTATTCTTTTAATCCCATTACAACATAGCCTTTATGTTGATCATAGTCTTGGCGAAGTTCTCTAAGTGTATCTTCACCAACTAAAGCAACCATTCTATCTTCATATTGAGAATCTCTTAGAACATCAATTCCTTTGAATTTAGCTTCATTTAAATCGTCAACAGCTATTTCACCAGAATCAAAGCTTGCAAATGTACCTTCATCTGTAATATTAAAGTAGAATTTATTAATTTCAGACATTGCCATATCAGGATCTGCTCTTAAGAATATTCCACCTTTATTCAATATGCTGTGTGCATTACCCTTCATTCTTTGTCTTTTAGCTCTTTTACAATGATGCATTGCATAAGATGAAGAAACAACATCATATTTATCATCACCATCAGCAGCTCTTTTAGTGTATGCAATCATATCATCATTTACAACATTGATTTCTAATCTTCCTTTTGAACCATATTTTTTTTGTAAATTTCCTGCTTTTTTCATAAAGTCTCCAGCTAGAGCTTCATTATATTCAACACCAGTAATTTTTAATCTAACATTCTCAACAATATCTTCTCTTCTTGCTAAAGTGTAAACCCAATTTACAATTGCTTCAACAGTGTCCCCTGTACCAGATCCTAAGTCAAGAATTCTAATTTCTTCTCCTGCTAAAATTTTCTCTTTAAATCTATCATAAACTTCTTTTCCAAAATAATCATTTGCATTATTTAAGTGAGGGATTCCTCTATTGGGAATTCTTTTACCTTTATCATCAAATGCAAAAGAATCTGGATCACCAAGTTTCTGATGTGTTCTCCAATAATTAAAAGCAATATTGGATAAAGTTGTTAAGTCTTCTTGTGATAATCTTTCTTCAACTAATTGAGTAATTCTTGAACACTCATCATCTTGAAAACCAAAGTATTTTGTTTGTAATGGAGTTAAACCAGGTTCATGATTCTCAAGATTATCATGTAATGCACCGACTTCGTCATTTAATCTAGCTAATAAACTTCTATCAAATACATCTATTTCATCTGCATCTAATTTAGACCTGTTTTTAATGTATAATCTAGATAAATCTGTATAAATTCCTTCAATTTTTCCAAATAATTCATCAGAAACAGGAAGTTCATGATCTGGAGCTCTATGGTCTTTTAATTTTTTTAAAATCCTTGAATATAAATTGAATTCACAATTCCAAATTAAATTAGTTAATGTCATGCTTACTTAGGAAAAATAAACTACTTTTAAACCTTTCTAAATTTTATCATCGACATTGAAGCTTCCTTTGACTTCAAAGGATTCTACAAGTCTTTTTAGGCCAATTGCTACATTGAATCCAAGAGCTAAGAAAATAACTAATCTTAAACCTGGTAGAGATGTCATAGAATATGCTACTGCAATTATTAATAATAAACCAGCTGCTTTAGTCCAGTGTGTTGACTTAATAAAATTATATTTTCTATTAATTAAATAAACACCAACACCTCTAACTAATATTGCACCAATTGCAATCAAAGCTTCATACATAAACCAGAATTTAATATAAACAACTAATAATATAGCTGCAGTAATTATAATAATGTCTGCAATTTTATCATATAAATGTTTGAATGCTAATTCATCCTTAGTTTTCTTAGTTAACCAATTCTCATAATCTAATAAAGTAGCAATTATTAATAATATTCCTGCAATTAAATAATTGTTTTGCAATAGAAAATATGCAAAAGGAAGTATTAATAGTATACGTAATGTTGTTAAGATATTTGCTAGGTTGAGTTTACTCATAAGTATTCTTTGGGATAAGTTGTATTTTAATGTTTTGGAAACATCAGTAGTTCCGAAACTATTTCATGGTAAAAACAAACTTTATTGATCTAAATAAAATATTATCAAGAATGAATTAAAGAATAAAAAAATATAATCTAAGATTGTTAATTTCAGCAAAAAACAAGCATTTTTAGATAGTTATCACTAAGTAAAATTGGTAAATGAAAGGAATCTGCTATTCAGAATTTAGACTCATGTAATATAAACTCATGCCAAATAACTTGGCAGATATGATGTTTTCTTCATCTGGTTTGTTTTTAGAGATAAGCATATTGATTAGAATCCAAAGATTAAAAAGACTTATTGAAAATAGAAAATAAAACAATCTGATAATATAATTTTTAGATGTTGTTTTAGGTCTGAAATCATTTGCAATTAGCCTATAACTTGTCTCGATGCCCCACCTAGCCTTATACAAACCAAATAAAGTATGAGCTTTTTCTGGCGGAACTTTTAGATTCGTGACAAATGCCATCTTCACACCTTCTTGATTATCAACCAAGATTAAATTTGATGTACTGATTTCTGTAAGTCGTTCATTTCCCATTTCATAATCATTAATAATTACAGCTTTTGAATCAGCATACTTTTCTATTAGTTTCTTAATTCTTACATTCTTTGTTTGTGGCATAAGAAAATTTATCTTCATTTCTTTGAAGATATTAATTATTTGACTGCTATTGAACCCTCTATCAAGATAGCAATTTCTAATTTTTACTTTACTTCTTGCATATTCAAGCAACTCTTTTACACAACGATATCTTGGACTTAATGTGTGCATCGGAACGCACATGAGTGTGAATCGCTGTCTTGGTGTAACAACTGCAAGCGTCATGAATCTGAAAAAGTGAGTGGTGCCATTCTTCATTTCACTTTGTGAAATAAAGAAATCATCCCTATCTCCATAATAAGGAATTAAATGTTCATCAATTGCAACATCAACTTGTCGATGTTTAAATAATCCACACTTTGTTTTTGCTATCTCAAAGATTGTATCAAAAACCCCTTAGATTTAATGGGACATGATTATTTAGAAAAAAGGCTGTCATTAATGGATTTATTCCAGATAATGTTTGGAGACATTAATGAATTACAGAAAGCTATCTTAGACAGAGCAATAGATATGACATACAATAATAGAGGAATTACTAGAGATGATTATGAAAGCCATGTTCCACCTACAATGGGCGAATTATACAACATGTTAAAGAAATTAGACAAAGATGCAGTTCAACAAGAAAAAGTAACATACAGGGCTTTAATGAATAGGATTCACATGTACACAAAAGATGGGGTTTTTGGATTTTTAGACAGGCAAACTGAGATTAATTTTGATAATAATTTTGTTTGCTTTAACATAGGCAACATGCCAAAACAAGTAAAGCCCGTTGTTATGTACTTAGTTTTAGATTATGTTTTCATGAGAATGAAGAATAGTAATAAAAGAAAACTTCTAGTTGTTGATGAAGCTTGGTCAATGTTGCAGACAGCAGAAGAATCTAGCTATATTTTTGAAATTGTAAAGACCTGTAGGAAGTATAACTTAGGATTAATGATGATTACCCAAGATGTTGCAGATTTAGTAGCTTCCAAAGCAGGGCATGCAGTATTAGCCAACACATCATATACCTTTTTATTACGGCAGAAACCCGCTGTAATTCAAAACGTTTCTAAAACGTTTAATCTTAGCCAGACTGAAAAAGAGTTCATTATATCGGCTAAATTGGGCTCAGGAATACTAATTTTAGAGAATGATCACCAAGAACTAGAAGTTATAGCTTCTCCTGAAGAACATAAGTTAATCACTACAAATCCTGACGAAATGATTAAAATGAGTGAGAAGAAAAAGCTTAAAGATACTGGCATAAAAAAAGAAGATGAACGGGCTGATTTGGATTTGAATAAAATAGTATTTTCTGGGAAAGGTTTGTCTTTGGTACAAATAAATTTCTTAAACAATAATGGCTATGTTTTCAAGAAAGCTTGTGGGTTGTATAATAATAATCCAAAGAAATTTTATGTAAAAGATAGACCTCCTGAGTCTGCTGATCATTCATTACTTGTTGGATTAATTGTTGAAGAATTACAAAAATACACAGATGAGATTGATGTTTATCAAACTAAGAAACCAGATATTGTTTTTAAAAATAAAGTAAGACAAGAGATTGTTTTGGAAATAGAAACAGGAGCTGGTTTTGACAAACACAAGAAGAGACTTGAAGAAAAGTTTTCTGAGCTAAAAAGGAAAAAAGGAAAAAGAGCATACATCATTTTGACAAACAAAAGTATCGCAAACAGATACATGAGGTTTGGTTTGCCAATTTTAGGCAGAATGGATATATTAGAATTTGTAAGGCAACAATTTAGTGGTAAGAAGAACTCACATATAGGGCGGGAATTATGCCTTACAAATTGAAAATTATGGGGATAGAGGGGCTGTATCGCCATAATCCTGCCTTACAGTTTGCCTTACGGGATTTATAAATAAA
>CAZKVI010000023.1:0-5630 GCA_964556185.1 uncultured Methanosarcinales archaeon
AGAAACTCGTATTTAAAATATTCTATTTAGAACTAGGATTTCATATTAGCCGCAAAGCTATATATAATGGATTGAAATACCTTCTAATATGATACTTAGTCAGCGAAATGTCGAAATAGAACAAGATAAAGTTACAAAAAGGCCTGATTATTCTAGAAATAAAGCAGAGGAGAGATTTCAAAGAGAAATTGCTGTAGTAAAAAGACTATCTCATCTTGGTTTTGTTCCAAGAATTACAGAAGAAGGAGAAGATGATAAAAGCCCATATTATAAACAGCAAAGATTAATTGGAATTAATCTAGATCAAGTTTTATTTCGTTATGGGGCTTTCACTATGAGAGCATTGCCTTTTTTTATTGAAGTAGGAAGAAGATTTGGACTAGTTCACGAAGAAGGAGTTGTTCATCGTGATATTAATTTATCTAATCTATTTATTATTGGGGAGATAGCAGATTGCAATCCAGGAATTTTAGATTTTGGGACATCAAATATAGCTGATTTAATGGAAGGTATAAATACAGAATGTCATTTACTTTATTCATCTCCTGAACAAGTTAGAATGGGCTTAGATGCTACTGATGAAAGGTCTGATATTTATTCTTTTGGAGCTGTAATGTATGTAGCTTTTTCAGGTACTTCTCCTCATCGAAGTTATATTAATACAGATTACTTACAAGATCTTCTTAAGTTTTTTGATGGTGATGATGAAGCAGAACCATTAAATCAGAGAGTTGAATCAGTTCCTGGTTTAGTTAATGATGCTATTATGAGATGTTTAAGAAGAGACCCTGATGAAAGATATCAAAGTATGGATGAAGTTGTTGAAGGTTTAGAAGCAAGTATGGAAGAAGTAGATGAATATTTACAGAAATATGAACATTTGGTCATACAAACTTAATTTTACTCCCTAACTTCATACCTTAAAATGGCTGCAACTTGACCCATGTCTCTTAACTGCACACCTTCTCTTGTTTCTGTAGAAATAATTTCAACTTTTGAACCCATCTTCTCTGCTTCTTCTTCGAATTCTTCAATTAAATTTTCATTTAAACCTTCTGATAATAAAAGAGTGTCAACAATTCCACCAATTAAATTCTTTTTAACTTCTTCTTCACCATAACTTACCATTCCTTGTTTTGTCGAGAGCAAATTAAAGAATTTCTGCATAACTTTTTTCTCTGCTGCAACTTCTTCAGCTGCTAAAAGATCTTGTGATTTATCAACAAGTTCTTGTAAACCAAATTCATCTGTATAACTTAAATCTTTTATACCAATAATTTTTCTTTTAACTTCATTTGTTATAAAATTTCCATCTGCAAACTCATACTTTGTTGGACCAGGACCACCAACAATGATTCCTTTTAATCCTTCTCTTTCTAAAAATTGTTCTTTCATATAATCTCCAACTTTTTTGAAATGATCTTTTTTAGCACCTTCTCTTAGTCTTTCAAATCTTGCAGCAGACTGACCACCTGCTTTAAATTTTCCAGGAACTTCTGAATGTGTTTTAGTTAATGGCATAATTGATTTTCCTCTTAATAATGCAATTTGTGCATCTCTTCTATCAACAACAACTAAACCATAAACTTCTTTATCTTCGCACATTTCTGCTAAATGATCTAAAACAAATTCTTTATCACATCTGTAGATTCTAATGTTAACTGGTTCTGGTGGTTCTAAACTCCAAACTTTTACATCACTTTGGCCTTCTCTTTCTGCTACATTGCCAGAAAAAGCAGCTAAACCATTTGTTGGTGTTTTTGGATATAATTTTAGATGTTGAATCATCTTTTCTAATGCATCTTGGACATTTTTCCTTGTAGAAGTTGATTTAATATTAACAGCAGTTCCTTGTTCTTGTGCAAGATGTTGTTGAATTTTGACAATATCATAACCAGCAGGCACATATACTGTTACTAATTCTGTATGGCGTCCCCTATGTTTACTTAGCTCTTTGATAAATTTCTTCAATTTAAACCGTTGTGCTGCTGAAATTCCCATTTTATTTGAAGAAATAGGGTAGTTTAAAAAGGTTTGTGTACTTATGACTTGAAACTTTTTATTACCCTTACTATGCTAATTGCCACTACTACTGTAATAACTAGGAAGAAGAATAACACAATATACCAAGGTACACCTGCTATAAGCATGACCACACATACAATTAGACCTACAAAACCAGCTCCTAGGGCTTTTACCAATCTAAAAATACTCACTGCTTTTTCTCCTGTATTAGCTACTTTCTCAATAGTTTCTTTTGTTGAGTCATCCATGTGGTGTTAAGAATATATGTAATTTATAAATTTACTTCTTAGGCTTGTACTTTGTTTTATATCCAGGATTAGTTTTTGGCCTTAATTTGTTTGGATAATGTACATCTGTTTTTACATCATGTGATATTTTCTTAAAAAACTTGAAAACTTTGTAAGGATCAGGTATATTTCTCAATGTATGTGGTTTTTGGATTGCATTGTTATTATATGTCATTGTTCCTGCAGTTGATAATAAAATACTACCAGAACTACCTCCAAATAGCTTATCAAAGACCCCTACATTTACTTCAGCATTTGTTATTTTATCAAAATCAAGTATTTCAAAATCACGACCAATAAGACCTTTTTGTATAATTGCTCTTTTATCTGTAATTGCATAATAAACATGTTTGTATAATAATAATTGGTAGGTTGGTACTCCAAAAACAAATATTAATCCAATCCAGAAATGAGGCATAAGCATTATTCCAAAGCCAATAAGTGGATTTCCAAGAAAAATGTTGTATAGAGCTATTCCTATGAAAGGTAATAAGAAAAGCAGCCAAACTATTCCAAATATTGTGGTAATAATAGAGCTTCCTAAGAAAAATGGCCAGAATTTTGGTGTTCCTTCCCAATAGATCTTCTCCTTATCATCTAATATCTTATCAAGTTCTCTCATTTTATTGAATTTGGTTAAAGATTGTATATAAATGTTATTATGTTGTGTAATTGTACATATTACATGTTGATATATTTAAGTTAACTAGATAGGTAAAGTTTATAAATAACCTGCTGTTTTTGAGAGTAACTCATAGTTAGAAGGGACTATGGGGTAGCTTGGTTTATCCTTTCCGGTTTGGGGCCGGATGACCCCGGTTCGAATCCGGGTAGTCCCATTTTAGAGCAAGGAGAAGAAAATGAAGAAAAAGAAAAGCATGGGTCCAGCAAAGCGTTTTGGCGCTAGATATGGAAGAAGAATAAAAGAAAAATTAGCAGCTATTGAAAAAGTTCAAAGAGCTGATCATAAATGTCCTTATTGTCATTATTTAAAGGTTAAGAGAGTTTCAGCAGGTATTTGGCACTGTAAAAATTGCGAAGCTAAATTCACTGGAAAGGCTTATACTATTTCAAAGAAGAGAGCTTCAAAAGCTTTTGAAGAAGAATCATCAGAAGTTTCTGAAGAAGACGATGAAGATTTAGAAGAAGTTGCTGAAGGCAACGAAGAAGCGTCAGCTTCTGTAATTGAAAATGTAGTTCCTGAAATAAATAAAGAAATTTCAGATAATGAGATTCCTGAAGTTGACGAAGAAGCACCAGCTTCTGAAGTAGAAAAAACAGGAACAGAGGAAGCTTAAAATGGTAGAGTATAAATGCTTTAATTGTAATAAAGTTGTTTCAGAAGATTACTTAAGAAAGAAAATAAGATGTCCTTATTGCGGTTCTAAAATGTTGTTTAAACCAAGAACTACTGTAACAAAAATTAAAGCAAGATGAAGTTTTCCTCCAGTATTGAAGTATTTGATGTTGATATTCCTTTATTAACAAAATGTTTTGAAGTCGAGTTGGAGAGATTACAAACAAAAAGGTGCGAAGTTAAGTTTAAGGCAAAGAAAGATTCTATTGTCTTTAATTTAAAAGCAACAGATTCAGTTGCATTACGGGCTTCGCTTAATGGTATAACAAAACTAATAACAACTTTTGAAAAAGCATCCGAGGTTAGAAAATGAGTGATGAAAAAATTCAACAATTAACAATGATTGAGCAAACTATGCAACAATATTTACAACAAAAACAACAAATTCAAGCACAACTTATGGAATTTGAATCTGCTTTAGAAGAATTAGGTAAAACAGAAAAAGCTTACAAAATTGTTGGCAATATTATGGTTTCTACTGAGAAAGATACTTTGAAAAGTGATCTTGAAGAGAAGAAAAAAGTTCTAGATGTTAGACTTAAAGCTTTAGAAACTCAAGAAAATAATTTAAAAGAAAAAGCTAAGAAACTAAGAGAAGAAGCAATGAAGGAGATGAAAGAGTAATGCAGCAAGTGATTGAAATGGAAGACGAGAGAATACAAAGCATAATAGAGGTTTTAGGCGAACTTGAACAGGACAATACTGTTCCAAGAAATATTAAAATTAAGATTGGTGAAGTTATTAAGATATTAAAACAAGATGAAGAGCTTTCAATTAAAATAAATAAAGCTTTGAGTGAATTAGATGAAGTTTCTGATGATTCTAATATGCAACCTTACACAAGAACACAAATTTGGAATGTTGTAAGTGCTTTAGAAATGATTTAATCATGTTTTTGTAATCTTAACTTAATATTCTTTGTTTTTAATTCTAAAATATTGTTATTTAATTTACCAAGCCACAAATATTCTAGGATTTTTGTTTCTGTTTTAGTGTGTTTGTTGAGTTTTTTTATTTCTTCATGGAAATTATCTAAATAATCTTTATGTGTTTCATCTGGAGTGAAATTATGTCTTTTAGGTCTTGTTTTCTTTACTTTTTTTAGATCTTTTACTTTTTGTTTTATTGTTTTGTCAATGTTTTTTTCAATTTCTTTTAAGAATTGTTTATGAGATTTGAATGTTTTACCTTTTAATAAAGCAAAATTAGATTCTTCTTGTAGAACAATGAACTCTTTCCAGCTATTTATTTCTGGAAAATCTTGCTCTAAAGTAAGTAAAGTTGTTTTTTTATAGCCTAATAGTCTTGAAAGCATAGTAATTTTCTATTTTTGGAGTATTTATATTTATTGTTTCTAAAAAACTTTATAAATTCATATACTAAGAAATAGAGATATGGGTAGATTGAGGAATAAAGTGAAAGATCTTGGAATGGCAGTTAATCCAAGATTTCAAGTTTATGTTAGTCCATTTGAACAAGTTAGAGACAAGACTGGAATTTTTAAGGCAACTGGAAATAAAGCTCAGAAAAGAGTTAAAAGGCTTATTAATAAGGAATTAAAAACAGAGAGATGGCTTAGATGGACTCTTAAGAAAGATGCTCGTGTTTTAAGAAGAAAAGAAAAGTTTTGTGAAGATGCTCAAAGAGATAGAGCTGGATTCTTATATGCTTTAGGTGGATTAAGTCAAGATGCTGGACTTGAAGTTAGTGCAAGGCATAAAAAATTATTTGATGAGATTACAAAATTAAGAGCAGTTATTAAGCTACAAAAAGGATTTGTTACTAGAATTCATGCTTTAGAAAAAAAAGAATGGAATGTTGCTGGAGAATTACAACATGCTTTAACAGTAATGCATACAAATGCAGATTCACTTCGTCAAGTTATTGAATCTAGGGAACAAGCATCAATTGATGCTGGTAGAGATCATATTAAAGTAGCTGGTGAAACAAGTAGATTATCT
>CAZKVI010000023.1:5640-26790 GCA_964556185.1 uncultured Methanosarcinales archaeon
GGATTTAATAGTCCAAGAAAATGAAACTTTAGCCCAAGAAATGCATTCAGTACAAACATTTTTCGATGATTGCGGAAAAGGACTACAAGTTATAGAAAAATGGGAACAAATTCTTAATTTACAAGATCATAATTTGGAACAAATACAGGCGTTGAATACAGCAAATTTAGATCCATCAGTTAGAGCAGATAGAGAAGAAGAATACCAACACATGCTTGTTGCAAGATTAGATGCATTTTCAAATACAGTAAGGCATGAGATAACTTTATTACATGTTATGCTAAAAGATGGAAAAGTTAAACATACTGTTTTAAAAGAACTTAAAAGTTTAGCAGAAGCTGTTGAATATTTAGAAGATAAAACAAAAGCAAAAACAAGAAGATACAAAGCAGCACAACAATTTGGATTCTTATTAGTTGGTAGGGCTGCAGAAGCAGCTATTCTAAAAATAGCTTTTGAAGTTCTTCAAGATGAAATTGTTGCATTTGGAGAAGCAATGGATGAAAGTATTGCAACAGCAGAAGGTGTTTATGAAACAGTTGGACCTGGTTCAGAATTGGCTGTTCAATATGCAATTGAAGCAGAGTATATTCTTCAAAATAAAGGAGAGATGGCTCAAGAGATTGGTGGTGTTGTTGCAGATGAAGTTGGAGAAAGAGTTGATAATGGATTTGCAACATTAGAAAGAGGAGCAGTAAATGCTTGGAACTGGGCATGGGGAAATGAGCCACAACCACCTCCACCACCTCCAAAAAAAAGTGTAAGAGCTAGACCAAAAAAAGAATATAAAACTCATACTCTTGATGATCTTAGACCTTCTGAAAGAAAAGAAGAAATTAAGAAAATGCAAGAATGTGTTGATAAATTCATGGCTGGTTATGAAAAAGTACAAGATGTTAAGAATTTTCCAAGGGATGTTCATGAAAAAGTACATAAGGCAGGGGAATATATTGGGATAGATGCTGAACCTGTGCCACAACATGTACCTTGGGGACAATTTATGCCTGAACTAATAATTACATTACTTGTAGCAATATGGTCAGGGAATACTGCTAGAAAAACAGTAGGATGGGCTTTATTTGAAACAATAACAGGAATAAAAGAAAGAAAAGAAAAAGAAATTGCAAGAAAACTCTATGAAACTCAATATAAAGATATAAAAAAGAAATTTGAAGTTGCTGCACAACAATTAAAAGCAGCAACTGAACTAATTCTTGAGAATGAAAGAGAATTGAAAGAAATGACTGGACGTTTAGATACTGCAAGAATAGATGCAGAAGGTCAAAGAGAAATATTTCTTATGGATATAGATGATAATAAAGAATCTTGGACAGAACTTAGATTAATTACAAAAAGAAAGGAATTCTTAGAGAAAAAAATGCAAAAAGGAACTATTGAAGGACCTGAGAGAGCTGAACATACCCAATTATCTAGACAACTTACTGTATTATTAAAAAATAATAAACAAGCAAGAGCTTTGCAAAAAGCAAAACATCATTTAAGTGTAGCTTGGAATTTATTTGGGCATATAAAAGGAACTATTAATTTAACAGATAAGAATATGAGATTTATAGAGTCTACAAAAGGTAAATTAATTCTAGAGGCAGAAGAACAAGGTGAAGCTGCTGTAGTAGTTATGAGAGATATGTTAAATAGATTCCAAGAGATTGAAGCAGCAAATGATGAAAAAAGAGCTGAACGTGGTTTTTTCTATAGGTGGTGGAGAAGGGTTAAATGGACAGGAAGGACTGGTAAAAACACCATTATTTGGCCATTTAAAACAGGAAAAGCAGTATCTGAGTTTGGTTTTGCAATGGTTTTCCCAAGAACTTCTAGAATCTTAAGTTTAGGTAATAGACTTATGCCTTGGAATTGGAAAAAGAAAAAATAATCATTTCAACATTTTAATAAAATATTCATGTACTTTTGTAGAAGTTGTTAATTCTGGGTGGAAAGTTGTTACTAAGACTTTATTTTGTTCTGCTGCGATTACTGATTCTTCGAACATTCCTAAGACTGTTACATCTCTACCAACATGGTCTGTTTTTGGTGCTCTGATGAAAACGCCTTCGATGTCTCCAATCTTTTCTAATTTAACCATTGAGTTAAATGAATCTAATTGTCGACCATAAGCATTTCTTTTGTATTTTATATCAATTAAACCTAATGAATGATGACCTTTTCCTAAAATAATTGCACCTGCGCAAGTTCCATAAATTCCCATTCCGTTTTTATGTTGTTCTAGAATTTTTTTATCTAATTTATAATCTTTCAAAAGTTTTCCAATACAAGTACTTTCTCCTCCTGGAATTATTAATCCATCAATATTATTTAGATCTTCTGCTAGTCTTATTTCTTTAACATTTACTTTTAGTTCTTCTAGAACTTTAATATGTTCTGCAAAACTTCCTTGTAATGCTAATACACCTATAATCATTTTAAAATCCTCGTGATGCCATTTTAGTTTCTAGTTTACTAATTTCTAGTCCAGGCATTGCATCTCCTAAATTTGTTGATATTTCTGCTAAAATATCGGGGTTTTTGTAGTAAGTTGTTGCTTTTACAATTGCATTTGCAACTTTTCTTGGATTTTTTGATTTGAAAATACCAGAACCAACAAAAACACCGTCAACTCCAAGTTGCATACACATTGCAGCGTCTGCTGGAGTTGCAATTCCGCCTGCTGCAAAATTAACAACAGGTAATTTGCCAAGTTGTTTAATTTGTTTTACTAAAGCAAGAGGAACATTGATATTTTTTGCATATGTTTGTAATGCTTTTTCACTCATTGTTTTTAATACTTTAATCTGATTATTAATTGATCTAATATGTTTAATAGCTTCAACAACATTTCCTGTTCCTGCTTCTCCTTTTGTTCTAATCATAGCAGCGCCTTCGTGAATTCTTCTTAAAGCCTGGCCAAGATCAATTGCACCGCAAACAAAAGGAACTTTGAAAGGTTCTTTATCAACATGGAATTTCTCATCTGCAGGAGTTAATACTTCAGATTCATCAATATAATCAACTCTTAGTGCTTCTAAGACTTGTGATTCTACAAAATGACCAATTCTTACTTTAGCCATTACAGGGATAGAAACAGCTTCCATGATCTCTTTAATCATCTTAGGATCAGACATTCTAGCTACGCCACCTTGTGCTCTAATATCACTTGGAACTCTTTCTAAAGCCATTACAGCGACTGCTCCTGCTTCTTCAGCTATTTGGGCTTGTGAAGCATTAACAACATCCATAATAACGCCACCTTTCAACATTTGAGCTAAGCCTGCTTTAATCTTGAAAGAACCATACTCTTTTTGTATATTAACCATAATATTGGAGATTTATATTGTATTTATATGTGTTATTGTTTCAGATATTCAAAATAATTAAAAAGATAGAGATTAATCTAATTTTATGGAGTTCAAAGATGCTAAAGCCTATGTTTGGAAGGAGAAGTTTGCTATTGTTAAATCTGCTAAGATTATTGATGGTGCTTTTGCAAATATTATAGATAAAGATGAAATAACTGTAATAATTGATGAGTCTAAGATTGATGTTAATTTGGATAATGTAATTGAATCTGATGGTGGTTGGAAAATAATTACTTTAGATGTTAAGTTTGCATTTGATGTTGTTGGTGTTACTGCAAAGATTTCATCTGCTTTGGCTAAAGCAGGTGTAAGTTTGTTGCCTATTGCTGCATTTTCTAGAGATCATTTTTTAGTTAAAGATATTGAAAAAGCTAAACAAGTTTTTGAGAGTTTGGGGATTGAAATTAGTTCTAAATAAAATAAAAAGAAAAAAAGAAGTTAGTTAAACTTCTACTTCAACTTTTGTTGGTTTGAATGCAAATCCTATTGCAATTACAATTGGTACAATAACTACTAACCAACCTAATGCAATTGCCCAGTCTGGGTAGCCTTCATAGTTGGATTTCATTTCTGAAATAAATTGAAGTACAACCAATACACTTAATATAATTGGAATTACATATTTAATAGAATAATTCCACCATTTTCCAAGTTTCCAGTCACTAACACTATTAATGTATTGTCGCATTCTTTCAGCTCCATAAATCCATCCTATTGCTACACATTCAAAGATTCCAACTAACACCAAACCAAAGTTCGAGACAAAATGGTCTATAACATCTAAGAAATACAATCCAGCATTTGTCGTGAACAAAATTCCAAGAATAAATGCTGCAAAGCAAACATAGAATGCTATTTTGTGTCTAGCAACTTTTGAAGCACTATCTACTAATACTGCATTTACTGATTCAACTAATGAAAAAGCACTGTCTATTCCTAATGTTAGTATTGCTAAGAAAAACAACGCTGAGAAGAACCATGCTCCCCATGGTAATAATGATAATGCTTGTGGAAATGCTACAAATGCCAAACCTGGTCCAGAAGTTACAACCTCATCGACACCAACTCCTGTTGTAGTTGCCATATAACCTAAAACAGAGAAAACTACAAAACCTGCAAATAAACTAATTGCACAATTTGTAATTGATGTGACATAAGAGTTCTTTAATACATCTTCTGTTTCTTTGTTGTAGCTTGCGTAAGCAATCATTAAACCAGCTCCAAGACTTAATGTGAAAAAGATTTGTGATGCTGCTGTTAACCAGATTTCTGACGACCATAATGCACTAAAGTCAGGGTTTAAGTAATAAAAGATTCCAGTTGCTGCTCCATCAAGTGTAATTCCTCTAATAAATAAGACGAATAATAAGATCATTGGTAAAGGCATTGTTATCATAACAATTTTACCAACACTTTTACAACCTTTCCAGACGCAGAAATAAATCATAACCCATACTGCTAATAATGCTATGAAAATAGTCCAATTAATTCCACCTATTTGATTAATTCCATCTGAGATATGCAATACATTTCCAAAGAAATACCCCGAGGCATCTTCTGCCCAAGGCACTTTTGCAGAGAATGATCTCATGAAATATATTAATGCCCATGCCATGACAGCTGCATAATATACTACAATTATGAAACTTGCAAATACAGCACCAAAACCAATACCTCTAAGTTTATGATTTACTGTTTTGAATGCATCAACTGCTCCTTTTTGGAGTTTTTGACCAATAGCGAATTCTAAGGCCATTAAAGGAATTCCTATTACTAATAATGCTATTAAGTAAGGAATAAGGAATGCTCCGCCTCCGAATTTATATGTTAAATAAGGAAATCTCCAAACATTTCCCAAGCCAACAGCTGATCCAATAGCTGCAAATAAGAATATTGTACGTGAAGACCATCTATCTCTACCCATGTAATCACCCCAAGTGTTAATATATAAATTTTAGAATATTGATGTTTTTATATTTTGTGTAGAATTACTTTCCATTAATTGATTTTGTTACTTTTTGATCTATTTCTAAATATTTGTCTTTATTATCAAGAATAGCTTGGTGTAGTTGCTCTTTAGTTAAACTTCTTCCATTATTATTCCATAAATCAATCCCAATTTGTACACTTATTCTATCTCCTTCGTCGTCGACACCTGCCAAGACTGTATCTCCAAAAGTTGCTCCAAAATGAAGGACATTTGAACTAAAGCCTGCTGCTGAACCTACATAACCATAATGTATATTTGACCATATGTCATAATAATATTCATGTTCTGTATCCTCCCTTATAGGGAACCAATAATCATCTGCTTCTCCATTATAATCTTTGTCTAATTTAAGTAATTCATTTAATTTAGGTTTGTGATCCCAAGGACCCCTTTGTCTAACTTTTAATGCCCATTTTAATAATGCTGTAGCATAATAACCATCTGGTCCGCCTGGATAAAGATAATCAATTAATCGTGGATTATGGTATCTATCAATATATTCTGCCATTGTATAAACATCTATGCTATTGACATTTGTCATAAATTCTCCATACATGTAATCTAATGCTATATCAGATTTATAATAACTCATTTCATCAGAAGTTTCTTCTTCTTTATTTTCAGTATTTGCTAAATTTGGTGGACATGATGTCCATAAATTCTTAGTTGATGTTCCACAAGCTTTGCTAGGATCCATTCTGTCTGGATAATTAACTGCTGTGTCTTTATTTCCATAAGGATCTATTTTTGTTGAACCTGATCTTACTTCAAAATGTAAATGTTTTCCAGTTGAACAACCAGTGTTTCCCATTTTTCCTAATCTTTGTCCTTTTGTTACAGGATCACCTGGACTAACTAACATACTATCTTTTTCAAAATGTCCATAAACAGTTGTATAACCATTGTCATGATCAATCATTATTCTATTTCCATAAGCTGCAGTTGGATCAGATGCGATGCAAGAACCTAAACTACCATATTGAGAAATAAGATTACCATAATTTGTATAATAATGTGTTGGGCTAACAACACCATCTGCTGCAGCAACAACATAATAATCTCCACTATTATCAGGAGAATAATCAATTCCAGAGTGTGAACCACCACCATTTCTATACCATCCAGAAATTACATAATTGTCGTCGACAGATTCTAATGGATAAGTTAAGAAGCCATCTGCATTTGGAACAATATTAACATCTTCTGGCCAGCCTCCACCAATTCCTTGACCTTCTACATTAATTCCAACAAACATTTTTGGACCAAAGTCTAATCTGTTTCGGCTTTTTGGATAGTAGAACATTGTCCATTCTGTTGTGTAACCACCTGAGTTTGTATTTTTAGGAATAGTAAATGCAATATCTTTTTCCCATGTGTCTTTTACATTTATTTGACCGCCGATAAACAATTCATCTTGATTATTAGATTCCCAATTTACTTTATTATTTCCATAAGTGTATCTTAATCCATAACTTTCGCAACCATAATCATGACATTCGTCAATCCATGGGTGCTTTTTTTTGTTTTTGTTCTTAATGTTGAATTGTATTGTGATTTCTTCTCCTGGGAATGCAAAGTTTCTTCCAGATGGATAATAAACATTGTGAGAAACTTCTTCTGCATCTCTTTTGAAATCCTCGACTTCAATTTTAATTGGTAATTCTTTTACTTCATTGTCTGTATCTGTTGTATAAACCTTAATTAAATCTTCATAATCACCTTTTGTTCCAATAAATCGTGCATCTAATGATACAATAATACTTGCATGGCCGTCTTCTTTTATAGTATACCATGTTTCTTGATTAATAACTTTCCAATTCTTAAATATACCTAACCAAGAAGAACCTTGTGTTTCAATTTTGTATTTTAATGGAACATTTCCTTTGTTATAAATGTCAATAAATGTAACTTCTGATTCCCCTAAATCTACTTTTTTTCTTAATGTCCATTGTTTTTTTATTTTTGCTTTGATTTTTATTTTTGGAATATCTTTACCTTTTGGAATTTTTTTAACTGTGTCAGCTGATAAGTCTGTGTAACCTTTATGTAAAATATTGTCCATGTAATATTTGAATGTTTCCCAATTTGGATAATGTCTTTTTTTACAATGTTTGCTTATGTAAAATATTGCTCCGTTTTTCTTATTTCTAATGTTTTGTCCTCGATAATTACAAGCAACTGGGGAAGGAATATTTCCGCCGTCTTGGATATAATCCACAGTTGTATGATAAAGTTCATCAGGTGCGCCGTATTGTGTTCCTAATTCATTCCATGAATATTCTAAGTCTAAATAATGATATTTTTCACAATTATTGACAAAATATAATTTTCCTGTTTTTTTATCTTTGATATTTTTACCATTCCATAAACAACCCATAACTTTTCTTATTTTACCTTTGCCTGTGTCAATTTTTTTTAGTTGTTTTTTCTTTACTTCAGTAACTTGTTTGCCTAATCTCTTACTTATGTCTTCTAATTGGTTAGGATTTAGAATATGAAACTTTTTGCACTTGTAGACTAGCCAAATTTTATCTTTTTTTGGTCTTTTTAAGATCTTTTTGTTGTAATTGTGATCACATTTTATTTTTGTTCTTTCTACATTAAAAATATTGTTGTATCTATCTTCATTTGGATCAGTTGCTCCAGACATTGTTGTATCAATATCACTTGGCCAATTGACAGAGTCAGATGATGCATAATCATAATTCATGGTTTTTTGTTGGGTGGTTCCTCCAAGTTGTAAATAAGAAGTAGGATCATTTCCGAGGTTCTGATTCAAGTTATTATTAACATTTCCTGTTCCTCCATCAATTTCTTGTTGAGCTTGAAATACAATCTTTCCTTGTTTATCTATACATGCTTGTTTTAGATAATTCCATTCACTTTTTTCTGGGCAACAAGCTTTTTGAAAACCAACAGCTCTTGCTAACCCAGAGCAGTGTCCAGAAGTACATTGTTCATCTTTATTACATGTTTCACCTAGTGTTCTTTCATCTTCTAAACAAGTTTCAGCGCAAGTGACATCGTCACACATAGTACAACCTAATACTTCTTCACATTTGTATTTATCACACCCATCACCATCCCAACAATCAATAGTACAAGCATCAACAGGTTCAAAAGCAAAATCAGAAAAGTCTGCTGAAGAAAATGAAATAGAGAAACATAGGATAATTAGACTAACAAGTAAGTATCGAATAATTAAAAAAGATCGCATTTTTATCTTCCATATTAATGTATAGTCATTAAAATATAAAAAACTTTTTATTTGAAAGCTGTAAATTCATACAATATGGGGTTAAAAAACGTTATTTTGATTGTTTTTTTAGTGGTTTTTATAGCTAGTTGTAATCAAATTACTATAGAAGATGTATTAAGTGAAGAAATTGAGTACTTAATTTATGAAGATAGTGGTTTTTCTATAGAATATCCTAATTGGAATGTGAGTGAGGAAACAAATGAAGAGACAGAAATTAGTGTTTCAAAGGGTTTTTGTACTGTAATTATTGATTCAAATGATGTAATGGCAGAACATTTGTATACTTATTTAATTGATAGTTTAATTGAAGCACCACATATTGTTAATTATGAACAAGATGACGATGATTATTTTGTAAAAGCAACTGCAATGTTTCAAGAACATAGATTAATTTCTCATATTAAGATAGCTGGTTGCAATAATAAAGCACATATGATTAATATTGCATGCTTAGAAACAGTAATTGGTTATCCAGAAGTTATGGCAATTTATGATAATGTTTTAAATTCTATTGAATGCGAAGAAGATGAAGAAATTGCTGAGGAGAATTATGAAGCTATGTTGCCTGTTGTTGAGGAAATTGATTATGATGTTTTTGAAGAAGAAGATTTTGAAATTGAATACCCTGACTGGGATTCATTTAACACAGAAATGGGTGAAGAAAACATTTTAGCAGTTACAAAAGGAACTTGTTCTGTTATTGTAAATAAACATAATTATTTGCCTTCGGATTTAGCTTCTTGGATTAAAACTGCTCTTGAAGAAGATGAAGATGAAATATTGCTTTATTCTGACGAGGAAAACGATGAATTTGAATTAAAATATACTTCTCCTTATGAAGATAAAACAATGATTTCAAATGCAAACATTATGTATTGCAATTATCAAAGTTATATGTCTGTTGTTGTTTGTATAGAAGATGTTTATGAAGATAGTTTGTATAGAGAATTTAAAGAAGAGTTTTCTGAATTTGAAGAAATGTCTTCTTTAGTTATGGGTTCTGTTAATTGCAAAGAAAAATATGAAATTCCTAAAGCAGAGATAACAGAAGAACTTATTGAAGAAGATCCAGAAATTGTTGAAGTTATTGAAGATATTGAAACTAGAATTGTTCAAACAGACTTAGCAGAAGACTTTGGTTTTGATGCAGAGGCTATTGTTTATTTTATTAATTTGAATAACTTCTTTAATAATGTAATGAGTGACTTTGATAAAGCTAATTTAGTTTTTGAAGATGATTCAGGAAATTTGGAGTTGAAAATAGATATTAGTAATGATGGACAAATAGAATTAGTCGATGATGGTTTGTATGGTAATGCAGATGTTACATTGTATGTTCCATTAAAAGATGCATTGAATATATTAAACAATGCAGAGAATATTAATCCTATTAATTTGATTTCTTTTGCAATCAATGTAAGAACAGACCCAGTTGAAACTAAAGATGAAGTTCTAAGAAAAGTTATTAATGGCGAGTATAACTAGAATGTTTTACATATGGGTTTATAAATACTTAAGTATTTCTCTGTAAAATGGTTGAGATTAAAGGACATCCAAGTACAGAATTATATCTAAGATTAATTGAATTATTTGAGCAAAGACATCCTGATGTTCATAGATTATTTCATGAATCTAAATTTCAAAATACTTCCCCATATGCATTACCTGCTGAAGAGCTAAGAATTACAGATGGGTTTCTAATGGCTGTGTTAGGAACTGAAGAAGAACCAAAAGAAATAGAAGGGAAAGATGGACACACATATACTTATTGGGCTAGAGATAATCATCTTGGATGGGGTATACAGTATGATGCTAGAGTTGCTGTTCGTATATCTAATGGAGAAGATGTTGTTGGAGAATTTGATGTAAAATATCATGAAAGGATTAATGTTCTTGACATTGATGCAGGATCTCCTGGAATTAATGATGGTTATCAAAATAAGGGATTATTTAAAGGAGTTCTTGTACAGCTATCAGAATATTTACCTAGAAGGCTAGTAATTAAGACAGGTGCTCAACATCATGAAACTCGTCAGTTACTTGCAGAGCTTAACGCTGATAATCGATATTGTCAAGGACAAGATCCAGTTTATAGAGTAGAAAAAGGGCGAGTAGTTCCACATGGTGAACATACTCAAAGAGATTTAGATAGAATGTGCTTAGATACATTGCTAGGGCACACTTTTGCTGAGATGGGCTTTTTCTTACAAAAAGGATTCCACCATAATGATGGAGAAGGTGGTTCTTATTCTGAGTTTATTGTATATAAACCATTATCAACACAAGATTTTCTAGCTTTAAGAGATGAAGTGTCTGTTGTGGAATAATTACCTATTAATTCTAACAGAATATTTAAAAAGAGTAGTTATTAACACCTAGATAGTATGATCAATGCAAAACAAATGGTCAAAGACTTTTTCAAAGTCAAATTTAATATTTATCTAATTATAATTCTATTAGTATTAGGTGGAATTCTCTACTTTGGTGGTGTTGGTGAAGAAAAAGTAGAATATCAAGAAGGTGAGTTTACTGTACATTATTTTTACTTACCAACATGTCCGCATTGTAAAGAAATGCGGCCCATCATAGAAGAATTAGAACAAGAATTACCAGATATTCCATTTATTTATGTTGATGCTTCTACACCAGATGGTTCTAGATTATTATACGAATTAGCAGAAAAAGTTGGTTTGGATACAAGTTCTTTAGGTGTTCCTTTGCTTTTTGCAGGAACAGATCATATTCAAGCTTTAATGGGTGTTCATCCTAAAGAAGATGTTGAATCTATGATTATGGAATGTAAACAAGTTTGTGAAGAAAATAGAGAACCTGTGGTCGAGGAATCAACACAAGAAGCAGAGACTGCTTTTAGTGAATTTGATTTACCTTTTTTAGGAAGAACTGATCTTACGCAATATTCTTTACCAGGATTAGCTGTTGTATTAGGTTTAATTGATGGTTTTAATCCATGCGCTATGTGGGTTTTAGTTTTTTTAATTGGAATTTTATTAGAAGTTAAAGATAGAAAAAGAGTTTGGTTAATTGTAGGAAGTTTTGTACTTGCTTCTGGAATTTTATATTTCTTATTTATGACAGCATGGTTAAATGTATTTTTATTAGCTGGTTATATTAGGATATTAACAATTTTAATTGGTTTATTTGCTTTAGGTGGTGGAATAATAAGTGTAAAAGAATATATTGAAACTAGAAATCAACCTTTAACTTGTAAAATTGGAGATTTAGAAGGTCGTGCTAAAACAATGGACAAAGTTAAGCACATTGCAACTGCTCCATTAACAATTACAATATTCTTTTCAATAATTGCTTTAGCATTTGTAGTTAATTCAGTAGAATTTGTATGTTCGTCAGCAATTCCTGCTGTATTTACACAAGTATTAGCTTTATCAGGTTTAGGTGCTTTGAAATATTATTTCTATATCTTTTTGTATACGTTTTTCTTTATGTTAGATGATTTAGTAATCTTTGGAATGGCTGCATTTGCTATTAATAGTAAATTTGGTGAGAAATATGCAAAGTATTGCCATTTAGCTGGTGGAGTTATAATGGTTGTATTAGGATTTCTATTGTTGTTTATGCCTGAATTGTTGAGGTAGTTATTTGTAAATCTTATCGTGGTGTTTGAAACCATAAAAAACAATTCTATCTTCAGACTTTATGTATTTAAATGTTAGAACAAATGAACTTTTAATATGAACTCTTTTGAAAGCCTGCATTGGTGCCCTTAAATTTTTATAATGATCAATTCCATCAGAACTCGCAATTTCTAAAATCTTACCCCATATAGCTTCAAATAAAGCTTTATCTTTTTTAGAAATCTTATTTAGTGATTTCGTTAGTTTATCTTCTATTGAAAATTTACGCATTTTCGATATGTTTTCTTAATTCCTCAATGGAGTTGAAAGTCGTGAAACTTCCTTCTTTGTCTATTTTCTTTAGTTCCTCAATGTATTCTGGTCTTAATTCTGGTTCTAGAAATTCTTCTTCGTATTTCTCAATTACAAAATTAACAGCTTCAGATTTATTTTTTAGACCGAATTTGCCCTTAAGGATAGTTAAGATCCTATTTTCATGTTCTCCTAGATTGATTATTGCTTGTACCATTTTTATTACCTTTTGTTATATTTTATTATAAAATATAATGAAATATTATAAAAAGCTTTCGGTCCGAGTATATAACCGAAAGATTTAAATAGAAGTATGTTATCTATTTCTAACATAAGGTTAGATTTATATAACAAGGATGATAAAAATGAAGCTGAATCATAGAAAAACAACAGTAACATTCTGGTTATTGTTTATTGTTGGTATTTTTTTAATTTTACAGTTTTTTGTTTTTAGTGATTTAATTAGTGGTCCTATTTTTCTTTTACCAATTGCAATCTTTTTTATTTTAGGTGGATTATTAACTTATTTCACTTTCAAAGAAAAAATAAAAGGAAAATTGAAAATATTTTATTTGTTGACAGGAATTTCTGCTTTAGGATTCTTTGGTTGCACTATTTTGCATAATTTCTTTTATGCTCTAGGTGTACTTAGTGAAAATATTCCTGTATTACCTTATTTAATGGAAGTATTGCATGCAGTGTTTTTCATAATTGGAATTATTGTATGTCCATTGGGTTTTTTAGTTGGTTTAATTGGAAGTTTAGTGTTAATTAATAAAAAATGAAAACAAGAATTAAAGAATACAGAGCTAGGTATAAATTAACACAAGATGATTTAGCTAGAAAGGTCGGTGTTAGACGAGAAACTATTGTTTTTCTAGAGCAAGGTAAGTATAATCCATCATTAAAATTAGCACATGACATTGCAAGAGTTTTACAAGCAAGGATTGAAGAATTGTTTAGGTTTGAGGAATAAAAATGAAATACACAATATTATTAATCTTATTATTAGTATTATTAATTTCTGGGTGTGATGATACAGAATACACTACAATAGAATATGAAGAAGAAATTGATGTAGAAGAAGAGGAAGTTGTTGAGACTCCGAAAACATGTTCAGAACTTAATGGTTTTGAATGTATTGAGGGTTCTTATTGTGCTGGGGACTTCTTACAAGGAGTATGCTGTGCAGAAGAATGTGTTGATATTGAACCTTTAACTACAGAATTTCATCTAAAAGAAACTAAAGATGAATGTTATGTTCCTTATTCGTGGTGTGAAGATGGTTCTTGCAAAATTCTATTAGTTGTTGAGGATAGTTTATTGGAACCATTAGCAAATGAATTAGAAACATGGAAAAATGATGTGTCTTATGATGTAGATATTATTGGAATTAGTGAGGATGAAGATCCTAAAGTTCTAAAGAATACCATATTAGAATACTATGCAAATAATAATCTACAAGGTGTTATGTTTGTAGGTAGAATTCCTACTGCTTTTGTTACATTTGGTACTGAATTTCCATTTCCAAGCGATGCATATTATTTAGATATAACAGGAGAATGTTATAATAATTTTATAGACAAAGAAGTTCAAGATTATGAATATATTGATGGATATTATAATTTAACTTCTCCTAATTGTAATAAATTTGGTTTTAACTGGGTACATCCATTCTGGATGGGTCGTTTAACAGTTCCTGGTTCTTTAGATGAAGTTTCAACATTAAAAGATTATTTTAATCGTAATCATGATTATAGAACAGGTAATTTGAAATATAATCAACAAATGCTAACTTATTATCCAATTATAACAGAGAGTGGAACTAAAGAAATAGAAGACACTAGTAATGAAGCAAACTTCCATGTTTCTCGTCTATATAATGATGAAGATATAACTTTTATTAATTTGGAAAATTATGGAATTAATTCTGATGTAACTTATCTAGCTGAATTAAATAAACCTTTTGAGTTAGTTTATTATAATGGTCATGGTGTTCCTTGGGGACATGAAGATACTATTGATTTTGATGAAGTTCTTGCAGCAGAAGCTAATTCATTATTCTATGAAATGGCAAGTTGTTCTGTTGGAAGGTTTACTTGGTCAGATTATTTAGCTGGAGCTTATTTATTTAGTGGGAATGGTTTAGTTGTTAATGCAGCATCTACACCAATTAGAACTGCGAATGCTTTTTTATCAAGAAACCCACATGATTTTATGAGTATTGGAATGAATTTTGGAGATGTTAATTTATTAACTGGTACATTCAATGTTATGCATATTTTAGGAGATCCAACTTTAAGTTTAAGAGATGGAGTATCAAATTCAGGAAAAGTATGTGTAGACTCTAATAAACTTAATTTTGGTACTGTAAGTGTTGGAGAAACAAAAGAAGTATCTGTTGAAGTTAAGAATATTGGTTCTACAAGTTTTGAAATAATAGAAGGTTTACGTCAAGTAGTTAATCCTTCACCTTATAGTGTTGTTATAAGTCCATGGTCTTGTAAAGGAATTGTTGAACCAGGAGAAAGCATAGATTGTGTGTTTACTTTCAGACCACCAATGGAAGGCATTTACAGAGGACGAATTGTTCTTGTAACAACTAATGGATTATTCGATATTCCTTTTGAAGGAAGTAGTTAAGAATTATTTTGAAGGAAGTCTGAATGCGATGTTTCTTTGTCCACAATGAGCCATGTTTGGACCAGGAGCAACTTTTGACCTATAAGCTCCACCAGTACCCATAACACCAACAAAACCAGGTTTAAATTGAGCAGTAACTCCAGAATTAACAGTAGTTTCTAAATCTACTCTCCTGTCTTGTCCAATAGAATAATGACCTGTACATCTAGCACTATAATCTTCTGGAAACCTATCTGTATCTCCAAGAAGATGTGTTGGATCAATTTCTCGTGCAAATTCTTTATTTACTGAAACTCTTTTTCTATCACCATCTTGTTCAAAAGAAACACTTGGTTTTCCAGCTTCATCAAAACCATATCTAACAACTACAAGTTTTCCAGCTAAACCTAATTCTCCTACAGGAATATAAACTCCATCAGTTTCAATAACATCATCAACATGTCTTGCATCAATTATTAATTCATCTGTGTGAAGTTCAGAAGCATCTTTCACAGCTTCCATCCATGCAGGTCTTTGAACTTTTACACTTGGTTGTACTCTTTTTGGACGATTTGTTTTTCTATCTAGTTCATATCTTGGTGGCATAGTTTCTCTTATTGCTTCTTTCTTTTTTTCCATTATAGCATAAGCATTACCCCAATCTGGACCACAACGAATATCAGCTGCATATTCACCAAAAGAAACTGGTTCTAAACCTAGTTCTGTTGCTAATAAATATGCATCAACCCATGATAAATTTCTTTCAGGGACAATGAATTTAGTTCCATATTCTACAGGACCACGTATATTAGTTACACCATCTTCACCTGGCTTACCAACATAAAACCCAAATACATCTCCAGAATTCATTGTTAATTGGAGAAGTAAGTGTCCATTCAATTCTATAACTTCAGCTGGAACATCTTGCATTAATTCTTCATCTGTCATCAGTTACCCCTTTTGTGTAGAAATCGTGGTTTATTTATATTTCTTTCCAATCTTCAATTCCAAATGTACTGCTATCAGAGCTGCAATCGTAAATATCAAAGCAAATTGGCAATATACAGATGGAAATGATATACTAAATGCTGGGAATAAGAAGAATAAAACCAATGCAGGAACTAAACTTATTGTTAATGCAATTATTGCATCTAAATCTAATTTTCTCTCAAAAATATTCTTTTGATGAGTATAATGTTTAACTAATAAATAACATACAAAAATAATAAAACCAAAATAATATAGGAAATAAACAGTAGCTGGAAATAAATAACCTGGATTGTAAAATATATTCTGAACAGAGATAAAATATCTACCACAACTAGTATTTAATATGAAATCTGGATTAACAAGAGCAGTTAATGAATAAATTACTGGAATTATGTAAATATAAATTAAATTAGGTTTCTTTTTTACATGACTTAAAGTAAGATGTAGTGCTAATGCTGGTAATAATGTGTATGTAATAAAACCTAATCTTGCCCATAGTTCTGGAAAAGCTGTTGTACATAACATAAACTCAGTGAATTGATAAAAACCAAGTAGATAAATAAACAAGGCTAGGCCTTTAGTTAATTTAGATTTATTAATATGTAAAATGTATGTAGCTACAAAAAATCAATAATTGCAGTTGTTAATGAAACAGTTGGTGTGAAGCACATAGTGATATTCTGATAAATACCATATAAAAAACTTGTTAAAATCATTTTCAAATAGTAATAAATTAGTGGACATAAATACAATATTAAGAAATCTTTATAAATAAATAAATTTAAAACTATAGCATGGCAAGAAAATCTAAGAAAGTAACTAAAAAAGACATAAAAGAATTACACAAGCATTTCTCAGATTATGTTGAGAATTATCTTCATGTTAAGAGAATGCATGCAAAGCTAAAATGGAAGCCAATGGGTGCTAGACCTAAAAATCATATTCTAAAACTAGCCAAACACCTTGATAACATTCATAAGAATGTTCAAAGAGGATAAAAATGGGTTTTTTCACAAGAACAGCATCAGGAATTAATAGAAGATTAGAAAAAGATACAGAAAGAATTAACAGAATGCAGAGGAGGAGTAGAGAAGAAATAACAGCCTTAGGAACAGGTGAACCAGGATCCATATTACATACTTTATCAATCACACTTAATCCTAGTAATTGGCCAAACTTGACAAAACATGGTTCTCTTTTAAAGTATTATGGTGCTTCCTTAAGGGCCAATGAAGCTGCAAGAAGATTAGTTACAAAATTAGCACAATTACCTCCTGAAGCAACAGAAGATAAACAACATTTATCTGATGAATTAGAAAGAGCTCTAATGACAGAGCTAGTTGATGAAAGAGAAGAACTTCGAGCAGATGAGGAAATCATAGGTGCAGATAAGAAATTACTTGCTTTATTACAAGATGCTGCTGCTAAAGTAAAAAGAGATATGTCTAAAGCCAAAGGTCTTAGAGGAAAACTTAGAAGAGCTACTAGTAGTACTTTAGATGCATTAAGAACATTAAAGAAGAAATAACTATTACCTCGTATCAATGCAAATATTATTTGTGCATTTAATTTCATCTTCCATTGGAGGTTCTCGACATTTGTAAATACACATATCACATTCTTCAGCATAAATATCTACTTGTTCTTGTATTTCAGTTAAATCGGCATCTTTGTTGACGAGGTTCTCGCAACCAAATGGACAACTAAATGCAAAATTAAGTTCACAATCTGTATCAACTTCGCAATAATTGGCTGCGTTTATAAGATCGTTTACTTCTCCTTCTAATTGTTCGCAATCTATTGGAGTGCAAGCTGTCAATAATGTTAATGTTAAAAGTAAAAATATTATTCTCATTTTACCACACTCCTGGGATTAGTCTGTATTTAACTTTCTTAGTATAAGCTTTGTAGCCTTTTAATTCTTTTTGTAATGTTGTATCTTCTAAATAAGTTCGAACAAATAATAACAATAATGCAAATAATCCTGGAATAATTGCATAATAAGAACCAAAGATAAAACCCATTGTTACAAACATTGGTATTGCTCCTGCATAGCCAGGGTGTCTTACATAAGCATATGGACCAGTGGAAACTACTTTTTGTTTTCTGTCTTTTTGTATTCTAACTACTGAAGAAAACCATCTGTTAACAAACATTGCCCATGTTAAGAAGACAATAGTTAATGTATAAACTAAATATGACACAACATAAATCCAAATTGGCAACATAGGAGTCCAATAAAATCTACCACTATCTAAAGGACCAATTACAATTGGTGCAAGTGCTGCTGGAATAAAGAAGATATAAAATACAATATCCCACTTTTTTGTGCCTGGGCCAGGATGCATTCTTTCTTTGAATAAGTCCATTTTATTTCTGAATACAATGAATAATACAATAGTTAGAAGCAAAGTATGTATGAAAAACACCCAACCTTGCCAATAATTCAATCTTCCAGCAAATGCAAATATTAAGATTAAGAATAATACTAATTTAAATGTAGATTTTATAGCTAAGCTTATGTTTTCTTTCATTAGGTTAATTTATTTCTTTATTTCTTTATATAATTATTGAAAAAGTTTATAAAAATACAAGATTATAGCTTATTATGCTTGATTTAAACAAACTTTTCGGTGAAAAAGAATTGAAAGCTAAGGTTGGAGATGAATTAAGGTTTTCTTTGCATATTCAAGAGTCTGTTGGATATGTGCCAGAATTAGTAGAATGTGATAAAGACATTCTAGAATTAAAAGAAAAGAAGATTACAAGAGTAAATAAAAATATGGAAGATTTGCCATCAGGTTCTGATGAAGGTGAATGTACTTTTATTATGAAAGCTCTTAAAGCTGGAAAAACTGAGTTATTATTCCATCAAACTTTTCGAGGAGATAAAGAAGAAGAGTTCAAATTTGTAATTAAAGTTGTTTAGTCTTAAATATTCCAACATGCCATTTGTTATCTGTTTTTTTATTGACTACTTGAATATAATCTTTACAATCATATTCAAATTCAATAAGATCCCAAACTAGCTTAGTTCTGGGATTTTCCCAGATTGATATTACAAAAATTCCTTCTGGATTCAAAAATTCTTCATATTTCTTCATTATTTTAATTGCATCTAAATAATAAAGGATTTCATTGAATATAATAACATCAAACTTTTTATCTGTTCTAAATTCTTCAGCATTTGTGGCTAGAAAAGCACAGTTTTCTTTTTTATTGGCTTTTTGAATAGCATCTTCAGAAATATCAATACCTAAAAAGTTCTTGAATTTGATATAATTTGTAATAATTCCAGTACCACAACCCACATCTAAAACATCTGGTTGTTTATGAAACCAATTACAATAAAGTCCAATAATTGCATAACGACCAGATTCTTCTAATGTATCTAAGTGATTCCATTTTCCTTCTGTATATTGTTTTTCCCAATCTTCTTTTGAAGGCATCATTTATTAAATTGACAATTACTTGTATATAAAAAGTTACTTATTGAGAAAGGAAGATATATAAAGAAATAGACATTCTTTGGTATTATGAAACTAGCTGTATTATTTTCAGGTGGAAAAGACTCTGTATTTGCTTGTTATAAAGCTATGGAAAAGCATGATGTAGTTTGTTTAATTAGTATTATATCTTCTAATCAAGATAGTTATATGTTCCATACCCCAAATATTAATCTTGCAAAATATCAAGCAGAAGCTATGGAAATTCCTTTGATTACCCATAAAACTAAAGGTGAGAAAGAAATTGAACTAGAAGATTTGAAAAAAGCTATTGAAAAAGCTAAAACAGAGTTCGCAATTGAGGGAGTTGTAACAGGTGCATTGAAATCTGAATATCAAGCTTCAAGAATTCAAAAGATTTGTGATGAGTTAGAGTTAGAATGTATTAATCCTTTATGGAATATGGATCAAGAAGAAGAAATGAGAGAAGTAATTAAACTTGGTTTTAAATTTATTATAACAAAAGTTGCTGCTTATGGTTTAGATAAATCTTGGTTAGGAAGAATTATAACTAATGAAGATGTTGATAAATTAATGGAAATAAACAAAAAAATTGGTATTAATGTTGCTTTTGAAGGTGGGGAAGCAGAAACATTAATGATTGATGGGCCAATATTTAAATCTAAATTAGAAATAAAAAAAGCTAATATAGTTATGGAAAATGAATTCACTGGAATTTATAATATTGAAGAAGTTGTTGAAAAAGATTTATAAAGAATAATTATTGTGAATAGATAATGGCAAAGAAAGCACATAAGAAAAGTAAAGTAAAACATCATAAAAAGAAACACAACATTTTACATTCTTCAATTGCTGGGTTTGTTGTTTTGTTGATAGTTCTTGGTGGAGTACTTCTTGGTATGTTTTTTGGTGATGAAGATGTTGAATATGAAGATTGTGATGATAATACCGATGGAATTGTCGACGACAAAGAAGTTGAAATATGTAAAATAGAATTTCCAAGAGATGATGTAGAAGTTGCTGGGTTAGGAGAATATATTGTAACGCAAATTAACAATGCAGAGAATGGTAAAATAGCTGTTAGAATTGATGTACCTAGAAATCCTAGGTATGGTGATAATGCACCAATTGTTTTTCAAGCTTCCACATGGTTTGTTGAGAAATATAATGATGATAAAACACCATTTCATCTGGTTTATAACCCAGTTGATGTTGGTGCAGTAGTTGTAAGCCATTTATGGCCAGGTAAAACAGATCCTGAAACTGGAATTAGTAGTGAAGGTGTTTATGATTTTGGTGGACCAGATAGTATGGCTGCAATGAGAGATGCAATAAGATTTTCTTTAGGAGAAATTCCAGATATTGATGGTAACTATTTAGATGAATTAATTGCAGTCGATGTATTGTATGATAATGTTGGAATGTTTGCTTCTTCACACGCAGGAGTTGTTGCAACAAATGTAATGGCTTATCATGGGGAAGATATTAGTGGATTAAAGTATTTTGTTGGAAGAGAAAACCCAACAATGGCTGAAATGTATGCATT
>CAZKVI010000024.1:0-25045 GCA_964556185.1 uncultured Methanosarcinales archaeon
TGGCCGAATTTGCAAGATATAGGCTACTCGCTCAAAAATTCGCAGTTTATAAAGTAAGTAATGAGTGATTACTTCTTAGTGAACACAACCGAAAGGTTTAAATAGAAGTTATGCCTTAATAATTGCATTATGGCAGAAACAATGTTACATTTACATCATCATTGATTCTTTTGCATAGTTTTAAATCTGTTTTTGCCCTTGGAACTGATTTTATTTGTGGCTAGTTCTATAAAAATAAAATAAACAAATGAGGTAAATAAAATGAAACCAAATAATGAGGAGAAATGCGGAGATTCCGCTGGTTGTGTTCATCGTTTCAGGCGATGAGAAAGTAATTAAGTTAGCTCTACCTAAAGGTAGAATTTATGATAAGGTTGTAAAACTATTGAAAGATGCTGGTTTTACAATAACAGGAAATGGTCGTTCTTATAGACCAAAGATAAATGACAACAACATTAAAATTAAAATTCTAAAAGCTAGGAATATTCCAAAGCTTGTTGAATTAGGTTCTCAAGATATTGCATTTACTGGAAATGATTGGGTTGTTGAACAAAGTGCAGATGTTCAAGAATTAATAGACTTAAAGTTTGATCCAGTTAAAATTGTCGCAGCAATACCTAAAAAGTATTCTTTGAATTCTTTAAAGAAAAAGAAAGTAGTTGTAGCTTCTGAATATGAGGCTCTGGCCACTAAGTTTCTTGAAAAGAATGGTTTTGATTATGTTTATTTGCGAACTTTTGGCGCAACAGAGGTTTTTCCTCCTGATGATGCTGATATGATTGTAGATAATACATCAACTGGAACTACTTTAAAGCAAAATGGTTTAGACATAGTTGAAACACTTTTAGAAAGTTCTACTAGAATGATTGCAAATAAGCAAGCAATGCAAGATGAATGGAAAAGAAAAAAGATTGAATGCATTGTGATGTTGCTTAAGAGTGTTTTAGAAGGTAGAAAAAGAGTATATCTTGAGATGAATATTTCTGATGAGAAATTGAATGATCTTGTAGAAATACTTCCATGCATGAAATCACCAACAATTTCGAAATTGTATCGTGGAGGTGGTTTTGCAGTTAAAGTTGCTGTTGAGAAAGCAAAAGTAGCAGAGTTGATTCCAGTTTTGAAAGAAAAAGGAGCTACTGACATTTTAGAATTCAAATTAAGTAAGGTGGTGGTGTAAATGATCAAAATTAGAGAAGCTGTTAAAACAATGAAGGAGTATGATCCTCCAACAAAATTAAGATCTGGTAAATTAAGATTGGATTTTAATGAGAACAGCACAGGTTGTTCACCAAAAGTAATTGAGAAATTAAGGCAAATTACTGCAGAGGATTTGTCTATTTATCCTGCTTATGGTGAATTACTTGATAAGATTGGTGAGTACATGGATGTTAATCCTAGTCAGGTTTTAGCAACAAATGGAACAGACGAAGCTTTAAAGTGTTTTTTTGATACTTACATCAATGAAGAAGATGAAGTTATTATTCTTTCTCCTAGTTTTGCAATGTTTGGGGTGTACGCAGATGCAGCTGGAGCAAATGTAAAAGAACTTTTGTATAATAAAGACTTAAGTTTTCCAGTTTCTGGCCTCTTAAATGCAATAAGTTCTAAAACAAGAATGATTATGTTTGCTAATCCAAACAATCCAACAGGAACTTCAATAAGTAATGATGATTTAAGAAAAGTTTTAGAAAAAGCAAAGGAAGTTGATTGTTTAGTTGTTGCAGACGAAGCATATTTTGAGTTTTATGAAAAAAGTGCTTTAAGTTTGCTAGATGACTTTGATAATTTAGCAATAACTCGAACATTTTCAAAATCATTTGGAATGGCGGCAGTTAGATTAGGTTTTATTATTGCCAATAAGGAAATTGTTAGAGAAATGAGAAAAGTTCTTTCTCCTTATAGTGTTAATGGTTTTGCATCAACATTAGGAGTAGTTGCTTTGAGTGACATAGATTACACAAAGAAATTTGTTGCTGAAGTCAATAAAGGCAAAGAAATTCTTTACAAAGAGTTTAGTGATTTGGGAATTAAGTTTTTCAAAGGTGATGCAAACTTCTTTATTGCAAATTTTGGAGAAGATTGTGATAGAATTTACAATGAATTGAAAAAAAGAGATATTTTAGTTAGAAACAGAACAAAATATCCAAGATTAAAGAATTGTTTAAGGATTGGTGTTGGAAGTTTAGAACAAACAAATGTTTTCTTGAAAGCTTTCAAAGAGATTTACAATGAGATTAAAGGTGATGACAATGAGTAGAAAGAAAGCGATTTTGTTTGATATGGATGGGGTACTTGTCGACGTGAGTCAGTCTTATAGAACTGCAATTCAGAAAACAGCTGAGTTTTTTACAAAACAAGAAGTTACAAAAGAACAAATTCAAGAATTCAAGGAAAAAGGTGGTTATAATAATGATTGGGATTTAACTCAAGCAATAATAAAATCACGAGGGATTAATGTTAATCTTGCCACTATTGTTGAGAAATTCCAAGAAGTTTATTTTCAAGTTAGAGACACAGAGAAATGGTTGCTTGATAAACAAGTTCTTAGTGAGTTGAAAAAGAAGTTTAAGCTTGGAATTGTTACAGGAAGACCAAAAGATGAAGCAATTTATGTTCTTGAAAACAATAATGTGAAAGATGACTTTGAGTTATTGATTGCAATGGAAGATGTTAATGGAAAACAGAAACCAAATCCATTTGGAATTCTTAAAGCAATGAAAGCTTTGGATGTAGAAAATGCAGTTTATGTTGGTGATACAATTGATGACATGTATGCTGCAAGAAGAGCAAAGATTGATGGGATTGGTGTTTATCCTCCTGGTTTTGAAAGTAAATGGCTTAAGGAGTTAATGAAAAAGAATGGTGCGAAAGTTGTTTTAGATGATGTTAACAAGATTAGTGAGGTGATTTAGGTGAGGGATGCGATTGTCGAGAGGAAAACAAAAGAAACTCAAATTAAAATAGAATTAAATTTAGATGGAAAAGGAGATAGTGTAGTTAAAACACCAATTGGTTTTTTTACACACATGTTAGAAGCATTTGCAAAACATGGTTTATTTGATTTAAAGATTAGTGTAGAAGGTGATTTAGAAATAGATCAACATCACACTATTGAAGACACTGGAATATGTCTTGGACAATGTTTTAAAAAAGCACTTGGAGATAAAAAAGGAATCAATAGAGCTGGTTATTTTGTTTATCCAATGGATGAAAGCCTTGCAGTTGTTGCAGTTGACATTGGTGGAAGACCACTTTGTGTATTTGATGCAGAATTCAAGAGAAGATACTGTGGTGAGATGGACACTGATTTAGTTGAAGACTTTTTTATTGGGTTTTCACAAGGTCTTGGAGCAAATGTGCAAGTTAAAATGCCATATGGAAGAAATGACCACCATAAAATTGAAGCAATTTTCAAAGCATTTGCAAAAGCAATGAGAAAGGCTTGTGAGGTAAATGAAAGAGCAGGAATACCAAGCACAAAAGGAATGATTGAAAATGATAGCAATAATTGATTACGGAGCAGGGAATGTAAAGAGTGTAAAGAATGCACTTGATTATTTAGGTTTTGATAGTTTGATAACTAGTGATGTTGATGAGATAAGAAAAGCAGAGAGAGTTATTTTTCCAGGTGTTGGTAATTTTGGTGATTGTATGCAAGAACTTGAAGAAAGGAAACTTGTTGAAGTAATTAAGAAGTTTATTGACTCTGGGAAGCCATTCCTTGGTATTTGTGTTGGTTTGCAATTATTGTTTGAAAAAAGTGAAGAATCACCTGGTGTTAATGGTCTTGATGTGTTTAAAGGCAAATGTGTTAAGTTTAATCAAGGAAAAGTTCCGCAAATAGGTTGGAATAAAATTAAATCAAAGAAATTTGGTGAAGGATATGTTTATTTTGTGAATTCATATTATGCAATTCCTGACGACAATTCAGTAGTTGATGCAACAAGTGATTATTTTGTTGATTTTACTGCAATTGTTGAGAAAGATAATGTATTAGCTACACAATTTCACCCTGAAAAAAGTGGTGATTTTGGTTTGCAAATTTTGAAGAGGTGGTTGCAATGTTAGCAAAGAGAATAATTCCATGTATGGACATAAAAAAAGGTAGAGTAGTCAAGGGAATTAAGTTTGAGAACATAAAAGACGCTGGCAGTCCTTTAGAACTTGCAAAAGAGTATAATAAACATGGAGCAGATGAAGTAAGTTTCCTTGATATTATGGCATCTGCTGAAGCAAGAGGAATAATGTTGGAACTTGTTAAAAATGTTTCAAAAGAATTATTTATTCCATTTAGTGTTGGTGGTGGAATAAAAACTGTCGACGATATACAAGAAATATTGAAAGCAGGCGCAGAAAAAGTATCTATTGGAAGCACTGCTGTTAATAATCCAAATTTAATCAAAAAAGCTGCTGAGAAGTTTGGTTCGCAAGCAATTGTTTTATCAATTGATGCAAAGAAAAATCCAGAAATGGAATCTGGCTATGAGGTTTTTGTAAAAGGTGGAAGAGAACCAACTGGTTTGGATGCATTAGAGTTTGCAAAGAAAATGGAAGAACTTGGTGCAGGAGAAATATTACTTAATGCAATGGATAGTGACGGAACAAAAAAAGGTTATGATTTAATCATTACAAAAATGTTTAGTGAAAACTTGAACATTCCAATTATTGCGTCAGGAGGTGCAGGATCTCCTGAAGACATATTGGAAGTTTTGACAAAAGGAAAAGCAGACGCTGCTTTAGCAGCATCAATATTTCACTATGGTGAATACACTATCAAAGATGTTAAAGATTATTTACAAAAAAATGGAGTTGAGGTAAGAAGATGATAATCCCAAGTATAGATTTAATGAATGGAAAAGCAGTACAACTTGTACAAGGAAATGCTGAGAAGAAAATGGTTGAAGTAGATGATCCAATAAAGCTTGCAAAAGAATTTGGAAGATATGGTGAGATTGCTGTAATTGATTTAGATGCAGCACTTGGTAAAGGAAATAATCTTGAATTAATAAAAAAGATTTGTAGGGTTGCAGATTGTAGAGTTGGTGGCGGAATAAGAACTATTGAATCTGGCAATACAATTTTACAAGCTGGTGCAAAGAAAATAATTGTTGGGACAAAAGCAACTCCTGAGTTTTTGCGAAGTTTTCCAAAAGACAGAGTAATTGCTGCAATAGATACAAAAAAAGGAAAAGTTGTTGATAAAGGTTGGACAAATGACACAGGGAAGAGTCCTGAGGATGCTGTTCAAGAACTTGAAGATTATTGTGGTAGTTTTTTGTATACATTAGTAGATAAAGAGGGTTTAATGGGTGGAACAGACATAGAAGCTTTGCGAAGAATTAAGAAATTGACAAAGAACAAAATCATTGCAGCTGGTGGAATAACAACAAAAGAAGAATTGATTGAATTGGAAAATATGGGAATGGATTCACAAATTGGTATGGCTGTTTATACTGGAAAGATTAAATTAGATGAATGTTTTATTTCTTTACTTGATTTTGAGAAAAATAAAGGATTAATTCCAACAATTGTTCAGAATAAGAATAAAGATATTCTAATGTTAGCTTATTCAAATAAAGAATCACTGAAACTTGCTTTGAGAAATGGAAAAGGAACATATTTTAGTAGATCTAGAAATGAAATCTGGCAAAAAGGTTATACTTCTGGAAATCCTCAAGAATTATTAATGGTAAGATATGATTGTGATAGAGATACTTTGCTTTTCACAGTCAAACAAAAAGGTATTGCTTGTCATGAAGGAAGATATTCATGTTTTTCTGATAAAGAATTTGATTTTGAGGAACTATATGATGTTTTGGTTGATAGATTAGAAAATCCAAAAACTGATTCATACACTTCAAAGATAATTACTGACGAGAGTAAAGTAATGGAAAAGATCAAAGAAGAATGTGAAGAAGTTATGAATTACAAAGATAGAGAAAATTTAGTCTGGGAAATTGCAGACTTAACATACTTTGTCATGGTTTTAATGGCAAAAAAAGGAATTACAATTGATGAAATAAAAAATGAACTATCGAGGCGAAGAAAATGAAGATTAAAATTGTAAAAAAGAATGAAATTGATGAAAAGTTTTTCGAATTTGCAGAAATGCAAGAGATTGATGTAGTCAAAGATATCTTAGTTGATGTAAAGAAGAATGGAGATTCTGCAGTAAGAAAGTACACTAAGAAATTCGATGGACTAGAGTTAGGTAATTTCGAGATTTCAAAAAAAGAAATCAAAGAAGCATATGAGAAAGTCGATAGTGAAACTGTTGCTGCAATAAAAAAAGCTGCTGCAAACATTGAAGCTTTTGCTAAAAAACAAATGCAGTGTTTTAAGGATTTTAATCTAGTAGTTAGTGGTAATAAACTTGGCCAGAAAGTAATTCCACTTCAGAAGGTTGGTGTTTATGCTCCTGGAGGACTTTATCCTTATCCATCTAGTGTTTTGATGGGAGTAATCCCTGCTAAAGTCGCTTGTGTTAAGGATATTATTGTTTGTAGTCCAAAAATATCTGCTGAAACCATTGTAGCTGCAGATATCGCAGGGGCATGTCGGATTTTTAATATTGGTGGAGTGCAAGCTATTGGTGCGATGGCTTATGGAACTGAAAGTGTTTGTAAAGTTGATAAAATAGTTGGACCTGGAAACAAATATGTTACAGCAGCAAAAAAAGAGGTTTATGGTGTTGTTGGTATTGATTTTTTAGCAGGACCAAGTGAAGTTATGGTTATTGCAGACGAAACAGGAGATGCAAGATTGATTTCGGCAGACATATTAGCTCAGGCAGAGCACTCTCCAGATGCAATTGCTGTTTTAATCACAGATTCCGTTGATGTAGCTAATAATGTTAATGAAGAAGTGGAAAAACAGCTTAATGAGTTGGAGACAAAAGAAGTAGCTGCTGTTGCTTTGAAGAATGCATTAATTATTTTAGTTAATGATATTAATGAAGCTATTGAGATTGCAAATAAAAAAGCACCTGAACACTTAGAATTGCAGACAAAATGTAATGAAGAATTTATGGAAGAGTTAGTTAATTATGGGTCTCTTTTCATTGGAAAGAACACTGCAGAAGTATTTGGTGATTATTGTAGTGGTACAAATCATGTTTTGCCAACAAATGGCTCTGCTAGGTTTTGTAGTGGATTAAGTGTGAAGGATTTTGTGAAGATTGTGACGTTTCAGGAAGTTAGTGACTCTGGCAAAGAAGAGATTATTAATGTAGCTGCAAAATTAGCTGAAGTTGAGGGTTTAGATGCCCACAAAAAGGCTGCATTAGCTAGAAAAACTTTATAAAAGAACAAGATAGGGTGAATACTATGCAATTAATGAATGCAAAAGGTACAAGGGATTTTCCACCTGAGGAAAAGATTGTAAGACAGAATGTATTAGATGTATTTAGAAATGTCTTTGAATCATTTGGGTATTCTCCTTTGGAAACACCACTAATTGAAAGACTTGATATTTTAACAGCTAAATATGCAGGTGGTGCTGAGATTTTGAAGGAGACTTTCACATTCAAAGATCAAGGTAAAAGAGAACTTGGTTTAAGATATGATCTTACTGTTCCATTTTCTAGATTTGTTGGGATGAATCCTACAATGAAAATGCCTTTTAAGAGATATCAAATTGGAAGAGTGTTTAGAGATGGTCCTATAAAGCTTGGAAGATATAGAGAATTCTGGCAATGTGATGTTGATATTGTTGGAACAAAGAATATGTTAGCTGATGCAGAGATTGTAATGGTTACACAAGATGTTTTCAAAAAGCTTGGTTTAGATGTTGTTATTGAAGTTAATAATAGAAAATTATTAGATGGTTTATTAGAATCATTAAAAATTCCTGAAAATAAAAGAATGGATGTTATTTTAGCAATTGATAAGATCAAAAAAGTTTCTATTAAGGAAATTGAGAAAGAATTAGCTACAAAAGGTGTTGATAAGAAGAAAGTTGATGAGATGTTGAAAATTTTTAAGACAAGTGGAAGTAATAAAGAGAAAATTACTAAATTAAAAAAGATTGTTAAGACTCCTGCAGGTATTGAAGGATTAAATGAAATTGAAGAATGTCTAAGTTATCTTAATGATAAAAATGTTGAGTTTTCTATAAGTTTGTGTAGAGGATTGGCTTATTATACTGGAACTGTTTTTGAAGGATTTTTGAAAGATGGTTCTTTTAAGTCTTCATTATGTGGAGGAGGAAGATATGATAAAATGATTGGTGATTATTTAGGTAGTGGTGATTATCCTGCTTTAGGTATTAGTTTTGGTATTGAACCAATAACAGAAGTTCTTAAAATGAAAAGTAAATGTGAAGTTAGGAAAACTGTTACAGAATTATTTATTTTACCTATTGGAACAACTAAAGAATGTATTAAAATTGCTGCAGAAATACGTAAACAGGGTGTTAAAGTAGATATGGATGTCATGGGAAGAGGAATATCTAAGAATTTGAATTATGCAAACTCTTTAGGAATACCTTATGTAGCATTTGTTGGTTCAGATGAACTAAAAAAGAAGAAAATCAAGCTCAAAGATATGAAATCTGGCAAAGAAGAACTAATTTCTGTTAAAGATGTTGTTAAGAAGATAAAATAATGCCACAAGATACAGAAGTAGTAAACCTACTTCTTACTTTACTACGTAAAGTTTATAAATAATATGTACTTGTGAAATATTGAGATTAATATATAGTGATATATAATCCTAAAATAACTACGCGAGGTGGCACTTATGAAAAAAATACTAGTATTGTTGATTATGTGTTTTGTTCTTGCTACAAGTGCATTTGCTACTGAAGTAAATGATTATCTTGATGCAAAACAAGCATTTGAAGATGCAAAATTTGATTACCAAGAATGTACAAAGAAATGTGATGAATTAGAAGCAGAAGTTCTAGATACTGCAAAAGACTATCTAGAAGCATCTACAGATCTAGTCTCATCTAAACTTAAAGGTATTAAAGATTATGTTGATGATGAAACTATTGATCAAATTACAGATGATCTTCTTACTTTATTAGATATTCCTGATGAAATAGATGAAGCTACAAGTAAAGAAGATCTTCAAAAAGTTGCATTAGAAGTCGCTGGTATCTGGAGTAAGTACAAAGATACTGTAGATGAATATAATGTTGAAGATTATTATAATTCAGTAAATGAGATTTATGAAAAAGGAGATCAATTAGATGATATTATTGAATGTAGTATTGAAGAAGCAGAAGGTGATGTTTCTAATGTTGAATTAAGATATGGTGCATTTGATGAAAAAATGGATGAAGTAGAAGAATATCTTAATTCTGCTCTAGAAGATCTTGAAGATTCTCCTGAAAATGCAACAACTAGTATTGGAAATGCAGTTACTGCATTAGGAGAAGCTGATGAACTTCTTGGAAAATTAATGGAAGAGCTTACTGATGCTGAAGTTGCTCTTGTAGAAGAATGTGATACTACTGAAGCAGATGATGACGATGATGATTCTGGAGATAATGATGACGATGAAGCTGATAATGATGACGATGATGATTCTGGAGATAATGATGACGATGATACAGTAACTGATGATGAATTTGATGATTTATTAGACGATGCTGATCTTGATGGAGATTATAGATCTGCTTTGAATGAGATTGAAGATGCAGAAGAATTAATTGATGAAAAACAAGATGATTGTTATGTAACTACTCAAGCAGAAGCTAAATTAGATGAAGCATATGATTACATGGACATTGCTTATCAAGCTGTTCTTGATGATGATGTTGGATTAGCTTGGACAAGCATGGAAAATGCTAAAAGTAAAGCTGAAACTGCTCAATTGAGTGCTTATTTTACTGCTGGAACATGTTCAGATGATGACGATGACGATGATATTCTTACAAGTGTTGGAGGATTCAAAGAATGTCTTGAAGATGCTGCAACAAGCTTGTACAGAAATTATTGTTACGCAGATTATGATATAAGTGAAGATCAACAAGATGAAATTGATGAATGTTTCCTAACTTACCCTTCAAGTGAAGAACAAGAAGAATGTATTGATCCAATAGACGACCTTGATACTGATGACAGTGGAGATAATGACGATGATGATGAAGACGAAGTTACTTTAGAGATTGAGATTGAAGACTTTTCATATGATGGAGATTCTGTTGATCTTGAAAGTGACATAACTCTTAAAATCGAAGGAACAACATATGATGATAATGACTATGATGTAACTGAAGACAATGGAGATCTTACAATTGAGTTAGAAGCAGTTATTGATGATAATGATGACTTAACCATAGATTTCGAAGATGAAGAAGGTAATGAATTCCAATTCAAATGTAGATTGCTTGTTGATGATGAAGAACTTAAACGAGTAGAATTTACAATAGTTGCAGAAGACTTTGATGAGGATTTTGAAGAAGACACTGTTACTTTTGACTTTGAAGGAACTGAATTCAATGCAACAGATAGTGAACTAAGTGTTTCTGAAAAAGAAATAGAGTTTGAGAATGATGAAGATGAAGAGTTTGACTTTGGATCAGGTTTAGACTTTGATATCTATGGTGAAGATGATGATAGTGATGAATTTGAATATGATGGAAAAATCACTGTAGACATCACATGAGGTGCTTAAAATGAAGAAAATAATAGCAATTTTACTTTTGTTGTTTATTGCAGCAATGCTAATTGGTTGTGAAAAAGATGACACTGTTGAAGCAGATGACGATGACGACGATGTAGTGGCTGATGATGACGATACAGTTGATGATGAGACAGCAGGAGCATTAAGCACAGAAGGACTTGAAGAATATACAACTGATTTAAGTGAAATGGACACAGAATTAGAAGAATTGGATTGGTAAAACCAATTCATTTTACTTTTTTCTTATTATTTTTACATTATTCTATTCTAAAACATAATATTTTTATATAACTCTCATAATATTTATTATATATGAACAGGCACATGAGTAATATGGTATTTATTATCCTTGTTTTAATATTAGTTATAAGTGTGGTTGTAGTAGTAAAATTAGCTCCTTCTATAGATTTAGACTTTACAAATACTGATGATGATATTGCTGGAGCAGCTGTGAAAAGTGATAGTGGCTCTAGTTCTAGTGGATCTGATAGTAGCAAGAGTAGTAAATCATGGGATGATTTATTGAATGATGTTGGTAATGATTAGTTTTTTTCTTCAAAATGAGTAAGATTTATATATGCGGCAGATATTGCAATATATATGGCAACAGTATTAATAGGTGGACAATGGGGAGATGAAGGAAAAGGTAAGATAATTGATGTTCTAGCTCCTGAATTTAATACAATTGTTAGATTCCAAGGAGGGGCCAATGCAGGCCATACTGTTAAAGTTGATGATAAAAAATATGTTTTGCATCTAATTCCTTCTGGAATTTTACATGAAGAAACGTTTAATATTATTGGAAATGGTGTTGTTATTGATCCTTTAACACTAAAAAAAGAGATTGATGGATTAGAAAAACAAGGTATTCCTATCAAAGAAAGATTAAGGATTAGTGATAGAGCTCATCTTATTCTACCACAACACAGGGTTCTTGATGCTGTTAGATCTAAGAAAAAGATCGGTACAACTGGCCGTGGAATTGGTCCAGCATATGCAGACAAAGCAAATAGAACAGGTTTAAGATTTGGTGATGCTGCTAAAGATTTTCAAAAAAAGATAGAAGAAAATTTTGAATTGCATAAAAAAGAAATTCTTGATAAAGCTGGTGGTCCAGAAGGAGTAAAAGAAATATTAGAAATAGTTTTAAAAAATGAGGAAGATGGATCTCATTTAGGGGAATTTTATCATCCAGAACATGGTTTAGATATAAAAAAAATTGGTAAAGTTATAGGAGACATACTTAATAAATTATCATATACTACTTGTATTGTTCCTTATATGCTTAGTAGAGGAGACAGTGATAAGATTTTATTTGAAGGTGCACAAGGTACATTATTAGATATTGATCATGGAACTTATCCATTTGTAACTAGCTCAAGTGCAACAGCAGGTGGTGCTTGTACAGGAACAGGTGTTGGTCCTACTAAAATTAATAGAGTTATTGGAATTCTGAAAGCATATGTAACTCGAGTAGGAGAAGGACCATTTCCAACAGAATTAAAAGATGAAACTGGTGAGTGTTTAGCTTCTAAAGGTGGAGAATTTGGTGCTACTACCAAAAGACCTAGAAGATGTGGATGGTTTGATGCTGTTCTTGGAGATTATTCTGTTAGAGTTAATGGAATGACAGAGATTATTCTTACAAAATTAGATGTGTTGGATGAATTAGAGACAATAAAGATATGCACTGGTTACAGAAAAAAAGGAGAAACATTTGTTAGAAGTGGCCATACTAAAAAAGAAGGCGATAAGACTGTGCATGTAGATACAGGTGGGAAAGGTAAACATCCTGCATTTGCTTGGGTACCAACAACAGTTGAAGAAATGGAAGAATATGAATGTGTTTATGAAGAACTACCTGGTTGGCAAGAAGATATTACTGAGTGTAGGAAATTTGGTGATTTGCCTTCTAATGCAAAAGCTTATGTTAAAAAAATTGAAGAATTAATAGGTTGTAGTATTTCTTATATTTCTGTAGGTCCAAAAAGAGATCAAATAATTAAGAAATAAATTAATCTTTTTTTACGTCTGGCTGAGGATTATTCATTCTTGCATAACATTTATCACAATAGAATTTCTTTGCTTCTCCTTTGCTCACTACATATCTTTCTTTGCATAATCTGCAGTATTTCACTATCTTATATTCTACCATAGTTCAATTGTAGTACTCGTCTTTATAACACTTGTTATTTTTTATAGAAATAATTAAAAGAAGAGACTAAAGTTTAGCCTCTTCAGCAATTTCATCTTCATAATCTGTCCCACATTCAGGACAATATGTATCTATTTTGTCTAATTCAAAACCACATAAAGCGCATACTTTTCCCATGGAAAATTCCCTCCACTAAACCAGGTTGTTTGTAGTAATATTCATGGTAGAAGAAGTATTTATAGTTTGTGTTAAATTGCCTGTTTTTGGCGTAACATTTAAATATAGATTTAAAATTCAAAATATCATGGAAAATACAATAATTCTCAAGAAAATTGCTGCTCAGTTACGTAAAGATGTTGTGACAATGATTGGTGAAGCTGGAAGTGGTCATCCTGGTGGATCATTTAGTATAGCTGAGTTAATGACTGTATTGTATTTTGGTAGGGTATTAAATTATGATCCAAAAGATCCAAAATGGGCAGATAGAGATAGAGTTGTGTTATCTAAAGGACATTGTTCTCCTATGTGGTATGCTTCTTTGGCTTATGCAGGGTTTTTTCCTAAGAAAGATTTAATGACTTTGAGAAAGTTTGGTTCTCATTTACAAGGACATTGTCATCCTGAGCATACACCTGGTGTTGAGAATTCAGGTGGTCCACTTGGTCAAGGTTTGAGTTTTGGATTAGGTCATGCAATTGCTGGGAAAATTGATGGTCGTGATTACAAAACATATGTAATAATTGGAGATGGTGAGTCTGCAAAAGGTAATATAACAGAAGCTGCTAAAATGGCAGGCATATTAAAAATGAATAATTTAATTGCATTTATTGATTTTAATAAAGTTGATCAAGAAGGTTTTGTAAAAGATATTTTGCCTTGTAATTTTAAACAAGAATGGGAATCATATGGTTGGGAAGTTGTTGAAGCAGATGGTCATTCAGTAGATTCTGTTTTTAATGCTGTTGAAAAGGCTCGTAAGAGTGATAAACCTTGTATGGTTTTATTAGACACATTAAAAGGTCAAGGAGTTACTTATATGGAAGATGCTGCTAAGAAAGGTGATTCTGCTTGGCATGGTGTTGCTCCAAAAGAAGAATTACTTGAAAGAGCTATTAATGAATTAGATAAACAAATTAGTGAATTAGATGGAGATGTTGATGAATACATTCAAAATGTTTTGATGACTTCAGATGATAAAGAGAAATTGTCTAAGACAGTTGTTTTGAAAACAGAATTATTAGATGTTCCTTATTATGAAAAGAATGAAGAAGCACCAACACGTGGTGCATTTGGAAAATATTTAGAAGTTTTAGGAGAAGGAGATGAACGAGTTGTTGCAGTAACTGCTGGAGTTGGTGGTTCTGTAAAAATGAAAGGCTTTGGTAAAAAATTTGGTGTGTTTTCTTGTAATAATTATAAAGGAAGATTTGTCGACTGTGGAATTGCAGAAGCAAACATGGCTGGTGTTAGTGCTGGGTTAGCTGCTGCAGGTAAAAAACCTTGGATGGCAACTTTTGATGTTTTTATGAAAGAAATGTTAAGTGTAATTAGAAATTGTATTGGATATGCAAAAACAGATGTTAAAATTGTTGGAACACATGGTGGTTTAGGTGTTGAACCAGATGGTGGATCACATCAAAGTATGATTGAACCTTTATTGTTTGAGAGTCTTCCTGGTTTTGATGTTTATGAACCTTGTGATCCAAATGAAGCAATGGAAGCTATGAAAGTTGCAGCTTCTATGGATAAACCTGCTTATTTTAGAATGACAAGACAAAAATTGAAAGTTTTGGAAAGAGATTATAAAGTTAAAAAAGGTAAAGGTGCTTATGTTTTGAAATATGGAAAAGATTTAACATTAATTGTATCTGGTGGAATGGTTGGTTATGTTTTAGAAGCAGCTGATGTTCTTTCTAAAGAAGGTGTAAATGTTAAAGTAATTGATTTATTATCAATTACAAATATTGATAATGATGACTTTCGGAATATGGTACTTGTTGATAAAAATGTTGTAACATTAAGTGATGCATCGTATAAAGTTCTTGGTGATGTTGTTTCTAGAGTTCTTAGTGTTCCAGAATCAAAGTTTTCTGGTAAAATTAGATCTCTAGGTATGCAAAACTATGGTGAATCTGGTAAAGTAATCGACTTGTATAAGAAACATGGAATGGATGTAGATTCTATTGTAAAGGCTTGCAAAGGCCTTATTTAGTCCAATATTCACTAAAAAGTAGTCAAATAACCGAAAGGCTTATAAATGATGTAGGGTTCTTTATATATAATATTGTTATGTAGATTACAAGTGGGTGTTTAAATAATGACAGATGAAAGTGCAGATGGAAGTATTGGAACTAAAGATGAAAAGACTAGACTTCCTAATTCAAGAGGTCTTGAAAATAGTTTTAATTCTTTATTTGATCAAAAAGTTAGATTATATTTAGAAGCACTTATAGGTGCAGAAGATGAAGAAAGACCTAGAAATGCTCAACAATGTGTTGCTTTTGCTGATAGGATATATTCACATGCAAGTTCCCATGTTGGTGAGGGTGGTGTTCGAAAATATAGAGATGGTGCTGGTAAAGTTTCTATGGTTTTATATGACTTAGATGATTTTAAGGCTGTTAATGATACAACCACTTATACTTTTGCAGATGGTGTTCTCAAAGCTTTTGCAACAGACCTAAGAAAAAGTACACTAAGACCTGGAGATGAAACAGCAAGATTTAGTTATGATGATGGAGATGTTGAAGAAACATTACAAAGAGAAATGGAAGCAGGAAGAGCAGGTGGAGAAGAATTTCTTACTATTCTTGATGATGCTGGTGTATTAGGGGGAAAGATAGTTGCAGATAATTTAAGAGATGATATGGAAATTGTTACTGATTATGATGGAACTGAAGAACTAAATTTTTCAGCAGGTGTGGCTGAATTTGATTTTCGAAGAATTGCTTTAGGCCTCTATAGAGATTTTAATCAACATTGTACGGGAGATATTTCAAGAGAACAAATTGATAGTTATTTAAGCTCTATAGATATGGTAGATAGAAAAAAAGGTGCTTTCAAGACATTATTTAATCAAGCAGAAAGTGGATCTAAGGTTGCAAAAGCAATTGGTAAAGGAGCTACTGTTATGTATGGTAATGATGTTAAAAGATTTCTTTCTACTTATAAATTGATTAAAAGTGCAATGGGTAATATACGTGAAGTGTATATTAGAGATGGATGGCATGAAAAAGCTGTTGATGTAGGATTACAATTAGCACAAGGAGCAGATTGGAAAGCAGTAATTGGAGCAGAAGAAGATACAAGAAGACAAAGAATTTTTAATTATATGGATGAAGTTTTAGATCCATCAGAAGCTTATCAAAATCTACCTGATGATGTAAAATCCGAAATATACATAGCTTTACATGCTGTAGATGCTGGAACTTACAAAGTTACAAGAAATGAAGCACAAAATGGAGAAAAGGTTGCTGCTGATATTATAGATAGATTAGATGGTATGAGAACAAAATTAGGAGACGTTGGTTTACATGATAATCCTGTTCAATATCAAGAAGAACTCTTAGATCAAATTAGTGTTGAATTAGAAAAATTAAGACCTTTTGCAGAAGAATTTAAAAGACCCCAGTATAATGGTGTAGCAGGTCATGAAGCTCATGAAAATTAACCTACATGTTGAGTTTTATCTGGTTGTTGAACATCTTGTTGATATTTTCTTTCTAAAGTTAAATAATTTGGTGGAGAAGCAACAAGATCATCTAAAGCTGGATTGATTGCATCTTCTATTGCATGCATTGTTACAGTAATATCAAAAGGTTCTCCTGCCTGGATTGGTTGTCTAGGTGGAGATACTGATTGAACCGAAACTCTATCTTTATAACCTCCTTCAACATATTGTTTAAGAAGTCTTTTTAATACATCTGAGACACTTAAACGAATGTATGGCCTAATTTTCGTCTGTTGTGTTTCTGGACCATTATATGTAACAGTTAATTCTTCTTGATAAATATCTAAAACAGGATGTCCTGGTCTTGAAGGATGCCTAGGTGCTGTAACATAAGGTCTTAGAGCGTCTCTACCTGTATCACGTAATATGTCAAAAATATCTTCATCATCGTGTCTATGTGCCATCATCTATCCTCCAACAAACTTCCAATAGGTAATAATACGTATGCATTTATAAAGTTTTTCACGGATTTATTATTCAGAAGTAATTATTCGATATTCATGACTACTACTTCGAATATTAGGTTTTTGCCTGCCATTTTGTGGTTCATGTCTACTATTACAGAGTTTTCTAGTACTTCTATGACCTTCATATGTACTTGTTTCTTGGTTTGTGTGGACATTATATGTTCAGAGCCTTTTGTTGGATTTATGTCTTTAGGCAGGTTTTTCATTGGAATTTCGCAGATTAGGTCTTGTTGTTGGTGACCATAAGCATCTTGAGCAGGTACTTGGATTACTCGATGTTCACCTACTTGCATTCCAAGTATGCCATCGTCGAGACCTTTGACTACAACTCTATTTCCAACTGTAAATTGAAGACCTTCATCTTTGGATTCTTCTACTGAAGTTCCATCTTCAAGTTTGCAAACATAATGAATTGTTACATTAGAACCTGGTTGGACTATTTGTTCCATAATATTCCATAATATTCAATCTATAAAAAGCTTTTTATAGTATATAGACTAACACAGTGCTATGAAATCAAAGAAATTTTACATAACAACAGCTATTGCATATCCAAATGGTAAGCCTCATTTAGGCCATGCTTTAGAGATTATTCAAGCAGATGTCTTAGCTAGATTTCATAGATTACTAGGTAAAGATGTGTGGTTTCAGACTGGAACAGATGAACATGGAGTCAAAAATTGGGAAACTGCGCAAAAAGAAGGTAAAGATATTCTAGAATTCTTAGATGCCCATGTTGCTGTTTTCAAGGAATTGTATAAGAAATTAAAGATTTCAAATGATTATTTTATTAGAACAAGTGATAAGAAGGTTCATTATCCAAAAGCTCAGAAATTATGGGAAGCTTTGGTTAAAGCAGGAGATATTTATAAGAAAAAATACAAAGGTTTGTATTGTGCTGGTTGTGAAGCATTTAAACTAGATAGAGAATTAGAAGATGGAAAATGTCCAGATCATCCAACAAGAGAAATACAAACTATTGAAGAAGAGAATTATTTTTTTAAATTGTCAAAATATAGTCAAGAAGTTTTTAAGAAAATTGAATCTGATGAATACCAAGTTATTCCTGAAGTTAGAAAACATGAAATTCTTAGTTTTCTAAAAGAAGCAAAAGATATTAGTTTTTCAAGAACAAAAGAAGCACTACCTTGGGGAATTCCTGTTCCACATGATGAAGAACATGTTATGTATGTTTGGTGCGATGCTTTGTCAAATTATATTACTGGAATAGATTATAGTGGTAAAAAGTTTGATACTTATTGGCCAGCTGATATTCATGTTATTGGAAAAGACATTTTAAGATTTCACGCAGGTTTTTGGCCTGCAATGTTAATGTCTGCTGAAATTGCTTTGCCTAAACAGTTATTTGTTCATGGTTTTATAATGTCAAAAGGAGCAAAAATGGGTAAATCAACTGGAAATGTTATTGAACCATTTGGACAATTAGATAAATTTGGAGTTGACCAATTTAGATTTTATATTTTAGAATCAATGCCCATGGATGGAGATGGTGATTACTCTGAGGAATTATTTGTCGAGAGGATTAACTCAGAATTAGTTGGAAACTTATCTAATTTTTGTTATAGAGTTTTATCATATACAAATAAGAATTTTGATGGTAAGATAAAAGATGTAGATGATGATCCTATTATTAATGATATTAATTCTAAAGTTGGCGAAGTTAAAGATGCTTATGAAGAATGTAATTTTAGAAAAGCAGTTGATGGAGTAATGGCTGTTTCTGCTTTAGGAAATAAATATTTCCAAGAAAAAGAACCTTGGAAACTTATTAAGGAGGATAAGGATGCCGTACAGAAGGTTTTAGGACTTTGTGTGAATATTGCAAAGATATTATGTGTAATTAGTTCCCCTGTAATGCCTTCATTTTCTGCTAATTTAGAAAAGCAGTTAAAATTAAAGAAGTTAACATGGGATGATGTTAATTTTGATCTGAAAAATCACAATATTGGAAAACACGAGATAATATTTTCAAAATGTGAAGTTGAGATTGGTGGTAGTGAAGAAGGTATTGGTGACGATGTCAAAGAGTTGAAAATGAAAGTTAATCCAGTTGTTTCAAAACTTGGTATTAATGCTTTATCTGTATGTATAAAAGGAATTAATGTTAAAAAATCTCAGTCTGGTTTAGAGAAATTGAAAAAAGAGTATTTGAAAGATATTGATTTCAAAGAAAACATATTGAAAGAGTCGGAAAGTTTGTATAAGCAAGTTGGTGATGCTCAACCTGCTGCAGCAAGAAAACTAATTGAATTGATTAAAAAGAATGGAAAGATTCCAACAATTAACACTGTAGTAGATTCTTATAATATGGTGAGTGCAAAATATAATGTTGCAATGGGTTGCCATGATATAAATAAGATAAATACTGTTCCAACATTAGCTCTTTGTAATGGAAATGAGAAATTTACAGAATTAAATACAAAAAATACTGTAAAAGTTAAGAAAGGTATATTTTCTTGCTTAGAGGGAAAAAGAGTAATGTGTTATCTTGATGTAAAACAAGGTGATGAAACAAAAATAGATGAGAATTCATCTAATGTATTCCTTTATGTGCAAGGAAATAAAGAAACACCTATTGAATATTTACAAAAAGCATTAGATGAAGCTGCTGCAAATATTATTAAGTTCTGTGGAGGAGAGAAAATTGTTGAAGAAAGTAGTTTCCCATTTGAACTTAGAGTTGGTGAAATTAAGAAAGCTGAGCAACATCCTGATGCATATAAATTATATGTTTTACAAGTTGACTTTGGAAAAGAAAAAAGACAAATTATTTCTGGATTAAAGGGAATTTATGAATTAAATGAGTTGGAAGGAAGGAAAGTAGTTGCTATTTGTAATTTAAAGCCATCAAAGATTAGAGGAGAAATGAGTAATGGAATGTTAGTTGGTGGTGAAGTTGGTGAAAAGTATGTTTTGGCTAGTCCTGAGAAGTCAAAACTTGGTGAGTTATGTTATTTTGATAAGCCAGCTAAGGAATTCAAAGAAGTTGGTTTCAAAGACTTTGAAAATAGTGGTATGAAATCACTTGGAAAGAAAATAGTTCTTGATAACAAGAAATTAAAAACAAATTCTGAAGAAATTTCTGTAGATATTGAAGATGGTGCAAAAATCTATTAAAGCAAGTGATGTGAGAAAAGCACTAAAAGCTCTCGAGAATAAAGAGAAAGCTAAGCTTTTATCTGGGTTTTTTAAGACTGGTAAAGGTGAATATGGAGAAGGTGATAAATTTCTAGGAATAATAATGCCTGAGCAGAGAAAGGTTGCAAAGAAATATGTTAATTTGTCAATTAAAGAAGTTGAGAGATTATTGCATTCTAATATTCATGAACATAGAATGGTTGCTTTAGTTATTTGGACATATCAATATGAAAAAGCAGATGATGAAACTAAAGAACAAATTTACAAAACTTACTTGAACAATACAAAATACATAAACAATTGGGATTTAGTTGATGTAACAACTCCAAGAATTGTTGGAATGCATCTTTTAGACAAAGATAGAAAAGTTTTATACAAATTAGCTAAATCTAAAGATCTTTGGGAGAAAAGGATTGCAGTCTTGGCAACTTTTGCATTTATTAACAAAAGAAATGAATTTGATGATGCTTTAAAGATTTCTGAGATTTTACTTAATGATGATCATGACTTAATTCATAAAGCAGTTGGATGGATGCTAAGAGAAATTGGTAAGAGAGATTTAGCTGCCGAGGAAAAGTTCTTGAAAAAGTATTATAAAACAATGCCAAGAACAATGTTAAGATATTCTATTGAGAAGTTTGATGAAGATAAGAGAAAATTCTATATGAAAAAGTGAATTAACCAAATATTATAGATATGTAATTACCAACATAATGTGTTATGAATATAACAACAATTGCTATGAATAAGTGTTCTCCTATAATCGATAATGGTTTTGCTTTTTGTTCTATTGCCATGTTGTAGCTAATTATGCTTAAGACTAGAAGTCCATATATAATGCTTACAATAACTGCTAATGATAGATTAAATAATAAAATTGGTATTATGAATGTTAATGCAAAGACAAACTTAGCTAAAAATGTAGATATGGTTGATTCCCAGATTTCCCTTGTTGTGTGTTTGTTTTCAGATTCTTCTGATATATGCATACCTAATGCATCTGAGAAAGCATCTGCAATTGCTATTGTTATTATACCTCCAAGAACAACTAATTTAGATCCAGTACCTGATTCTAACCCAACAATCAAACCTAGTGTTGTGATTACACCTGATGTAAGACCAAAACTAACGCCTTTTTTGATTGAGAGTTTCATTAGTTTGTTATTGATTAAGTGGTTTATATTGTTTTTCATATATATTAGTAGTACTGTGTGGTAATAATTATTTATTTCCCTATACCCTAAATCAAAAAACTTATATATGGTAACCACTAGAATTTCTATTAAAACACGTGGTAACTAATGTTGGGTAAAAAGATTGGGGTATTAATAAGTATATTCATGATGTTCTTAGTTGTATCTATGCCAATTGTGTTTGCTAAATCTATTGGTTCTTATACTGTATCTGGTAGTGATGGACTAGAGAATGTAATAAATGCAGATAATGACTATGTATTTGTAGAAGTTGAAGTAAATCTAGAGGAAAATGATACAATAGATGAAGATGAATTATATTTTGAATATAGTAAAACAGAGACATTTGATTCTTGTATTGATAATTATTGTTTTTATCAAAGTTCTCAATCAGATAGAACACCACAAGAAATGGAATGGACAATCTCAATTATTGAAGAATCTAGTATTCTTGATACTGTAGAAGGAACATTAACAATTGATGGTGAAGAACCAGAAATAGATGATTATGATTTAGATGTAGAAGATGAAGAAATAACTATTGAATATGAAATTATTGATACTGCTTGTGAAAGTTGTTTAACTTGTTCTGGTATTGATACAGTTTATATTTATCAAGATGATACAGTTGTTTTAGAAGAAAATGGTTTTGGTGTTTGTGAATTAGAAGATGAAATTGAAACAAGTGTTGAAGAATTAAATTTAGAAGATGGTGATCATGAAATTTGTGTTGAAGCAGTAGATAAATTAGGTTTTGTTTCAGATCAAGAATGTGCACCAATTTCTGTCGACAGAACAGGTCCTTATTTTGAAACAGGAAGTTTTAGAATTATTGATGAGAATACTGAAGAAGAATTATATTATGTTGGACAAGATCAAATTCCTGTAACTCTTTATGTTAATATTAGTGATGATAATTTAAATGAAAACGGAGTTTATGTTGATCTTTCTTCTATAAATTCTGGTTATAGTTCTGGTTCATCTATTTATAATAATGTAAGTGCTACATGTGATAAGATTAGTGCTGGTTATTATGAATGTTCTTGGAGTGGATATTTAGCTTATGGTATTGATGGAACAAACAGTGTTAAGTTTACTGGATATGATGTAAATGGAAACTCTGGAACATATACAGGTTCATTTACTGTTATACAAGATGAAGAACCACCAACAGTAGTTTCTGTGTATAAACAATCTTCAGGAGAAGAGTTTACTCTTAAAAATGGAGAAAATGTTGTAAAAGCTTTAATTGATCCAACAGGTAGTGCATTTGAAAATGGAGAAGTTTATCTGGAGTATAGTTATGCAGATGAAGATGGAATAGCTGATTCTTGTGAAGAATCTGGTTCATATTGGGAATGTTCTTGGAATTTTACAACAACTGCTAATACAGATACAGACACTCATTTGTATATTACAGACGAGACAATAGATGATGCAGGTAATGAACTTGAATCAAATTATGGTGTTGTAGTACATTATGATGGATTAGCTCCTGTTATTGATGGAGTTGGAATGTATGTAAATGCTGATTACAATTGTCCAACTGCAGATGATTTAGCTACTGTTACTGTAAATGTAACAGATAACTCAGAAAATCTTTATATTGAATTACAAGCAGAGAAGATATTAACAGGAGATCAACTTGTAGAAGGAGATTGTGATGATGTTGATGATAGTGAATATGAATGTACAGTTGAATTAGAAGATTTTGTACAATATGATGAAGACGAAGATGTTATTATCAGAGTTTATGATGCAGCTGGTAATTATGTAGAACAAGACTTTGAAATAGAAGTTTGTGAAATGGAAGAAATTGATGTTCCTAATTTTATTGATATTGGATTTATTTATCCAAGTGATATTACACCAACTGATGTTGATAAGAAATCTTTATCTTTTGCAAATATTCCTGTTTTTGTTGATTTAGATATTAATAAAAGAAGTGATGTAACAATTATATCTAAACAAGTTGAATGTGATAATGTTGCAAGATCTTATTTCTTTGACACAAATGGAGATGATGAAACAGCTATTTTAGTTTCTGATTTAATGCAAGGAGTAATACCTGCAGATCAAGATGAAATGGAAATAGATTGTCAGATTTCATTTGCCGTACAATACAAAGATACAATATATGCACAACCAGAAAAAGAAGATATAACATTTGATGTTGATTTATACGGAATTCCTTTAGGAAGTGTTGAACAAGGAATCTATGATAGGATAGAAATGCAACAAGCTGGAATTGATAAAGCTGAAGATAAAATAAACACATTAGTTACAATAAATTATGTTTTTGGAACAATTTGTAATGCTGTTGAAACATTGATTGGAATTACTTCAATTGCTGGAGTAATAAAAGGGATTATTTATGCTGCTGCACTTGCTACAGATAAGGCTGCTGATGTTTATCCTGTTGTCGAAGCAGCAGCCACTACTTTAAAGGGGATTTATAAAGTAATGTGTGGAGGTTTTGGTGCATTTAATGCTGTGATGTTCAAATATATTTGGCCACCTGGAATTGGTATTGCTTCTGGACAAGGAGTTAAACCAAATTTTCCATTTTTTAAATTAGCATGTATGTTACAATCTGGAAAAATGTGTGAAGGAATTGGAGTAATTGGTAAACATTTAATCATACCTAATCTTGTTGAAGGTGGAACAACAGGTCACCCAGAATATGAATTTAGGATGGATCCTTTTAAGAACATTTATACTGCACATGCTTGTTTATATTCTTCTGCTATAATTTACAATTGGAGAAAAGAAAGACAAATAAATTGTATGTATAAAACGTGTTTAGAAAGAAATGCAGAAACAGGACTTCCTATTGAAATATGTGATGACCAAAGTCAACAACGCCTTTGTATGTATGTTGAAGGAGGAAAAGAGTGGTTAGAAAGAGATGGAGTAGGGAAAACATTCTTAACTCATCTTTTAAAATGGTTTTTAGGAAACCTTGATTGGTTTGTTGAATCACTTGTTTATGAATTAGTAAAATGTCCTGGAAAATACCATGATGCATTTATAAAAGGTGGTGGGTTACCTGGTGGTAGTTCAACAGAAGGAGGAGTAGGTGGTGAAGGTACTGGAACAGAGGTAGGTGGAGATACTGGATTCGAAACATGTGGTAATATTGAAGCATATAATGATAATGCATTTTTTATCCTTTGTACAAGCATGTTAGCAGGTCTTGTTTTACAAGAGACTGGCTTTTTTGATAGTCATGATAAAAAGTGGGAGTTTAAAGGAGAATTAGAAGGACCTGATTATTGTGTAACTAGTGGTAGTGGAGATTCATAGGTGATATAAATGAAAAAGATAAGTATAATAATTATAATGGTCATCATATTATTAGTTATAAGTGTACAATCTCGTGATATGTATTATAGTGATTATGAAAATACTGGTTCAGGAGGAGGTTCATGGAGCACTTATGGAGAAGAGGAAGAAGAAGTATTATGGTATGATGTTCCTCAAGTGATTGTTGATGAATGTAAATCATGGTCAGGAACAGATGAACCAATTGAGAGTGTACCTGCAACAGTTAGTCTTATAACAGATTTGTACAAAACAGCAATAACAATACAAGCACAAGAAACAGCATATGCTGAAGAAGGAAGTGAATATTATTTATATGAGCTTTCATGGTATATTCAACCTACTGAAGATGAAGTAACATATACTATCTCGGTTATAGATGA
>CAZKVI010000025.1:0-22706 GCA_964556185.1 uncultured Methanosarcinales archaeon
GACGAGAAACTCGTATTTAAAATATTCTATTTAGAACTAGGATTTCATATTAGCCTATTTTACCATAAGCCTTATATACAACCTTTCTTCACTTAATGGCATGCCATTAAGACATTTTGATCAAATAAATAAAGACAGTTTAGCTATTGCAGGCGGTAAAGGTAGTCATTTGGGTGAGTTAACTAATGCTGGGTTTAATGTACCAACTGGTTTTATTGTGACAACTAATGCTTATTTTGATTTTTTACAAAGAAATCAATTAATGGAGAAGATTCTAGCCAAAACTGATGACTTAGATGTAGAAGATACTGAGAAATTGGATAAAGTTGCTGAGGAAATTAGAGAAATGATGATGGCAGCTAAATTCAATGATGAATTAGTTGCAAATATATCAAAGTTATTATCAGGGTTTTCTGCTGAGAAGTTTGCAGTAAGAAGTTCTGCAACTGCAGAAGACCTACCAGGAGCTAGTTTTGCAGGGCAGCAAGATACTTATCTAAATATTTCAAAGGATAAAATAGCAGAAAATATTCAAAAATGCTTTGCCTCACTTTTTACAGCTAGAGCAATCTATTATAGAAATAAAAATAACTTTAAACATGATGTTGGAATTGCTGTTGTTATTCAAGAAATGGTTGACCCTGATTTTGCAGGTGTAATGTTTACAGTAGATCCAATCTTTAAGAAAGATATTTTGATTGAGGCAGCATCTGGTTTAGGTGAAAAAGTAGTGTCCGGAACAGTAACACCAAATAATTATTTTATTGATCGTGAGGAGTTCAATATTAAACAAAAACAAGAAGAAGAATTCTTTGAAGAAAATTTAATCTTAGAAATTGCTAAGATTGGAAAGAAAATTGAAGCACACTATGGTTCTCCACAAGATGTAGAATTCGCTGTAAAAGATGGAAAAATACATATTTTACAATCAAGACCAATAACTACATTGTAAATAAAATAAAAAAGAAAAAGTTAATTAACAATTATATCCACTCATACAGGAATCATAATTTTCTAGTTGATACTGGGCACAATAATCATGTGCAGCATCACATGGGTCATATCCATCACCACTACTACCTGTACTTTGATCACCTACTGGTTCCTCACTTCCAAAACCTCTTTGTCTTACTGCAACAGGAACCCACGATCTAGAGCTTGAGTCATACATTTCCAATGTTGCACCAGATCCAACTAAACTTGTACATCCAGCTGCTAAAAATGCATATCCTTGTCCTGTTAAATCATCGTAATCATATGTTGCACTACTTCCTGAGTTCATTACTAATACAACTAAGCCTATAACTGCTACAATACCAACCATAGCTACTAAATATAAACCTGTTGAAACATCTTGATGTTTTGCCATATTTAATCACCTCATTATTAGAATATGTACTTTTTAGTATATAACATATATAAATTTTATGTGAATTTACTTAAATTTTACCGTCTTCAACTACTTCAACAAACTTTTCAAAGCTTCTGTCGTATGTTTTCTCAATATCATTAGGAAAACAACAACCTGGTAGTTCTCTTCTAGATAAATGATATTTTAGACATTTGCAACAGATTCCTTTTTTAGAACAATCATATGTACAATTACAGTGTTTTTTGTTTTCTTCTTGTAGACATTCCATCTAACTCACCAATATAGCTGGTCTCATTGGACTAGCTTGTCCTGCTTTACTTTCTTGAGAATCTTCTGCTTTAATTATTTCGATATTTACTTTGAATTCTTCTTCTAAAAATGCTTTTGCATCATTAAGCCAGGAAACTTCTTCTTTTGCAGAAGCAACTTTTTCAGGAACTTTATTAGAAGTTACTAATTTTGGAACAAATTTAGATATTTCTTTTCCATATTTCTTCATTTTAGAATTTTGCATTATAAAACCAAGTACTTCTTTTGGATTTCTTGTTTTTTTGACTTTTTTAGCTAATAATTTGAATAATTCATATTTCCAAGGCAAGCTTACAAATAAAGTAATTTTCTCAGGTTTTATTTTAACTAATTTTAACACAGAAGTAATATCTTCCATTGTGTTTTCAATAACTTTTTCTTTTAAGTCTAGTTCATGATTTATTTTCTTATTATCAATTTTTGGCCATTTTTCTAGAGAAATATAATCTTTTTTACCAATTTTTGACCAGATTTCTTCACACATACATGGACAGAAGGGTGTAATTAATAATAATCTAGTTTCAATTATCTTTTGCATTAGTTTTTTATTAGGATTGTTTTTACATCTTCTCATATACCAATTAACATCATTGTGCAATGTAAAGAATGCATTTTGTGAAGCACTTCTGAATAATGTTTCTTCCATAAAATCTTCAACTGTTTTGGTTACTTCATTTAATCTTGATTCCATCCAATCATCAATTGCTTCTCGAGAATCTCTGCCTTTTCCATAGTGTTCTAAGCTAAATTCATGTAGGAAATCTAACTTGGCCTTAAAAGCTTTTGCAAAATTACTATCCCAGTTTGGATCATCTAACCCTTCTCCACCTGACATGATTGTGAATCTTGCACTGTCTACTGAGAATTTATGTGGCATATCTCTTAATGGAATCATATTCCCTAATGATTTACTCATTTTTTGTCCATCAACAGTTACCCAACCGTTGACTCCAATACCTTGTGGCCATTTTTTCTCAGGAAAAATAGCAGTATGATTAAACATAAAGAATGTAAGATGGTTTTGAACAAGATCTTTTCCAGAGTTTCTAAAATCTAATGGGTACCAATAATCAAATTCTTCTTTCATTAATTCCCATTTCTTATTTTTAGCTTTTCCTTTGCCTAATAAAACATAATCAAATAATTCATCATTCACTTCTTTGATATTTAAGTCTTGCAAAATGTGAGTAATTGTGTAATATGACATGTAAATTGTAGAATCTGATAAAGATTCAATTAACCATTTCTCATCCCAAGGTAATCTAGTACCAAGACCAGCTTCTCTTGTGCAAGCCCAATTATGCAACCAATCAATAACATAATCAAATTGATGTCTTACTTTATCTGGGTATAATTTTATTTTATTTAAGTTTTTGTGAGCAAGTTTTTTCCAGTCCTTATCACCATAAGCCATAAACCATTGGTCGTCAACAATTTTAACAATACATTCGTTTAAAGCTCTGCTTACTACTTTTCCTGTTAATTCATAAAATATTTCAATAATACCTTTTTCAAGTAAGTCTTTTTTGATTATTTCTTGTCCTTCTGGTATTGACATGCCTTCTAGGTTCTTTGAAAATCCTTTTTTGTACAAATGGTTAAATGCAGATTTAGTAAAAGTAAGTTTATACAACTCTTTTTTTATTTGTTCTAATTTCTCTCTTTCATTTTGTGACTTAACATTGTATTTATCTAAGAAGTATTGAGCAGAGTTAGCTCCAATTCCTGGTGTGTCAAATATCTCAATTGGTTTAATTGCTTGGACTTCTTTAACATCAAGGTCAAATTCTTTTAGAAGTTCTTCATTTTTCTGTAAATCTTGTAGTGCAATTAAGTCATCTGCAGAATCACTTGGTACAGAATGTACTATTCCTGTTCCATAATTTAAATCAAGGAAAGTAGCAGGTAAAATAAGTATTTCATTGTTTATTTCTTTTGAGTCTAATTTTACTTTTTTACCAATTAGTTCTCTGCCATTAACTTTTCCATTAATTTTGACTTCAAAATCAATATTTCTCAGTTTTTCAATTGTAGGTTCTGCAACTATCCATTTTTGTTTTTTAATTTCTATTTCAACATATTCAACTTCTGGATTAACATAAACATTTGTAATTCCCCAAGATGTATCATGTCTGAGAGTAGCTGTTACAATATATCTTCCATCATCAAGTTTGAATTTGAATAAAATAAATTCTTGAGCTGTTTCACCTTCACCTTCCTTCCTGTCATGGTCACCAACTGGTGTGTTTTCAACAGGATCCCAAACAACTGGGAATTTTCCTTTGACAACATAGCCTTTTTCTTTTAATTTTTGGAATTGCCATCTGATAAATTTATCATAATGTGGATTTAATTCTGTTGAGATAAAGCTTCTTCGCCAATCTACACTCATTCCCATTGCTTTGTAATCTTTTTCAGCTTCTGGTACAAAGAAATCTACCCAATATTTAGGTTCTGCGAATTTTTTAATTTCCTTATCATTTAATCCAATATCCTTAAGAAGCTTTATCTGTCTTTCTTCTTTTTCAGCAACTCTTTTTGCTGCATTATAAATAGGACTTCCTGTGCAATGCCATGCTTGTGGGAATAAAACATTAAAGCCTTTCATTCTTTTATATCTAGCAAAAGCCTCGACTCTCATTAATGTGTATAAATGGCCAATATGTAAGTAAGAATTAACATAAGGGTATGGGAAAGTGAGAAAGAACTTTTTCTTGCCTTTTTCATAATTGACTTCAAAGACCTTGTCTTTTATCCATTTCTCTGTCCATTTCTTTTCAATAGCTAATGTATCAACCATAGTATGGACTAAAAAGGTATGCTATTTAAATATTATCATAGATAATACTTAACCTTAAATGAAATTGTGAACAATTTCATCAGGTTTGTATATATTAAACCATGAAAAATTCTAATTTTGTTAGTGGTTCAATATATTAAGAATAAGATAAAAAAAATAATTAAAACTTCTTGAAATTAGCTGCCATGTCTGCTAATTCAACATGTCCAAGGAATTGAGCTCTACAACAATATCTTTCTAAGCCAAGGTTGTCCATGACTTTTTTTGGAGATTCTCCATTTTCAGTTCTTTCTTTGTAGTCTTCCCATAAATGGGCAATTGGTTTCCCACAGGACCAGCATCTTATTGGAATAATCATTGTGTTTCTCAGAAATTAGCGTCCCTTTAAAAAGCTTTCGTTGTTTGATTAATTTAGTTTTCTTCTAATTCTTTGAACTTTAATGTCACTAACACCAACCTGAGCAGCAATTTTCCAAGCTGGCCAATCTGGAAATTCATTATGAAGTCTTATTATCTTATAAATTTTATGTTGTGGAATTTTATTGTAAGGTTTTTGAAGATTGTTTTTCCATTTTTCTAAGCCTTCAAAACTTTCATATAATTTCATCATTCTTAAGAATTTGTTATATTTTTTATGGCTCAAAGTCATTAGTTTTTGTTTTAGTAATTCTAAATTGTTTTCTTTTCTTGAGATTACAAGACCATGAAAATTTGGATAAAGAGTTGAGCATATTCCTAATCTATTAAGACAATTATGGAATAATTTTCTTTCTTCAAAATCTTTAGCACTAATAAAAACTCTATAATGTTTAGACTGATTATGGATTTCAACATTTGATTCTCCAGCAATTATTCCTTTCATGAATGCTCTAATTTCATTATCTTCACATTTTAAGATATTATGAAATGAATTTTTAACAAGTCTCTTTATTATTTGACTAAATAAATTAGAACGTTTTTCAAATATTAATGTTCCATAATCGTAAAATTTTAATTTTTTATTCTTTGTATTCTTAATGTAACTCACTTTTTTGGGGTATGCTTGTTTTAGTGATAAACCTGTTCTTTTTATCCAATGTCTAATGACTTTGTCCTCGATTAATTTTCTATAATTTAAATTTGAAGGTTCGTTGATATTTACTTTAATATACCATTTCCATTGGTCTTTTGAAAAATCAAATTCTTTTTCAAACCATTTAATTACTTTATTGATTAATTGATATTCATGATTACAGAAAACAATCTTTCCATCGTGTTGTTTTCCCATCTCAGCTTGTAATAATCCAAGAACTTCAAATGTTTCTAAATTTCTTTTGATATATTTTGGAAGTAATAAAGTATAACATCTTTTTCCAACACATCCTGTTTGGTTATATAAATCAACTAAATAACTTAAAGTTAAATAGATTTCATCATCTATTATTTTTAAATTATAGCATTTATTACTATTTTCACTCGAGAGAGCTTTTTCAGGAATAAATTCTTTCAAACAAATCTTTTGATTTCTTTTAAACGAGTTCATTTCAAATCACCAATTTTTATTAAAGTGAAACTTTGTAAATGATTTTAGAGTAAACAAAAATTATAATTTGGAGGTTGAACAAAATCTTGTTGATTTGATGAATGAGTGGAATCAAGATTTGGAGAATTTAATCCTTTATAAGCTTCACAGCCAAGTGCCACTGGAAAAGTGGCATCTTTAGAAAGCTTCTAAGTTAAGAATTCAAGTATTTCAACCACACGACAAATAGGTGTCCAGTGGCTTTTATTAAATGAGACATTTTTGATCTTTAGGACTAGAAAGGAAGTCTATATAGCTTTTATATGCTAAATAAAGAATAAATAAACGTTAATTATTGGAAATAAGCTCAGTTTGACCTTATTATCTATAAGATTTTTGCCTCTTTGCACGGGCTTTAGAATGACTATTCGGTTTTGATGATTCCTTCCTCCGTACGTCTGCAACTAATAAATGTCTGTCATATTTTAAAAATTCTTTTTTCAATGCTTCGCTTTTGCTAGCTTCGACTAATGCTCTTGCAATAGCTAATCTAGTTGCGTCTGTTTGTGAAGAAACTCCTCCTCCGCAAACTCTGACACTGAAATCTAACTTACTAGCGAATTTTTCACCAATAATTAAAGGTTCTTGAATTTTTAACCTTCTAATTTCTGGTTCAATGTTTTCAAGATAAATATTATTGACTCTAACTTTACCTGTACCTGGTGTTGCAGTTGCTCTTGCAATTGCGTTTTTTCTTTTCCCAGATTGATGGACTGCTTTCATATTTTTGCACCTAATTCTTTACATAAATCTTCTATTTGTACATATTTAAGATTTGGTAGTTTTTTAATATTAGCTTTTTCAACTGTTTCAAACTTTTCATCTTTCATTTCTTCAGGAACATCAATATAACACATTATTCTTTTGAATGCTTTTTCTCCTTTTTCTTGTTTGTAAGGTAGCATACCTCTAATTATTCTTTTTACAAATCTATCTGGGTGTCTGTGTACATATGGACCTTTTGAAGGGATTCCCATTTTCCAGAATCTTTTGTATTTAGCAAGAACCATTTTTTTGCTGCCAGAGAGAAATGCATTTTTGTAGTTAACAATAGTTATTGTTTCACCTAATAATGCTTTCTTTGCAACAACTGTTGCAAATCTTCCAACTAATAAATCACTTGCGTCTAATTTCATCCTATAATCCTCGTTTGTTTTGCTTTTGGATTTGTTTTCATAAATTCTTCAATTGAATATGCATTACCTTTTGCTTGTAAAATCTTTTGTTTAGCTTCTTCAGAAAAATTAAATGCTGCAACATTAACTTTATGGTTTAATTCTCCTGTAGCAAGTACTTTTCCAGGTACAATTATAGTTTCATTTTCTTTAGTAAATCTGTTTATTCTAGATATATTCACAACTCTTCTCTTACTAGATGGTTTTTGTAGGTCATTAGCTACTCTAGACCATAATCTAACCTTCTCGGCTTCTGCATGTTTTTGCAGATCGTCAATGAGTTTTTGTGTGTAATAGTTTGCTTTCATTTTCTTTGTTGTTATGAGGGGGACGCGATTCGAACGCGCGCATCCACTAAGGAACAAGGCCCTCAACCTTGCGCATTTGACCAAAATGCAGCCAGCGAGTCTCGTGAACTCTACAGGTCTCTGCCACCCCCTCAATGAGGATGACTAAAGTTTTTTTACAGTATCTGTAAATTCGTCAAGAGTTTCATCAAATACTTCAAGGGCTTTCTCAATTATTGTTTTATAATCAAGTTGTCCCCAACATTCTATTGTAAATATGAAATTTGTATTATTGTAATCTACTTTAATTAAATCATCGCAAACACCATCAACAGCATCTACTAAATTATTGTCAATGATTGCGTTTTTGTTTATCTTACCAGTTTTGTCAAATATTTGAGGTGGATATTTATCTTTAAATTCAGCTAATTTTGAACTAGATGAATTAACTTTAATGGTTGGTTCATAAGTATACCATACTAAACAAGGACTCCATTTTGCATGAACTTTACCAGTTCCAAGTTGAGCATAGGCTGTTAATTCAAGTTCTTGGCCTTTTGCAAGTTTAACAATTGGTGTTTCTGGATAAACTGGAACAATTTTTGGATCATTTGATTTTAATTGTTCAGCTGTCACTGTGCAAGGCCCTTTTGCTTTTAGAGTAAAACTCATTTGACATTTTGCACAACCTTCTTCTTTACATGTACATTTTTTTGGAAGAACATATCCTTTTAAATCTGTTTTTAATGCAGTAAGTCCAAGTCTATGTGCAACAATTTCATCATATAATGCAGAACTATTTTTCTTTATTTCAAGATTCTCAATTGCCATACAAGGAACTTTATTCATCATTAATCTTCTTAATGTGTTTGCATAAGCAGGAGTACTTCCTTTAAGCAAAAATCTTACTTTTTTCTTGTCTTTACTTTTTTCTAATAGTTGAATATCCATTTTAGACACGTCTCCCTCTTCTTCCACCTTTTTTTCTACATCCATCATGAGGTAGAGGAGTTACATCTTCTATAATACCGATTCTTAATCCCATTCTAGATAATGCACGAACTGCTGCTTGCGCACCAGGTCCAGGATTATTAGGTCCATTATGGCCACCAGGGGCTTTGATTTTAACATGAATAGCATTAATTCCTCGTTCTCTTGCAATCTCTGCAGCTTTTTTAGCAGCAGTCATTGCAGCTGTTGGAGAACTTTCCATTCTGTGTGCTTTAACAACTTGTCCCCCAGATGTTCTAGCAATAGACTCACTACCAGTGATATCAGTAATATGAATAATTGTATTATTATATGAAGCAAAAATATGACATAGGCCCCATCTTATTGGAGGTCTTTTAAAATTAAGATTTCTTGTTGGAGCAGGTCTTCTATTATCTCTTCTTGGAGGGCCCCTTGTTTCAGGTTTTTTTACATATTTTGGTTTTTCTTCAGCCATTTTTATTCACTCTTTTCTGCAGGTGCTTCTTCCTTTTGCTCCTTTTTGGGTTCTTCTACTTTCTCAGCAACTTTTTCTTCTTTGCTTTCTTTTTCAGCTGGCTCTTCTACTTTCTTTTCAGGTTCTTCTTTCTTCTCTGCTTTAACTTCAACTTTCTTAGGTTTACTTTCACCAGATCTTTCAGGATGTTCAAAATCAAAGAAGTTTGAATTTGGAGCAAAAGCAATTGTGCTTTCTTCTTGAACTGTGATTAAATAAGAAGGTGCATCAATTTTCATATCTCCAACCATTACATGTGAATGTGTAATCATTTGTCTTGCTTGGTTTACTGTTCTTGCAAGACTTCTTCTTACTAGTTGTGTTTGGAGTCTTCTTTCAAGAACATCTTTTAATGTAATCTCAAGTACAGAAGGCAAACCTTTTCCTTCTTCAAGTAAATTATATTTGTATAGTCTTTTCAATAAGTTCTCTTTTTCTTTTTCAGCTTGTTCGCTGTGTGATACAACTAATTTTTTAGCTTGAGCTTTGAAGTTTTTTAACATAGAAGCGAATTTCCAAATTTCTTTTTTATTTTTAAGGCCATATTCTTTAATTAAAGCTTTTTCTTCATCAATTCTCTCTTTTTGCCAAGGATGGTTTGGTGTATTGTACTTTTTTCTATGTTTTTTAGTGTCTCCCATTGTCTATTTACCTTTTCTCTTAACACCAACTGCTTTTCCTTTAGATCTTCTAAAATTAGATTTAGTTCTTTGACCTCTAACAGGTAGGCCCCATTGGTGTCTTAATCCCCTATTAGATTTAATTTTCTTTAATCTTCTTAAGTCCATTTCTTTAACAAATTTAATTTGCGGACCAGTAATATGAATATCTTCGCCTGTTTCATAATCTTTTCTTCTATTTCTCATCCAATCTGGAACATTATTGTTATTAGGATTTTCTAGAATATCTTCAAAAGCTTTGACTTCTGAATCATTTAATTCACCAGCTTTTTTTGTTTTGTTGACTCCTGCCATAGAACATAGCATGTTTGAGTACATAAATGAAACTCCTTTGATCTTTTTTAGTGCTTCTTTTATTGGTTTGTGACCATCAAGGTCTGTGTTTGCTATTCTTATAATGTGTTTAACTTCTGCCATTTTTATCGTTATTCCATAGAATGAGCCTAGGTTGACCCTACACTCGCCCTATTGGACTCGGGTTAATATTATGCTTGGATCAAGGGGTGGTTTATAAATATTACGTATTTTACGTAATATAAGAAGTTTTAACTTCTGTATGTTATTGTTGATGTTTAATAATTCCTAGGAAAGCTTTATAAATTAAATATAGTAACTCAAGACTTGGATGGTGACAGTGGTGTAATGGTAGCATTGAGGTCTGTGGAACCTCCCGCGCGGGTTCGATTCCCGCCTGTCGCCCTTTTATCTTTACATAAACTATATATACTCTTATTTTATTTCTATGTGTTATGTATATAGATACTCATACACATGTTTATCCACCTTATTTTCAAGAAGGTGAGGTAAAGAAGGCTGTGGATAATGCTAAGAAAGCTGATACTAATATCATAATAAATAATGGTATCAATAAATCTACTAATCGGGCTGTTCTAGAATTATCAAAGAAGTTTCCAGAATTGAAAGCAGCTTTGGGTATTTATCCTTTTGAAGCTTTGCAGAAGAATATCAAGATTGATGATTATGTTTTCAAGCCAGACAAATTTGATATTGATGAAGAGCTGGAATTTATGAAAAAGAATAAAGATGGAATTATTGCTTTGGGTGAGATTGGTCTTGATTTTACAATTGATGAAATAAAACCTCAATTGAAAGTCTTTGAAGATTTATTAGAATTAGCTCAAAAAATCAATAAGCCAGTTAGTATTCATTCAAGAAAAGCAGAGCAAGAAACCATTGAAATTTTGGAATCTTTGAAACAGAAAAAAGTGATCATGCATTGCTTTTCTGGAAAGAAAAAGTTCTATAAACAGATAGCTGATAATGGTTGGTATTTCTCAGTTCCAACTAATGTGGTTCATTCTAAACAATTCCAAACCTTGGTTAATGAGGTTAATCTTTCTAATCTATTTTGTGAAACAGATGCTCCTTATCTTGGGCCATTTAAGGATAAGAAAAATGAGCCAGCTTTTGTTGTTGAGGCTTATAAAAAAATAGCAGAGATTAAGAAGATGGAACTCAAAGAAGTTGAGAATATTATCTTTAATAATTACCAAAAGTTATTTCTTTGAATCCATTGCAATGTGTTGTAATGGCGATATAATGGCATTACAATGTTTCTAATGCATTATAATGGCTTAACTTTGATTTGGGTTGAAGATATCAAAAGGTATTTATAAGATCAAGATTATCTTATTAATATGCCAGAAGAACCATTTGTTTTAGTGAGCTTAAAAGAAGAAAAAGCAAAGAAATTAACTCAGACTTTGAGTAATCCTACATCTAGAAAAATCCTTGATTTATTATCAAATAAAGAATATACTGAGTCTGAATTATCTAAGGAATTAAAGCAGCCAATGTCAACTATTCATTATAATTTGAAGCAATTGATGGAGGTTGGTTTGATAGTGGTTGATGAATTTCATTATAGTAAAAAAGGCAGGGAAGTCAATCATTACAAGCTTGCAAATAAGATGGTGATAATCACTCCAAAAGAAACACCAGTTGGGTTTATGGATAAGTTGAAGAAGATATTGCCAGTAGCTGTTTTGGCAGCAGGTGGAGCAGTACTTTTGAAGATAACTAATTTAGCAAGATTCGGAACAGAGATGATTAGATCTCCTATTCAAACACTTGGCGAATCAAAGGCAGCTCCAATGATTGCTGATGTTGATATGATGGAGGAAGCTGCAGATGGGATGATGGTTGAGGCAACCAGAGTTTTCGAAGATACTGCAGAGGAAGAGGCAATGGAATTGATGGCAGAGCCTGTAACTGAAGAAGTTCCACATATTATTGAAGAAGTCACAATCATTAATCATCTTACATTCTATGATGCTATGTTCTGGATATTGATTGGTGTTGTTGCTACATTATTTGTTTATTTGTTGATTAATTATATTAAAGAGAAGTTGAAATAGGATTATTCTATTGGTTTAAAATATAGTGTGCCTTCTTGTTCCTGTTCCATGTTTTGAATTTTGTAATTAGTTAAACCACGTGTAACTATGTCTATTACTCTTTGATATTTGGCACCATTTGGATCTACTTTATGACTTGGTGAAAGTTCAAACTCATCATTAGTTTGGCGATATGTTAGGTTCCCAATTGTTTGATCAGACGTAGAATGCATTCCTGTTTCAGCACCTTTTATTAAAATGGTACAAAATTCAATAAACTTTCCAATGGCGTTTAATAATCCTCCACTCTCATGATTTTTACTTTTATCTACTATCTTATAATCTATGCTATTTCTTCTACGAGAAGGTTTTGTTCCAATCTCATGTTGACTAAATTCAGAATAGACAGATGTATCAAAACCATTTATGGGACAGTATTCTAAACCAAGTTGTTCAGCAACAACCACTAGTCCGGCAGGAACATAAAATTCATCCATGCCTTCAAGTTTTTCTACTATTGAGTCCATATCTTCTTTAGCTACTTTAGAATATCTAGTTGATCGAAGATCCCTGACAATTGGTCTTATTAAATGTCCTTGAAAATGGTGTCCAGATCTTGTATCATAACCTCTTTGTTCCCATGATGTAAGGCTTTCATTGTAATCTCGTACATGCCAATCAAATGATTCTCGAAAGAGTTCTATGTTCACTTCTTGTGGATCAAGGTATTCTCTTTTCTTTCTTTCTCTTTCTTCATTTCTTTGTTCCATAGCAGCGATTCTATTGGGTTGTAGATGATTGATTAATAATCTTGTAATTTCATCAACACCTTCAAAAGGTTGTTCATAGTCAAAATGGAAAGTTTGTCCTCCAGTTAATTCTATAGATATTCCATGTTTACCTGCTGCCTGAGGCCTAAGATAGGATAAAGCTACAACGGGTAAACTATTATCATCTGTTAATCTAGCTTCAAAGTGCCCTCTATCAGTCAAACTTCCTTCGGCAAATCTAAAGCTAGTTTCATATAATCCACTTTCTAAAGCTTCTCCAAATTGTCTAATTTGTTCTTCAGTTATTTGTTTATCTGGCATCTAAACATTCCTCTATTGAAGTCCAAGTAAGAACTAGTATATAAGCCTTTCTATTTTGTTACACTTATCTAGTAGTAATACAATATTATATATTAAATCTATATATTAACTCTCACTAAAACCATAAACCTTTTATACTAATTTCCTAGTGCCTAACGTATGTTTATCAGAACCAAGAAAATTAAAGGCCAGGACTATGCTTATTTGGTTGAAAATAAGTGGACAAAAAAAGGAACTAGACAGAAAGTTAAAGCTTACTTGGGAAGGGTTGTCGACGTCAAGATTGCAAAAGATATTGATTTTAGTTTGGGAAGTGAGAGTTCTGCTAAGGAAATAACTAAATCATTAATCAAATGGGAACTTCTAAGGCATGGGTTTGAAGAGAACAAATGTCTAATTCCAAGAAGGACTGTAATAGCTAAAGATAACATTATTATCAATTTAAGGAAGCTATCTATACAAAGTAAAGGAAGAGATGTTGTATTGAGGATTAATGAGGGTTTTATGTGTTCTCACTCATTGAAACACTTACTTAGATTCAAGAGTTATGGGGAAGAAGATGAAGTAGGAGTTGAGTTAGCTACTGCTTATGCAGAAGCTGGAATTATGATTCCAAAGGAACTTTTTATTGAGATTTATCAAAAAGTATTTAATAAAAAACAAAGTAGAATGAAATAAAATGGAAACAATAATTGTAACAGGGACACCTTGCACTGGTAAAACAACTTTAGCAAAAGAAATAGCAAAAAGATTCAAATTTAAGTATGTTGATGCTAATAAAATTGTGAAAGATAATGATTTAAGTGATGGTTATGATAAAGAAAGAGATTGTGAGATTGTCGACGTCAAAAACCTAAATAGAGTACTAAAATCAATAATAAAAGAAGAAGATAAAGTGGTTATTGATTCACATCTTTCACATGAATTACCAAATGATATTGTAGATCTTTGTATTGTGACTAAATGTAATCTAAAAGAACTAGAAAAGAGACTTAAAGAAAGAGAGTATAGTAAAGAAAAGATTAGAGAGAACTTAGATTCAGAGATCTTTGATATTTGCTTTGTCGAAGCTAAGGAAAATAACCATGAAATCTTGATTATTGAAACAGATATGGAGATTCCATGGGAAGAATTGGCCAAAAGATTTAAATAATCAATTGCTGATAAAATCACTTAGGGGAAAACCAATGGGGTTATTTGATATTTTCAAAAAAGATGATAAAAGAATTGTTAAAGCTAGATTAGATGCTTTTAATTCTAAGGTGATGGATGCTTTTTCTGCTATGAGAAATGATCTAATGGAACAGAGTAGGTGGATTTCATATTTACATGAGCATACAATGGGATTAAAAGAGTCTCATTCTTCACATAAACAAGATTTATTAGTCCAAAAACAAGACCTTGTATTGCACCAGAAGAAGGTAATCAAATGGATAGAATACCTTAATGAGAGCTCACAAAAGCAGCAAAAAGACCTTCAGAAACTGCAAGAATCAATAGCTAATGCTATTGGGGTTTATAATGAGCATTTAACTGAGTTATATGAAAGAGTAGAGACCACAAAGCCAAAGATTGATGAGAAGAAAATGAAAGCTTTGGTTATGGAAGAAGTCCAAGAAATGCTTGAAGATTATGAATCTAAGTCTCACAAAGATATTGAAAAGCACGTAGAAAAGCATGTTAAAGGCCATGTTTCAAAGTTAAAAGAAGATCTAATGGAGATAGCTGAAACAGCTGTTCCAGAGCCTGAGACTAAGATAGTACATATGAGCCATTCTCCATTATCTAATCCAGAGCAGAAATTACTTACTTTACTATTTAATGAGGCAGATCCTTTGAGTTATGATACAATATCTCAAAAAACAGGCCATAGCATCAACACAGTACGTGTAAATATGAATTCTTTGAAGAAAAAAGGGTTAATAGAGGATCACACGCTTCCAAGTGGTGTAAAGCTCTTTAATTTGACTAATAAGGAAAAGATAAAGAAGATATATAATCTTCAAATGATTTAAGTATTATGCTTTCTTATTCTGGGAAAATACCAGAAGGGCATTGCAATGCATTATAATGCCTTCTCAGGGCTTCTGCTATCATAATGTGCTTATTAGTGGTGCCAATGTTGGCAATGTTTCCAATATTGATAATATAATGTAGACAATGCATTGCAATGCGTATTTATGCGTTTTTTGTCTCATTTTTGCTGTTTTTACGTGTAAACTCTCTCTTTTTGATTATTTCTGGATTTTTTGATTATTTTTTGCCAAGCATCCATTTACAAGCTCTCACTTTACCTACTAAATATTCTACTTTTTGGCTCTAAATAGTCTATTTTACACACTTTCTAAAAATTAATACTAAAATTCTATATTTTTTTGATGTTTTTTCAAAGTTAGGCATTGCAATGCATTGCAATGGCCATTATAATGCATTGCAATGCATTATAATGCGTTACAATGGACAACTATGATAAAATTGCCTCTATTTTTTCGCCAAAACTCAAAATTACCTTATTTTTAACAAAAAATGAGATATTTTTTTATAAAAAATAAAAAAAGAGTAGGTAAAGTGAGTGCTAAGTGGTTAGAGTGAGTATTTTGTCGGCAAAATCCTTTAAAATTAATGGATTTTACCAGAATTTGCCTTATTCTAGGACTTCGATACTGTCGATTTTGCCGTCTCCGTCAAGGTCAAAGCCCTGGACTACTACAGAGAAGCTCTTCTGCCCAGAAAAGCGCGCTAGAACCTCTCTAGTGTGCCTTGTTAATGCGATTACAGCTGCTTTTGAACCTGGTGTACTAACGCCTGCTAGTAGTAGAATATAGCTATCTGGGTTATATGGGTTAGGCACCCGGGAAATTATACCTGTAGCCTCATCTGTATACTGGGATTTATTGGATACAAGAGCCCATCCTTGTGATTCTTCAAACTTGATAAGTGAGACTTTATTGATTTCTGAAGCTATTAAGTTGGTTTTTGGACCACCTACAACTATCAAACTCTCACTTTCATAGCCTGCTGCTTTAATATCTACATCAAGACTAGTGGAGAATTGATCTGGAATAGCACATAGTTTGCCCAAGTACAAGGCAAGATCGATTGCATAATGACCGTCTCTTGCCCTGGCCTTATATGGACCATGGGGGTCTGGGCTTCCAACTACAAATTTAGCTGTAAAATGATTATCTTTGATAAAAGGCGCAAAAAAAGTTGCGATGTCTTTATTCACTTCTGGTTTTACTAAATTAGAACCATCTTTCCATTTGTCTTTTAATGCGACGCAGAAATTCATATTCTTTGGTTTGTATTTTTTTGCAATAGTGCCTCTTATCTCTTTTTTCTCGACGATTTCGATAATTCCTGCATTTGTCATTTGTTTAATATGATAATAGATTTTTTGTTCGTGAAGTTTTAGTTCTTTAGCAAGTTCAGCTGGATACATTGGTTTTTTTTCGAGAATTTTTAGGATCTTAACTCTTAGTTCATTGCTTAATATTTCTAATGCAGCAGGATTATCTAATTGCTCTGCTTCATTGTACTTGAAGTTTCCATCTTTTTCTTTTAAGATGTAAGTCTTTTCCATGTTCTAAGGTGTTTTTTATTATTATATAAATCTTTCTATTATTATGAATAGATTTATAATATTCTTATAGGGATTGATAATTATTGTTATGTGTTATATTGGTTGATTGGTCTTGGATTGGTGAATTGTGGCATTTTTGTGGTGTATTGGTATTGGTAAAGGTGTTTTGTTGTTTGTTGCGGTTGTTTGTTGCTTTAATGGCTAGAACTCATTTTTTACTATAAATTCCTTCTCAATTAACTATATAAAACATCAACTTTCCAATGTAGCTATGGTAAAGAAATTATTTGGTACTGATGGAATACGTGGAAAAGCCAATGTATATCCAATGACTGCAGAAGTAGCTTTGAAACTTGGCCAAGCAGCTGCAAAGTATTTTACTTCTGGTAAAAATAGAAATGGTAATAACAAAAAAAAGCCGAAGATTATAATTGGGAAAGATACAAGAAGATCAAATTATATTTTTGAATATGCACTTGCTTCTGGATTATGCTCAATGGGTGTTAATGTTTATTTAGTTGGTCCAATTCCAACTCCTGCTGTTGCACACCTTATCAAGAGTTTTGCAGCAGATGCAGGCATTGTTGTTTCTGCTTCGCATAATCCTGCTGGAGATAATGGAATTAAGTTTTTTGATAAGAATGGATATAAATTAGCAGATGAAGTTGAAGAAGAAATAGAAGGCCTTGTTTTTGAAGGAGTAAAACCAGATATTCCTGTTGAAAAGATGGGAAGAGCATATAAAATTGAAGATGCGCGTGGTCGTTATATTGAATTTGCAAAACATTCTATTGGAGATTCTTCATTAAATGGATTTAAAGTTGTATTAGATTGTGCACATGGTGCTGCTTATAAGGTTGCGCCATTAATTTTTGAAGAACTTGGAGCAGAAGTAGTTGTTCTTAATAATAAACCAGATGGATTAAATATTAACAAAGATGCTGGTTGTTTGCATCCAGATAAAATCCAAAAGGCTGTTGTTGATTGTAAGGCTGATATTGGTATTGCTTTAGATGGAGATGCTGATAGATGTATTTTAGTTGATGAAAAAGGAAATGTTGTTGATGGAGATCATATTTTAGCTATTGCAGCACTAAGATTAAAGGAAATTGGCAAATTAAAGAACGATACTTTGGTTGCTACTGTTATGAGTAATATTGGTTTAGATGTTGCAATGAAAAAAGCAGGTATTAAAGTTATTAAGACTAAAGTAGGGGACAGATATGTAATGGAAGAAATGCAAAAGTCTGATTTTATTTTAGGTGGAGAACAATCTGGCCATATTATTTTTGGTAAGCATACAACAACAGGTGATGGAACAATTACTGCATTGCAAATGTTAATGATTATGAAAAAGACTGAAAAGAAATTGTCAGAGCTTGCAAGTTGCATGGATTCTTATCCACAAGTTTTGATTAATTGCGAAGTTTCTGAGAAAAAGGATATTGATGGGCTTAGTGGTGTTGTTGCTAAGATTGGTGAGGTTGAAAATGCGTTGGCTGATGATGGTCGTGTGTTAGTTAGGTATTCTGGAACTGAAAAGATATGTAGGGTAATGATCGAAGGCAAAAACCAAGAAGAGATTGAAAAATATGCAAATGACATTGTTGAAGAGATAAAAAAAGAAATTGGTGTATGAAATGAGTGGCGAGTTAGATAAATTTCTTGAAGTTGCGAAAAAGGCTGCTTTAGAAGCTGGAAAAATTCAAATGGATTATTTTGATAAGGAAAAACAAATATCTACAAAATCTACTGAAACAGATATAGTGACTCAAGTAGATTTACTTTCTCAAGATATAATTGTAAAAATTATAAAACAAGATTTTCCAGATCATAATTTCTTAGCAGAAGAAAAAGATCTTGATGAAAAACATAATTCAAAATACACATGGATTATTGATCCAATTGATGGAACTGTTAATTATGCTCATAGTATACCTATGTTTTGTGTTTCTATTGGACTTAAGAAAGATGATAAGATTGTTGTAGGTGTTGTATATGTTCCATCATTAGATGAAATGTTTTGGGCTGTTAAGGGACAAGGAGCGTTCTTTAATAATACTAAAATAAATGTTTCCAATATAAAAAAATTAACACAATCAGTTGTTGCTACTGGTTTTGCAGCTAATAAACATCTGCAACAGGATAACAATACAAAAGAATTTTGTGCTGTAACTAATAATGTACAAGGAGTCAGAAGGTTAGGTAGTGCAGCTATTGATTTATGTTATACTGCTTGTGGAAGATTAGAAGGGTATTGGGAACTGCTTATCAAACCATGGGATATTGCAGCTGGTGTATTAATTTTAGAAGAAGCATCTGGTAAGATAACAACAGTACAAGGAGAAGAAATTCAGTTTCAAAAAGATACAAGTATAATTGCAACAAATAATCACATTCATAGTAAATTATCAAATTTATTAGCAAAAGCACGAGGTGGAGAATAATGAAAGCAGTTATTATGGCAGCAGGTAAGGGAGAAAGAATGAGTCCTTTATCTATAACAACACCAAAACCATTACTAAAAATAGCAAATAAAACACTTTTACATCATACTCTTGATACAATTGCAGAATTTGTAGATGAAGTTATCTTAATTGTAGGATATAAAAAAGATATGATGCAAGAGCATATTGAAGATTACAAGAAAAATTTGCACTTGAAAATAACTCTAGTAGAGCAAAAAGAACAGCTAGGTACTGGTCATGCATTATTACAAGCAAAAGATTTAGTTTCTGGTAAATTTCTATTGTTGGGCGGAGATGATTTCTTTGCAAAAGAAGATATTAAAGAGTGTTTAGAAAATGATTTAGCTATCTTATTACAACAATCAGAAACACCAGAACAATTTGGTACTGTGCTTACTAATGATTGTTGTGTAGTTGAAATTATGGAAAAACATCCAGAACCACAAACTAATTTAGTAAATACAGGATGTTATGTTCTTGATGAAAAAATATTTGATTTGTTGTCTAAAGTAGAGAAAAGTAAGCGTGGAGAAATCGAGCTTACTGATGCGTTGAATACTTTGGCTAATGGCGCTAAGATTAAAACAATAACAACTGATAAATGGGTTGCATTAACACATCCTTGGGATTTATTGGGTGCTAATGAGATCTTGCTTAATGGGCTTGTTGAAGATAAATGTGCTGAATGTGTTAAAGGTAAAGTTGAGAAAGGTGCAACAATTAAAGGCCCTGTCATAATTGGCGAAGGTACGGTTGTTAAAGCAGGTGCTTATATTGAAGGCCCTGTCATAATTGGCGAAGGGTGCGATATTGGACCTAATTGTTATATACGACCATGTACAACTATTGGAAATAGATGTAAAGTAGGTAATGCAGTTGAAGTAAAGAATAGTATTCTTTTTGATGATGCAAAAGTAGGTCATCTTTCTTATATTGGTGATTCTGTCTTGGGCTTTGGTTGTAATATGGGTGCAAGTACAATAACTGCAAACTTAAAACACAATAATCAAAATGTATGGACAACAGTAAAGAGTGAATTAATTAATACAGGAAGAAGAAAGTTTGGGACAATAATTGGAGATAATGTACATACAGGAATTCATACTTCAATTTATCCAGGAAGAAAACTCTGGCCAGATACAATGACTTTGCCAGGGGAAGTTTTGAATAAAGATAAGACAAGTTAGATAGATCGGTGTAGAAAGATATTGATGAAGACATTGATAATAGAGGTGTAGAAAGATGTGCGGAATATTTGCAATTGTTTTTGATAAAGAAAGAGAAGATATGGGACAAATTTTAATTGAAGCAGCAAAGAAACTAATGTATAGAGGTTATGATTCAGTTGGCGCGGCTACTATTTCAAGTTCTGGAGAAATTGATTTAAGAAAAGATAAAGGTAAAGTAGAAGAAGTTGCATCTCGTTTAGGCTTTGCTCAGATGAAAGGAATTAGAGGAGTAACTCAACTTCGTTGGGCAACTTTTGGAGAACCTGATGAAGTTAATGCACAACCTCATTTTGCCTCTGAAAAAGATATTGTTGGCGCACATAATGGTAATATTGTAAATTGTATTCAGTTACGAAAGAAATTTATTGAACAGGGAAAGACAGTTAGAAGTACAAATGATGGGGAAATGGTAATTCAAGCTATTGAAAGTCATTTCCGTAAGGAAAATGATATGGGAAAAGCAATAATCAGTGCAGCTAAAGACCTGAAAGGAGATTATGCTTTTGCAATTACAAGAAATTCTGAAAATAAGTTCTATACAGCTAAAATGGGAAGTAGTTTGTTTATGGGTGTTGGTGAAGGTTTTATTTGTTGTTCATCTGATTTGCCGTCTATATTGCCTCTAACAAGGAATATTGTTTATCTTAAAGATGGAGAATTTGTTGAATTTGACCATAGTAATTTTGTAATTAAAGATATTAAAACAGGTGATGTTATTGAAAGAGATGTTGAAGAGAGTGAAGTTAGTATTGAATCAGCTGAAAAAGGTGGTTTTGATCATTTTATGCTTAAAGAAATACATGAGCAACCAGAAAAATCAAGAGCGATGTTGGGGTTGTTAAAACAATCTCCTTATTTAGATAAGTTTTGTAATGAATTAAAGAATGCTTCGCAGATTTTCTTAGTTGGTTGCGGAACAAGTTATAATTCTTGTTTAGTTGGTGCTTATTATTTTAATAAAATTGCTAACACTCCTGTTTATCCTTTATTGGCATCGGAATTTATTGAGCTTTATGGTAATGCAGTTGATGAAAAGACAGTTATTGTTTGTGTTTCGCAATCTGGAGAAACTAAAGATGTGATTAATATTGTTAATTATTGCGAAAAAATTGGTAAGGGTGTTGTTTTAGGTGTGTTAAACACATTAGGTTCTAGTTTAGCCCATAGAAGCAAAGTTTATTTGCCTTTGGCATGCGATCCAGAAATTAGTGTTCCAGCAACAAAGACTTTTATTAACCAACTTGTGTTGATGTTTTATGTTGCTGTTAATCTAGCTGAGAAAAAAGGTTTAGATATTGATAATTATTATGGTTTAGCAGATAAAATTCCAGAATTAATTGAAGAAACAATGAAGACGACTAATGAAAAATGTAAAGAAGTTGCTAAAACATTAGTTAATAGAAAAGATCTTTATTATTTAGGTTATGGAATTAATTTTGGTATTGCAATGGAAGGGGCATTGAAAATTAAAGAAGTTAGTTATATACATTGCGAAGGTATGTATAGTGCTGAGTTCAAGCACGGGCCTTTATCTATAATTGAAAAAGATTATCCAGTTGTTTTTGCAACAAATCCGGATGAAGCACATATGGTTATTTCGCATATGAATGAAATATCTTGTAGAGATGGAAAAGTAATCACAGTTTCTCAGAAAAATGATGATTTAGCAAATTATTCAAGTGAATATGTTACTGTGCCAGATAGTCATTATTTCTTAAGTCCAATTATTAATGTTGTTCCATTACAATTGATAGCTTATTATACAAGTATTGATAAGGGGATCGATCCAGACTTTCCAAGGAATTTGAGCAAGACTTTGACAGTTGATTAGGAAGAGAAGACTGTAAGTTTTATATATTACTTCTATTTTAATCTGTTTATGAAAGATCAAATATCATCTTATGATTTAGCATGTATGGTAAAAGAGTTACAAGTTTTAAAAGATGCTAGGATGGATAAGATTTACCAGAAGGATAAAGAGTTTTTGTTCCAGGTACATGTTACTAGTAAAGGTAAGCATATGCTTCGTGTTGTTATACCAAATTATTTGTATTTAACAGATTATAAGGGTGATTTTCCAACAACTCCTCCTGGTTTGTGTGTGTTTTTGAGGAAAAAGTTAAAGAATGCTCGTTTGCGAGAGATTTCACAAATTGATTTTGAGAGGATCTTACGTTTGAAGTTTTCTACAAAAGATGCAATATTCTATTTGTTTTTAGAGTTTATTCCACCTGGTAATTTAGTTGTTTGTGATGAAAATTTGAAGATTTTGTCTGCAAAAGAAAATAAAAGATGGAAAGATAGAACA
>CAZKVI010000025.1:22806-24899 GCA_964556185.1 uncultured Methanosarcinales archaeon
AAGGCAATTAAAGAATTGCAGAAACTTCCATTATGTCCAAATAAGATTGGTAAAGAGATGTTTCCAATTTCTTTGAAAACAAAGAAAGACTGTGAGAAGAGTAAGACTTTTAATGAACTTTTTAATAATGCTTTTACAAAGAAAGCAATTGCAAAACAAAAAGATGCTGCGCAATATAGATATGAGAAAGATTTGAAAAAGATAGATAATATGGTTAAGGCTCAAGAAGCAACTTTAGCTAAAATGGGGAAACAAGCTAATGATTCTCAAAAAGTTGGTGAGAAAATCTATGAAAATTATCAATTTCTAAAGGAGTTTTTAGATGAATTTAATTCTATTAGGAAAAAGCATACTTGGAATGATATTAAGAAAAAATTGAAAGGTCATAAATTAGTAAAAGAAATTAATGAGAAAAAGAAAGAAATTATAATTGAAATTTGATTTATTTATTTCTCCATTCTGCATATTTAAGTCTTGTTTCAATATACCATTCTGCTATTGTATCTCTTTTTAGATAAGCTAAAGCTACTAAGCCTAGAAGTATAATTAAAATAACTATCCATAAAATTATTGATCCAATATTTGATTTTTGAGGCATTTCTTTTTTAATTGCACATGGATCACATGGTCCACCACAATCTATGCCTTCTTCACCTTGATTTTTAATACTGTCAAAACATGAAGTAGTTGGTGCTGTTGTTGCACATGGATCACATGGTCCACCACAATCTATGCCTTCTTCACCTTGGTTTTGTATATTGTCAAAGCATGTTGGTTCATAATCACATTCATTAGTTAATTGTGGGTAAGGGAAATCACCTTCACAATCACCTGCATATTCACATGTTCTTGATTGTTCTCCAGCATTGTTTACCCATTCACAAGTACCCCAGTCTTCACATCTCCAATAATGAACACACCCATTATCTCCTCCTGAACCGCTGCTACCATAATAAAAATATTCATTGCTTGGATTATTTCCATCATCGTCATCATCATCACCACTGTCGTCATCGTCATCATCACCAGTTATTGTGCCTGGTGTGTCAAAGTTTAAGTTAGTAATTCCTTCTATTTCGTATATGTAATCACCAACATATCCATTATCAATATAAATTTCAATAGAATCTCCGTCATTTCCTCCTTCAACATCAACTGTATCTGGATCATCTGCTGGTAGCATTACAATTGGGTCATATCCATATTGGCTAGAACTTATTGTATAATCAAATTCTAAACTATCAATATGAAAAGAAATATCAGATGCAGTAAAAGTAACATCTCCATAAAATTGATGTCCAATAGGTGGGAATGCTAGTGCTAAACCTATTGAAAACATAAATATAATTAGTGTTGTTAAGATTTTTCCTGTATGATTCATGGTACTATTTCACCATCTTCAGTAGCATAAAACCAGTAAGTATAAGTTGGAATTAGGAAATGATTGTATCCAAGATCAATGTCACTAAATGCTCCATCTTGATGCATGTGCCATATAGAGTATGTGCCTTCATTAAAGTTCCAGAAGTAATCTAATAATGGGGTAGATGTTAAGTCAACTCCATGTGAACTAGCTACAAAGTTCCAACCAGTACAAACAGGAACATTTTGAGGTGACCTTGCTTGAGATTCTGTCGCAATAACAGTATCCATGTTGGTTCTGATATCACTTAGTAATAAGGTGTCATCTGCTGCCATCTTAAATACATACCCATAACCTGCCATTAATTTAAAATCAGGGTCACTCGGAATACTTTGATCAGTATGATATGGTAGCCAAGTACCTTCTTGGCAATCATAATAATATAATGATTCAACATTTGCTAATACATCTGCTGGAATAATATCTTCAACATTATCATTTAATTCTACATATGGGATAGATACATAATTTTTGCCAGTGACTAAATCTATTTGACTAATTTGAGCTACACAAGTTTCTGAACAACACCAATCTTCACTTAGTGAATAACCTGGGCACATTTCTCCTGTGCCACATACAGTGCCACCCATATCAGTGCAATCAGTGGTAGTAGTAATATTTGTACAATCACTAGGACAAGTTGTTTCTTCTTCATATCCACATTGCATAT
>CAZKVI010000026.1:0-24121 GCA_964556185.1 uncultured Methanosarcinales archaeon
ATTTTCATACCGCAAAGATAAGCAAGAATACCTGCTAAAATAGATATTATTACAGGAAAACAAAGTGTCGCACCCAAAATAGATAAACCAGTTACTTTAGAAAAAATAACTACAAAAATATGCACTAACCAAGGATAATGCTCATATTCTCCTAAAAAAGTATAACTCATAAAAGGCAACTGGCCAGAGTTAATATGATTAATGTGCCCAAAATGATTATACAAATCACCACCATAAATTGGTCCTGGAATTTGTACAAAAGAGGAGAGAAAATATAATTGAACAATACAATAAAAAAATAAAAAAATAATTAAAGCTCGATCTTGCCAACTTGTATTCTTAATCCAATTTAGACCTTTGTCAATAATTGACTTTGTATATGTTCGCCATGATTGTTCCATTCTCTTCATATCTCCAAACTTCTTCTAAATTATTAACAGTTAAATCTAATTGCCACGGTTGCACAAAATTATAATACGATGGTAAGACTCTTAATAAATCTAATTTTTCATGTCCTTCTCCTACTGCAGCAGGATCTAACCAATCATGAGCTGGTTTATAAGGGACACCATATGTATCAAAATAACCTCTCCATTCTGATTTATCCATTACAGTCAGTGGATCAAAAGCCATCTCTATTTTCATAGTATCTTTATTAAAATAATACTCTGTTTCTATCCATTTATAATTCCAATAAAGATATTTTACACCATACTTCTTTAATAATTCTTCTCTTTTCTCATTATTAGTACCATACAAGATTATAGCTGCGTCTGCTTGTCTCTGATCAAAATCTAAAAAAGGACTATTCTGTGCCCTTCTTGTAACTACAAGCTTTCTACCTGTCAGTCCACTTAACATAAAACTCAATTCATTATTTGACAAAAACACATCATTAATTTCTGTATTTTCCATAATAAAATCCTGCATTTCCAAAAACATTCCATCTAATGGATCTTTTGCATGTTGAACTAAACCATCATTACTAATATCAAAATATACTTGAGCTTGAACAATTAATAATAAAACTAACAAACCAAAAAACAAATATTTAGCATACTGTTTGTATTGCCTAAAAACTGAACTAACTCCATATAAACTCAATAAAACAACAGGGAGTCCTAACAAAAACTTCCTCATATGAGTTGGAACTAAATTATTCTGAAATAATAATTCTGTAATAAAGTAATGAAATGCCCCTATAGCACCAACCACCAACACAAAGATAATAAAATGATAAATTAGTGACTTATCTGCATTGAAGTTTCTTATTAAATAAAACAAACCAAGAACTCCAAGAACTGATGAGAGAACAGCAAAAAGAGAACTAAAATTAAAAAAGAAATCTTTTAATGTCTTAAATAAAAAATCAAACTGCATTGAAAGTGGAGTATAATCAATTGTACTCCATTTATGGCTCTCAAGTTTTGCATCTCCATGATACACAAAAATTGGATTAAACCAATATAATTGTGCAATTACAAAACCAATAACAAAAATCACAATAAATAATAGAATATATTTCTTAAAATTCCCTACAAGAACAGCTTTCGAGAATCTAATCCTTTCACCAACATTTTTGGAAAATACTCTCGAGAAAATACAATAAAAGAAAGTCATCAAAAGTAATAAATTTACTGCGACAAAAGCTATCCCATGAGATATAGCATTCAACCCATAAACAACCCCAAATAATATCGCTGCTTTCATTGATTTCTTTTTTATAAAATAAAAAACACTAAAAAACAAGATTGGAATCAATAATGCCTCAGTAAAATCAGTATATTTGAAGATTGGAAATATATTAAGGGGCAAAAATAATAACACCCCCAATAAAGAGACGTTTTTATCATTAAAAAAATAATACAAAATTAAATAAAGTATAAGTAATGAAATTAATATTAAAAGTAAAGAGAAATACACCATTGCATTAAGTGTTTCCAAACTAAATAAGTTTGCAAATAACGCAACCAGATTCCCATACAAAGGAAAATAACCTGGTTCTGAATTTAATATACTGCATCCACCAAACATCCCTCCTCCACTTCTAATAGATTCTATACAACCCATTTGATAATAATAATCACCACCAAATAAATTAGAAGGAAGTTGTTGAAAATCGTGAGTAACATACCATTGACCAAACAAAAATAACAGAACTATACCTATCAAAATAAAATCTTGCCATTGTAATTTTTTTATGATATTTTTCATCATTTTACATCAATAAATCATATAAGTAACTACTTAAAAAACCTAAAATAAACTATTGCAAACAACACAAGTGTCCCATCTCTAAAAAACCTTATTTTTTTACCTTCTGCAACTGTTCTAGATGTATAACTGACAGGTACTTCTCTAGGAATAATTCCCTTACGAACAAACTTTGCAACAATTTCCCAATCTAACTCAAAATAATTAGACTTAAACTTTATCCCATCTATACATTCCTTCTTAAAAACCTTAAACATTGTTGCTGGATCTGTTAATTTAACTCCATACAACAAATTAAAAAGCCAAGTATAAAATACTCCACCAAAATTCAATAATTTTGCATACATTTTATTAGTAATAAACTTACGAATTTTCCAGTCGTGTTTCCCAAGATGTCTACTTCCTAAAACAAACTTTGTCTCACCAGCAATGATTGGCTTTAATAACTCAAAATATTCTTCTGGTTTGTATTCCAAATCAGCATCTTGTATAAGAATAATATCTCCTGTAACAAAATTAAATGCTTTTTTTAATGCACTGCCTTTACCTCTTGGTTTTTTCTGATAAATAATTTTAAAGTTCTTTTTATTCTCAAACTTTTTAACTAATTCTTTTGTGCCATCAGTAGAATTGCTCTCTACAATAATGATCTCTTTCTCTATTTTAGGAATTTTTACTGCTAGAACTCGTTCAATGAGTGGCATAAATGTTTTTGCTTCATTATATACTGGAATTATTATAGAAAGCTTCATTTTCTTAATCTAAAATATTTAATTTACAGTTGATACTTCTTCTGTAGTATCTTCTTCAGTTGATACTTCTTCTTCAATTTCTTCATCAACAACATCAGTTGTAACTTCTTCAGTGTCTTCTACTTCACTAACCACTTGAACACTATAAATTTCATTCTCACTTGCACATTCCCAATCAATTTTCCAAACATAAATATCTCCACCAGTAACTTGTCTTTGTGAATCAAATAAATCAAAGCAACTTAGTCCATGTCCACTATAAAAGAATAGACGATGGAACATTGAAGTAGCAAGATTGTAATCTATTATTATTCCATTATAACCATTAGTTTTAGGAATAAGTCCTACACTAATTCCGACAGCTTCTGGATCTTCTGAAAGTATTTTCTCTTGAAATTTACCATTCTCATCAAGATAAACAAGAGAAGCAACTGGTGCTGTACCTTGTTCTACATATAATGTTGCTGTCCAATTTCGCTGATCAACAACAATTCCATTATTACAAACAATATTATAATCTTCCATAATACATGAAGACCCTGTACCATAATATTGAGGCCATGGTGAGATCCAATTGTTTGCTTCTGCTCCTTTACCAAGTGCTTTTATGACCCCATATTTTTCATTTGCTTGATCTAATGTATATCCAGAAGATTGCATAAATGAAATTACTTCTTCTTCAGTATCACTATTTACCATATTTACTAAATATGCTTTTTCAAAATCCCATAAACCAAAATGCGCCCAAACTCCTCCCTTTCCAATCATATCATTACTTGTAATAAAATACCCCTCAGGTGGATCACAATGACTGTATGGTAAAACAGTCTCTGTATCTACTTCTGATATTCCTTGTTCTAATAAATAAGACTTTGCTTCATCTCTATCTAAAAGAATAATTGCTTTTATTTCTGTAATTGTTTTCATAAAATCTTGATTATTTATTTCATATAATGTATCAAAGGCACTTGTAGAACCACAATCCAACATCCTTAATATACCAACAGATTCTTTTTCATTCGATGTTTGTAATGCCCTACCAACCCAATGTGCCATAGGAGAATCCTGAGAAGACCCATCAAATGTAACTGCACGATCAGTAAGTGCTTTAAACCAATGTCCAAAATCCCACCAAGATGTTACAATCGCATCTTCTTGTGATTCTTCTTTTATTTTTGTTAAAGCACTATACCAAGCATCATTCATACTTGGAACTTGTTGTTTTGAAATTCCCAAAGAATACATAAAAGGAGGAATAAGTAAAAGAAAAACAACACATGTGAAAACAATTTTCAACCATTTTTCATATCCAATAATTCTTGCAAACAACCTAGCTACAAGATCTTTAATAAGTGTTAAAGAAAACCCTAATGCGATCGCAAATGCTGGAACTAAAAGAAGAATAAATCTAACTCCTTTAGTTGACGCATAAAGTGTACCAGCAAACCAAACTAACAACAATACTGCTGCTTTAATATCAATATGTTGTTTTTTAACAATACTATAAACAATTGCAATTGCAATTGGAAGCATTAATAACACAAAAAATAATAAAACATGATTATCAAAGAATTTTCTAAATTTCAATATAAAAGAGAACCACGCAAAACATGAAATAAAAAATAGTGGTCTGAGCTCAGTTGTTTTATAGAATACATACACTAAAGGAGCTAAAGCCAACAACACAAAAACAAGACTAGAGACTTTATTAATTACAATCATTAAAAAGATATACCAAACCAAAGACCCTGCAAAAAGCGATAGATTATTCTTTTTAACTTCTTTATCTTTTAATAGAATAAAAATAATTCCAAGCATTGCAAAAAAGAAAGATGCAAAAAAAGTTACTTGTGTTCCTGAAACTCCGATTGTTGACAAACTAATTTGAGATATTGTACTAGATAATTTTGAAGGATTCATCTCAGCTACAGTAGTCAAAACATTTGGCCATAATTTAAGTCCAACATCTTTTATTTGTGTAAAATGTAAAGGTTGAAAAAGAGCTGAAGTAAATCTTGAAAAATCAGAAAATATTGTAGTTGATATTCCTGAAAATATAATAAATATTGCAGTGAGTAAACTTGATGAAAATAATTTTTCCTTATTCTCTTTATGTAATAAATAAGTTATTCCTAAATAAACCAAGTAAGCAACTAAAACAAAAATAAGGAAGTCAAAAATATACCACCACCCTGCCCAAGCAAAAGAGAACAACCCCATAAAAATCCCTGCGAGTGCCATTAAAATATATGCATTCTTTGATTTCTTTGCATAGAAAGCCTCAAAAAATATCCACATGATCAATAATGGGAAAAAGACATTATATGCATCTGTATCTGCAAAGCCTGCCACAGTTCTAGTTAATAAAGAAGGATGAATTGCAATAATTAAAGCTGACAAAAGTCCTGCAATATTTCCAGCAAATCTTCTTCCAATAAAAAAAGCAGGTATTGTTGCAAGTGCTGCAAAAATAACAGGAACAAAGAAAGATGTTCTCATTAATGTTGTATCTTTATCAAATATACTTATAAACTTATAAAAATAAGCTTCAAAAAAGACATGAAAATCTGAAATCTTTTTTGTTCTAGACATCCTATCCTCAATTTGCTGGCCGCCCCTGTTATGTAAATCAACATATCCTCCTTCCACTTCAATATCTCTATCAAAACCATGATCTACAACATTCTCTGATAATCTATAATAATGATAAGGATCTATTGCTAAAAGATAAGTATATCCATTCTCATCTTGGAACCTCGATCTTAAATAATCTGCATTTTCTTTTATAGCTGCATTGATATCAACTAACTGGCCTTGTATAGTAACTTTACCATCTTGCATAGCTTCTTGAAGCCTCTCATTAACAATACTATTTCTATTGGCCTCAGGAAGATTTGGATATTGTTGAAGAACTTCTTGTTGTAAAAGATTTTTTACATAAGATTTCATATTGTCTTCAGCATAATCATCCATCGAAGGCAAATAAACAGGACCAACCCTAAGAAAAACACTTACAATAATAGGAATCAATAGAAGAAGAAAAACATTATACTTTATAATAATCTCTTTTAGTCGTTTAAAGTCTACACCTATTTCCAATTGATCACTTTCTGACTGATCACTTGTATTATTATTGTCTGTATGCTCGCTCATATTCCCCAAATCATTGAGAATTGACCTGTTTTATAAAGTTTATGAAGTACTTTCACATATTATCAATAATACATTATAAACAAAGAAAAGAATAAATAAGAAAATAGAAAAATAAAAGAAAGACTTATTCAATCACATTGTCAGATTGAGTTTCATGTAAAGGATTATATGCGACTCCACCTGGACAATCAATCATTTCTACCCCATCAGCATCAAATTGTCGTACTCCATAAACACCAACATTTATACCGCCTGAGACTAAATCATCATGTCCAGTTGATACATCATCCATGACATATGAAACAAGACCTTCTCCTCCATCTGGATTAGCTGAAGGAATTCCTGCTATTGTAAACATATCTTCATCTCCCTCATCAGAAGGGAATTCAAAACTATCTGCTTCTTGATTTCCGTTGTCTTTTCTTTCAACATAAAAACAAACAGCATTTGTACCTTCTTCAGCTAGATTTCCATCTTGATCAAAAGCACTATAATCAATCTCTCCACAAACATATTGATCCATAAGTTTAACTACTTCTTCATTACCTTCTACACTATGAGGACCACTAGCATAAGGATTACCTTCTTCTTTACTTACTGTAAACATTCCTGAATTACTAACTACAATATCATAACCAGCAACATCAGCTGGTCCAAAACCATCTTCATATGTAAAATCATCTGTAAGTGAAACTTCATGAGGTATACCCATTGCATCAGCTCTATCTTCAGTCCACAAACCAACAGGACCTTCTTCTAGACAAACATAAGGATTTTCTCCAGGTGTTGTATCTGCTGAATCATCGTCGTCACTTATATTTTCATCAATACATCCTGATCCAAAAACTGCTGCAGTTGTTATTAAGAATAATGATCTTACAAGATTTCCTAAACTTCTTACCATTTTATATACCCCCTTGAACACATATTTTATTATGAAAAATTAAAATCGGTCATCACTTGGTAATAGCTACCACTATTTAAACTTTTCTATGAAAAAAATAATTATAATTATTCTCTCAACAAATATTGAGATTCAATAAAGAAGTGAACTTAAATATTTACACAACAGTGATTACATAATCAAAAGATTTAAATAAGATGTGGCGTTACACTAAAGTAATTAAATTTCACATTAAAAAGGGGCAAATAGATACCTTGGGGTTGATTTGGGGGTATTATACCTTTTTTTACGCAATTCCAAGACAGAAGTGGGTACAATTATATATAAATAAGGCCAAATTGACCTTATTTTAACTAAAACAATACAAAACAAACGAGGTATATCAAAATGGACGGAAATTATCAAAATCAAGATTCTCAAGGACCTAGTTTATTACACAGAGCTTATCAAACAACTTTAAGAGTTCTTGCAGGTGGTTTAACTGCCATATTAGGAGCTGGACCAGCAGGTGCCGCAACAATACCAAGTGGCTTTGGCACAGAAGATAGACCAATGGATTATACAATAGAAGGCGGCGTACTCGATGGAAATTATGGTGACATGAGAGCATGTGTTGATAAAGCAGACGTAATAAAAAGTGGTACTGATACAAGAACTATCGATTCAATAATGATCCAAGGAGGAGAAGGCAGTACACAAGTTACTAGATCTATGCAATTAGTAAATCCTGATGATGATGTAGACGAAGATTTTGCACACCCTGCTTATTGCTTTAATTTAACAGAAGAAATATTAAGAGCTGGTTTAACAGGTGACGGAAATAAAGGCGAACTAACTATCCATATTAATCAAGGAGATGTAAGAACTTATGAACAACACAAAGTCCACTACACTCTTGAAACTGATGATGATGTTATAATTATAGATGCACCAACTGGCTTCGGAGCAACATTAAGTGGAGTAACATACGACGCAGAATCTGAAACTTATACACTTACTCTAACTAGAGACGAAGGTAGAAGTGATACTTACACTCTTCAAATTGATGCATTTGATAGAGCTATGGGAGCAGTTACAATAAGTACATCTGGTATTGAGCTTTCTTCAGAAGAAATAGAACATGGAACATCAAGTATTGATACTAGTGCTTATGATTTAAGTGATTATGAAACACTTAGATTCAAAGTTTGCAATGATACTACTGCTGATTGTGAAATGGAAAAAGCAGAAACACCAAATGGTGGAGATATTTTCGCTGAAGGTGCAGGCTTACCATGGTATGAAGAAGCTGATACAGAAGGAGAAGCTGCTGATTTCGAAGAGGCTGGTGATGAACCTGTAGAAACATTAGGACATGGAGCAACAAGTGAAGAAGATGATTCTCTAGAAGGCGCTGTTGAAGCAGAAATTACTGCAACAGAATGGCAATCAAGAATGGCTCAAGCAATTGGAGCTGTTGATTTATCCATAAGAACAAGATACAAAGGAACAACTGGAAGAGTTGGAAGAGCTCAAGCAGAAACTGGAAGCGAAAGACAATTAGAAGTATACAGTGGAACAAGACTTGATGTTGAAAAATATGTTGCTCAACTTAACCATTATGCTAAAGCTACTTGGGGAGCACCTTTAATTGGTAACAATACAACAGTCTCAATGACTTTTGATGCTCATGAAACAGATAGTGTTCAAGCTACAGATAGTGGAATAGTAACAACAATGAATACTGGAACACATTCTGCTGCTTCAATTGAACAAGATAAAGCTTATTTACACAATAATGGCAGAAGTCCTGTAGCAAGAATTATGTTTAATGAAACTCTTGATGTAGGAGAGTATCATTCACATTCTAGTCCAAGTGGATCAAGAACAGCAACAACAGGAAACAGAGATGCTGCTGTACAAGATTATTCCTTTGGTTTAACATTCACAACAACAATTGATGGCACAGAAATAAGTGTTCCAACTCAAACTATGGATATCGGAGTTTATCCTGTAGATGGCGATACCCCTGAACAAATTGGCTTAACTGTCCTTGCAATAGGTGGTGCTGTTGGAACAGCAGCAGGAATCATAGCAGCAGTAGATCAAACTAATAAAAGAAAAGCTGCAGAAGCTGAAGCAGAGAGATTACAAGATGAAATAGACGACTTACTTGACAACCCGCCAAAAGGTGGAAATGAATATACTCCAAGTCATGATACTGCTCCAGATGAGCATACAGAATAAGGTGGTGAAAGAACATGAAAAAACTATTATTAATTTTTTCCATGATAATGCTTTTAAGCATTTCAAGCGCATTAGCAACAGTAACATTTGAATATACAGGGTATGATGAAAACGCTGACGTTGTCCCATCTTATGATATTCTTGCATTTGAATGTGCAGACGCATTGTGTTCTTCACTTAATAATCCAACAATTGCAGACGATACTGACCAAGCAAATAGTCAAGGAGAAGGAGAAGTTACTTTTAACACAAACTATGGAACCTTAGGTAATCCTGAACAAGACTTAATTACATATTTTTTCAAAGATGGTTATCTTCCTGCAGCAGAAACACATTATATGGATGTTGACCCAAATGGTACTAATCCTGTAAATGGTGATACTATTGAATGGACATTTTTAGAAGAAATCATATTAAGTAAAAAAACAGATTGTGAAGCTGCATTTGTTAATATAGATATTCCTACTGAATTCAATTTTCAAGATCCTTTAGTATTAACAGTTGAAGTAGAAAGTGCTTTTTCATATTCAAACTTTGGTGTTTATCCTATGGGTGGAATTGATGATGGGTCTGGTTTTTACCTTGATTACCATCATTTATACGAAGCAGAAACAAACATCACAGTAAATGTTTATGATGAAAATCATAATCTTGTAGTTTCAGCTTACACAGTAGAAGAAATTGGTGCTGACGAAACATTTGAAGTAGAATTCCAATTCTATTGGCTAACTCAAGGAGAATATTATGTTGAAGTTATAGCTGAAGTAGTTGATGAAGCTTGTGCTTCTGATGTATTATCAATCTATGAAACACCTGATGTAGTAAATGCAACTGGTTATACTTTAGTTGTAAACCACAACGGCCCTTACGTAGATAATATTAATAATGATATTTCAATGGAAGCAGAAGTTTATTATGCTGAAGATCTTACATTAGGAGACTTTACAGTTGAATGGGATTATGGTGACGCAACAGCAACAGAAACAGGAGATGTTAATGGTTTAGTTCATAATGTAACTCATGCTTACACAGCATCTGGCACATACACAATTAATATGACTGTTACTGACCAAGACACAGGAGATGTTACTGTATTCCAAACAGATGCAACAATTACATCACAAGGCCCAACTGCAGATGCAAATGGTCCATACACTGGTGATGTTAATGATGTAATTACTTTTGATGGTTCTGCATCATCTGATGATGTTGATGCAACAGCAGACTTACATTTTTACTGGGACTTTGATGGAGATGGAGCCCCTAACCAAGACGGAGTTGGATTGATGAACCCAACTAATGTTTACACAACAGCTGGCACATACACTGTTATATTGACAGTTTGTGATACAGAATTTCAATGTGATGATGATATTACAGAAGCTTACATTAGTGTAAACAATGCTCCAGTTGTTGATGCTGGTCCTGATGTTTACACAGACATAAATGTTCCAGTTGAATTTAATGCAACTGTTACAGATGATAACACTGCAGCAGAAGACCTATATTATTACTGGGACTTTAATAGCGATGGAACAAATGAATTAGAAGGTTATGATTTACCAAATCCATCATGGACTTATACAGTTCCTGCAACAAGAACAGTTACATTAGAAGTTTGTGATACAGATGGTTTATGTGACTCAGATACAACAACTGCATATATTGATTACGCAGAATTAAGTGTTTCAATTAATGCAGCTGAAACATTAAGTCATGCTCCTTTTACAACTGATCTTGAAGCAGTTGTTAATGGTGGCCTTGCCCCATATACAATTGAATGGGATTGGACAAATGATGGAGTTATTGATGATAATGACGGTGATGAATTCACTGCATTTATCATAGCTACACCTGGTGTAGTTACTACAACAGTTTATGTTACTGATAGTTTAAACAATACAGCAGAAGCTTCTATTGAATTAGAAGCAGTTGATGATGTATCTGCTATAATTACAGCTGATCCAGAATCAGGAGAACCTGAATTACTAGTACAATTTGATGCTAGTGATAGCACTGGTTATGGACAATTATCATATTCCTGGGATTTAAATGGTGATGGAGTAGAAGACAGTGATAATGCTCAAGTGTCTGCATGGTTCAGACATGAAGGTGATTATGACGTTACTCTAACTATCACAGACGAACTAGGTGGACAAGCAACAGCAACAAAGACAATTAGAGTGTCTGAGAGTGTAACAAACGACAATGACCCAAGAAGAAATGTATATATTGCAGGCATTAGCTTTTTGGATGACGAAATACAAGTAAAAGCAGGCGATTGGTTGCCTTTACATGTAATTGTAGAAAACATTGGAGACCTAGATAGAGACAACATGAAGATATCTGCAACAATTCAAGAACTGGGTGTTTATTCAACAACAACAGAATTTGAATTTAATAGAAACGACGATGAAGCAAGAACAATTTACCTAGAAATCCCTGAATGGGCTGTTCCAGGATGGTATGATGTTAGGATAACCATCAGCGATGATTTTGTACGTAGAGTACGTTACAGAGACATCCTAATCATAGAGTAGAGTAGCTAAAGCCACTCTACAATGATACACTTTAATAACTACTATTGAGTGTTTACAAAAACGAAACATTTATATAGGAGTTATGTTTACTCGAAATGAGTAGCAAGAGGTTTATAATCTCTAATAAAACAATTCAATGGGGGTATACCAAAATGAAAAAAATTTTAAACGCACTGGTGCTTTTTTTAATAGCAATCCTTGCAGTGACTGTTGTCAATGCTCAAATGGGAACATTTGTTACAATTGACGAAGTCGAATTTGACGATGATGAATTAAACCCTGATTCAACTAATTCATTACACGTTGAAAGAGGCGAGGAATACGAAGTAAAAGTACATTTTACTGCAACAGAAAATGCAGATGATGTTGAAGTCAGAGTTTGGATGTCTGGCTATGAAGATAACAATGGCGAAGATGTAGAAGACTGGGAAAGAGTTGATGAAATCTACGCAGATTCTACATATGTCGAAAGACTTGAGTTAAGTTTTCCACATGATCTTGATCAAGACTATTACTCATTAAGAGTTTGTGTTGAACCAAGAAGTGGATTAAGTGTTTGTGAAGATTACGAATTACAAATCGAAGCTCAAGAAGAATTATTCCTAATTAAAGACGTTGTCTTTTCTCCAGGAAGTACAATTGAAGCTGGAAGATCACTTCTAACAACTGTTAGAGTTGAAAACGTTGGAGACGAAGATGATGAAGAAGGAACAAAAGTTCAAGTTTCTATTCCTGAACTTGGATTAACCGCAGCAGATTATATCGATGAAGTAGATGAAGATGATTCTTCAACATCTGAAGAATTATACATTAGAATCCCTTCATTCGTTGAAACAGGAACATACACTGTAGAAGTTAGCGTTACATATGATGACGGTGACGAAACAGTTACAGAATACTTTGATCTTTTCGTTGTTGGTACAGAAGAAACAACCACAACTGAAGCAGAAGATTCAAAAACTGTTATCTATGTTGGACCTGAATCACAAGATTTAGTTGCTGGCCAAGGTGGCGCAGTTTATCCAATCACACTTCAAAATGCTGAAGGCGATGCTAAAACATATGTCGTTGGTGTTGAAGGATACGAAGGTTGGGGAACTGTTAGAGTAGATCCAAGCAATGTCGTAGTAGTTGGTGCTGGAGAAACAGAAGCAGTTTACTTATTTGTTGCTGCTAACGAAGGTGTCTCTGGTTTACAAACTTTCGGAGTTACACTTAGCTCAGGAAGTGACGAACTTCAAGAAGTCTTACTTAGAGCAAATGTTACACCAGGAGAAGCAGAAGATGCATCTGGATGGAGCACACTAAAGAAAGGCTTAGAAGTTGGATTAATCGTCCTTGTTGTCCTATTAGTTATCTTAGGACTTATAATCGCAGTTAACAAGCTTAGAGGCGATGACGAAGACGATGATGACCAAACTTACTACTGAAAGGATTTTCCTTTCTCTTTTTTTTATTTTATTTACTTAAATTTTATTTAATCAAATAACAATTATGTTCACAACAACCTTTTGGGAGGAGGGTGTAAGTGTTGAAAAATGCAAAATTACAATTACTAACTATTCTATTCCTATTTATACTCTTATTTTCTATTCAAATCTCTGCTGAAGAAGAAGTTGAATTATACAAACATGATATTGCCCCCATCACACAGTTTTCTGCTGCTATAAATGGTGAAAAAACAGCTTGTAGTTGTGCTCCTTATAATGATATTTTGTATGTTAATAATCCAGGCACTGTTCCTCAAACATATTATATTGAAATTAAAGGAAGTGCAAAAGATTTTATTACTTTATCTCAAAATGGTTTTATTTTAGAACCAGGTGAAAGCTCAGATGTATATATTTATGGAAACGTCCCTTGCAATGCTAATGGAGATTATACACTTGAATTAGAATTATACGGAAGCCTTGATGGTTCCGTCTTAGTCTCTCAAGAAATTCATGTTGTAGAATGCTCTTCTGGCTCAATGTATACTGATTATAGTGCATTTTCTGCTTGTCCTTGCACACCAATTACTTATACAATAAACTTAGCTAATTCACAAGCAAAAACTGAAATATATCAATTATATGTTGAAGATGTTGACCCAGATCATTATGTATTTTCTAAAAATCCAGTAATGATTGGCTCTGGAGAAACAGAAGAAATATTCTTATATGTTAATAAACCATGTTATGTCTTTGGTGAATTTGACCACAATGTTGTTGCTAGAGCTTCTAGTAATCAAAAAGAAATTATAACACCAATAAGAATGGAAATTCTAAGAGCATGTTATGGTTACAATATGGGTATTAGCGAATTATTTGATGTAAGTGGCCTAGAAGAAGTTAATCTAAGCTTTGGATATGCAGAAGATCTTGAATTTGCAACATGTGAAAACACAACAAATGTATTATTAGTTAAATTTGGAAACCCAAGTGATATTATTAATTCATATGTCCTTGAAGTTGAATCAAATATAGCAACACCTTGGGTAACTATGCCTGTTAACACAGTAACTTTAGCAAGTGAACAAGAATATATACTTCCTGTTTTCTTTACACCAACACTTGGTTCTGCAGGAGATTATATCATAGCTCTTGACGGCAAAACATCTAGAGGAGATATTCACGATGTTGTTCCAATAGAATTTGAAGTTGTTGACTGTATTGGCTTAGAAAAAGAAACAAACTGGATGAACTGGTTAGTATTACTTATTGTATTATTATTAATTTTACTTGGATTACTATTATTACTCCTGGCCTCTAGGCCATCTGATGAAACAGAAACCACAAAAGCAACTAAAGTAAAAGAAAAAACAAAAAGCACTGGAAAAGGAGCACCATTATGGTTACCTTTATTATTCTTATTGGTCTTATTAATATTCTTAGTTGGATTCTTATCATGGCCAATATTAAATGAAAAATATGAAGAAAGATTAGCAGGAGAAGTATGTGCAGATGACCTTGATTCAGATTTATTAGAGAAATATTATGATTGGCAAAACTATGCTGCTCCAAACACAAATAGTGAAGGAGATAATCAAGAAAGAATTGATGAATTACAAGATGAACTAGATTCTCTTGAAGAACAATTAACAGAAGCAGTTGTATCTGGAGATGTTTCATTATTAAATTTCCTTAGTGAAGAAATTAGTGAAAGAGAAAGTGAACTAGCAGACCTAGGTGCTGGAGATTCTAGCTTAATTGCAGACGAAGACAATGAAGAAGTTCTAGAAAACTCTTTTAATTCTGCTTTAGAAGAAAACAATTTAACACTAGAAGAATTTGAAGAAATATTAAACAAAGAATGCAGTCAAGAAACCTTGGAAAACTATGAAGAACTTGACAACAAATATCCACTATGGCTAACACTTCCTTTAGTATCATTAATACTATTATTACTATTACTATTATTCTGGTTATTCAAAAGAAGGAAAAAGACAAAAACAACTAAAAAAGAAACATTTGCAGTTAAAAAAACCAAGGATAAAGGACCATCTAAAACTAGACAAGGGTTTGGAAGATGGTGGAAATGGTTGTTATTGTTATTATTACTTTTACTATTAATTGGATTCTTATCTTTAGCACAATGTCAATACAATGCATTTGGCAAAGCAGCAGACAAAGCAAGTAGCGCTGGTAGTAGAGCAGCGGCAATTGCTGACGAGAACTGGAACGAATTAATGGATGCAATAGGTTCTAAAAAAGAAAACCAAGGCTTATTAGAAGAATTACAAGAAAGAATTGATAATCTTGCTGAAGAAAATAGAGAACTTAAAGATTACCTTGAAGGAGATGCAGAAGAAAGAGAAAAAGATATTGAAGATATAGAAGAAGAATTAGAAGAACTAAATGATGCAATCTCTGAATTAGAATTAGAAGAAGTGAACTACGATGAAGTTCAAGATAAATTAGATAGTATTGAAATTAACATAAATATCTTAAAACAAGAATTAAACAACACAAATTTCGCAACAGAAGAAGGTCTTGAATCACTAGAAAACCTAATTGAAACTCATGCAGATGAAACTTCTCAAGAAATTACTAACCTTGAAGAATACATCGCAGCATTAGAACAAGAATATGAACAACAAGAGCAAGAAGAATTAGAAGACTCTTCACAAACAGAACAATTAATAACAGAATTACAAGAACAAGTTGAAATCCTAGATGATGAAGTTGGAGAATTAGAAACAGAAATTGATGACACTAAGGAAACCCTTGCTGTTGTCGAAGAAGTAGCTTATAATAACGAACAAGAAATCAAACTTCTTTGGGATGAATTATTAGTAAAAGAAAAAGAAGCTCAAGATCTTGAAGATGAATTACTAGAAGAAATTGAAGAAGCTTTTGAACTTGGAGAAGAAAACCAAGAAGCAATTAGTGATCTTGATGAAAGATTAAATGAATTAGAACAAGAAGTAAGAGATATGCAAATAGAATTAGATGTTATTGATGCTCTAGATTATACAGAATACATTGGAGATTTATCAGAAGAGGTTGAAGAAATAAAAGACATGATTGATGAACTTCAAGAAGAAGAAACAATTCCAGAAGAAGAAGTTGAAGTTAATGTAACAACTGCTGAAGAAATGGAAGCAATAGAAGAAGTTCCTAAAGATTATATTACTGTTGTTGTTATTGATATTAGTATGAGTGGTCTTGTAGAAGAACAAGGCGTAAGTAGATTTGATATAATTAAAGAAAAAACACTTACTTATATTAATCAAGGTGGAAAAATTAATTATATATTAGTTGGAAAGAATCCAATTATTGCTAGGAAAAACATTGACAAATTCCAAGCAACTCAATTTATACAAAGATTACAGCCAATGGATGACCAATCAAGAATAGGTGATGGTATCCTATTAGCTAAAGATGATATTATTAAAGATGACCCAGGAAGAATTGTTGTATTTAGTGACTTTGTAAACACACTTGGTACAGATCCTTATGAAGCAAAAGCACAAGTTGAAGATGAAGACACAATAGTTGTATTTTATGATGTAATAGAATATATGCCATCTGCTCAAGAAGAAACAGAAGTTGTCGACGAGGAAACAGATACAGAAGATGAAACAACTCCAGATGTAGAAGATACAACTGAGACAGAAGAACCAGTATTTGTAATAGAAGACGAAATTATTGATGAAACAGATGAAGAAAAACAATTAGTTATTGAATTTGAAGAAAACACAATATTTATCTTAGATTTATATGATTATTTCAAAGATGCAGACAGAGATGTTTTAACCTTTACTGCTACTGATATGGAAAATGTAAAAACAGAAATCCACAACAACATTATGACTCTTAAACCAGACAAAAGATGGGTTGGTGAAGAAGAATTTACAGTCACAGCAGACGATGGAAGAGGTGGAGTTGTAACAAGTCCAACAATTGTTGCTAAAGTAAGTGACTTAACTGATTCTCTTGAAGATGGAGAACCAATGGACTGGACATTAATTTGGTGGATACTTGGTTTGATTATTTTACTTGCTTTAATAATTGGTTTTTATGTTTGGAGAGCCTTATCAACAGAAGATGAACTCGAAGATCTCCCAGAAGAACCTAAGAAAAAAGGCAAGAAGAAGTAAGTTTGATTTCTTTTTAATTTAATTAGTTTATTAAATAATAATTAGAAGTATAAAGAAAAGTGGGGCTGTTGGGATTCGAACCCAAATCAATCGGTATATTCCTCTGTAAGTCATCGGCTTTCGCCTCCTCGCTCCACAAAGTTTGGAGCCGATTATTTTGAACGAAATGGTGCAAATACACCAATCTCTCTAGCCAGGTTATACTACAGCCCCGGATTACCTTCAAGAAACAGCATTTGTTTAAAAAGGTTACTGAGATCTTCAACCACCCACACCCAAATCAATAATCATAAGCAACTAAATCAACTTGGTAAGGTTGACAAGCTCCATGATTTTCTGCGAAATTAGGTAATTTCATTAGTACTTTCCAAGCAACTGCATCAACACTAAAAGACCTACCAGTAATACCATTTGCTCCTATTTTAGTCAAAGTAGTTAGATACTCCTTTGATACTGTTCTAATAACTTCTTCTGCAATTCGATTACATGCAGCATAAGTTGGATGATCATTCGAATAAACATCACCTTCAAAAACTAAATTATTTAATCTTTCTCTTTGACTAGAAAATTCAGGATTTTCCATAATAGCTTGTTGAATTAATAATTCAATTACTGCATTATCCCAATTCTTTGTATCATCTTCTTCATCGCCCCTTACATCTTCTGAATCAATTAAAGGAATTCCTTGTTTTCTTGCATAATTATCTACTGGTGATGTTTTTGGTCCATGATGATATGTATCTGTGCAAAGAACTATAGGAATATTTTGTTCTAAAGCATATTCGCATAAAATAACTCCGCTTGGTCTTTCGACCCCTCCTTCAGACAAAGGGAAAAATACATCACTAAGTATTCCATTAAAACTATATTCTCTAAAATAACCTAAAGCTTCTACTAAATTAGAAGCAAGATCATATTCAATTCCAAACCTACTTAAAACTCTTTTTGCATCTTCCATATGTTTTTGATTATCTTCAACAATCAATACTGAATTATCTTCTTTTTTCATTTTAACACCCCATAATATACAATTAAAGAACTAATACATCTTATATCAATATTTATCCTCCCAAATAGAACTACATATAGAAAGACTTAAATATAAAAGCCCATACCCATTAAATATGGACACTTCAATATTAGAAGACCTTGGGCTTACTCAAGCAGAAATCAAGGTTTATATGGCATTATTAGAGCTTGGAAACACCACTGCTGGAAAAGTTCTAGAGAAATCAAACCTTCAAAATTCAGTAGTTCATAGAGCCTTAAATTCACTAATTGAAAAAGGATTAATCAATTACATCTTAGAAGGAAAAAGAAGAGTTTACCAAGCAACTGATCCTGAAAATTTTAACAATTTTATTGATGATAAAAAGAAAAGATTCCAACAAATTCTACCTGAATTAAAAAATAAACAAGAATTTGCAAAAGAAAACAAAGAAGCTACAATTTACAAAGGCAAAAAAGGAATTAATGAAATTTACAACAAGTTAATTAATTCAAATGGAAAAAAGTACAATACTTTTGGTGGTGGAAAAAGAGTTTCTTTTGATGCAATGGGTGAAACTTGGTGGAGAAACATTCATGCAAAACTTAGAGATAAGAAAATCAAAGCAAGACAAGTCTTTGATGAAACAATTAGAGACTTTGGAGAAGAATTAACAAAAATTTCCAAGAGCAACATCAAATACCTACCAGAAGAATTTGAACAACTACAAGAAACAGTTATTATTGGAGATTTAGTTGCAATAAATATTTTCACAGAAAGCCCATATGGAATTTTGATAAAAGACAAAACAGTTGCAGACAGTTATAGAAAATATTTCGAATTATTATGGAAAAGAGCTAAGAACTAAACATTCATCTCATTCTTTCTTAACAAATATGTTAAAATAACTGGAGTTATTAAAGTTGTTAATATTACAACAATTACAATTATTGAAAACACATTATCTGGTACAACACCTAAACCTTTTCCAATTGAGGCAAAAATAAGTCCAACTTCTCCTCGAGGAACCATTCCCCAACCAATTATTGCTTTATTTACACCAGAACCTGCAACATAACCAGCCACTACTTTCCCAATTATTGCAATTACAGTTATTGCTAAAGCAACTGCTAATATTTGTACATTAAACAAAGTCTCCAAATTAACAGCCATTCCTGTTGTTACAAAAAATATTGGAACCAAGAATATTGCTACTGGTTCAATTAAATCTTCGATATGTTTTTGTGCATGTTTTTCAATAATCTTATTAACTTTTTTCTTTGTATCAGAAGCATCTCCTCTTAATTTATCTTTTATTGCAAATATAATTTCTGCTCCTTTAAAATACCTAAAGTGTACTGGATCAAGAACTAATCCAGCTGCAAAAGCACCGACTATTGGAGCTAAGCCAATTAATTGTGCTAAATAAGCAAATACTAAAGCAAATACAATTGCTAATGTTAATTTCATACCAACGCCTGTATGAACCTTAGATAACCATTTTCCAAAATAAGGTGCAGTTATCTGACCAAACAAGATTGCACCAACTAAAAATAATATTGCTTTTGCTAAAATCCAGGAAACCATACCTATGCTAACTGCCCCTAAAGTAACCATTGCTGAAACAACTGCTAAAATAACTAATCCTAGAACATCATCAATTACAGCTGCTCCTAAAACTATCTTTGCTTCTGCTGTATCTAATTTTCCTAAATCTTGGAAAACCCTTGCAGTGATTCCAACAGATGTTGCTGTTAAAGTAGCACCTAAAAATAAGTATGCATTAAAACTTAACCCTGGCAATAGCCATGGACCAATAACCCATGTTCCTAATGCAAAAGGCAATACAACCCCTACAATTGCTACTAAACCTGCCTTAAGACCAACTCTTCTCATTTCTGAAATATTTGATTCTAGACCAATTTGAAATAATAAGAATACAACTCCTAGCTCTGCTAAAAATGCTATTATTGAATTATGCTTTATTGGTTCAAATACATAAATACCTAATAAAAATAAGTTTCCAGCTAAAACACCTATAACTAGTTCCCCTAAAACAGCTGGCTGGCCAAATTTTTCAACTAAATTTGATAATTTAGCTATTAACAATATTATTGCAATATATAAGAAAGTTATAGCAAATTCCATACCGTGGCCTGAGCTTTCATCATGTGCTTCTTCAGATTCTCCAGATTCATTCTCCTCTTCCTCCAGAACACCTTCTGAAACTCCCCCCCTAGACTGATCTGCAAATACTGGTAAGAATAATAAAGCAGCTATTATCAGTAAAAAAGCTGCAAATTCCACCAATTTAACAGTCCTTTTATTCATCAGCCCAAGGAAAAAACTCCCCTTAAAAAGCTTTTTGGTTTCAAAACACATAATCTTTTCATAAACTATTTAAATCCAATATAAGGATAAAATATCATGAGAATAGCAACAATCTTAATTATTGCATTAGTAATCCTAGTTTTTGTTCTAAATATTGTTGGTAATCAATTAGATTTAAGTGAAAAAGAGATGATCAAAGAAGAAACTACAGTTATCGAAACAATTACAGATGATGGAGAAATCATTGGAACAGAAATAACTAAACAAAACACTTCTTCTAATGATAGTGAATAACATCACCAAGTTTAGTTTTTGTACTTGCAACACTCCCAGAATTCAATTCTAAAACATATTTTGCCTTGTTTTTAGGAATATAAAATGAAAACGGCTTAAAATTTTCCTTAATTTCAACAACTTTCAAATTTTCATCTAAAAAAACCACATCTATAGAAAAGAAAACAAAAAACATATGTAATGACACAATCTTCTCATTACTAAACTCAAAAACCAAACTCTTTTGCTTAGAAAACATTAATCCTTTTGCTTGAGAAAATAAATTATTACATAACTTATGTTCCTTTGCAAGAATTTCATTATTGCTCTTATTCTGTATCATTTTCTAAGTCTTCTTCAATAACATCATCAATTACATCAACATCTTTCAACATATAGCTTACAACATGCTTTGTCTCTGGCTTAGCTGAGTCTGTAAATTTATCAAAATTTTCAAAAAGGGTTCCTTCTAATAATAACATCCTAATATACATTGAATGTGCTACTTCTTGTCTTACCATTATTGCCATATATGTTCCAGTTCTATCAAAGACAATAAGTGAATAAGGCAATGTATTTAATTCAAAATCATTATAATAAACAAGATTATCTTCGACAAAAAATAATTCTTTTGGATAATAATTACCAGAAAAAGCCTCCATTGTTTCTAAGTCAATCTCAAATTTATATTCTAGAATATTACAATCAATTTTATCTTCTGATACTTTAGAACAAGTAAATTGTTGTATTGGAGTTATTGTTTTCTCTGCAAACAATTCATCATAAACTAATTTAGCTTCTTCTTCTGTCATCTCATAATCTTGTTGTAAAAGCTGTATTGTTTGTGTTTCTGAAAGCCCAACTAACTCTGGTGCTTCAGTAATTCCAAAATTCCAAAAAGCTATTTCCTGAATTACAGAAAATTTAGGTAGTAAATCATCAATTACAACAACATAAGTATCTGGTTGTTCACAATAAATATTATCAAAAACTCCTGTAGAAAGTTCATTTTCTTCTAAAAAATTCAACATAGTTGATTTATCTTGCGAAAGAACTTGTTTCATCAAAGGAACCGCTAATAAATTTCCTTTCACTCCCCTAATTAAGTTAAAAACTTTTGTAGAACCCTTACAATTTAACATTCTTATAATATTTGCAGCAATATTCTCATTATCAGTTGTGAGAAAAGTAGCTAGCCAATAAGTTTGAGGCATTCTAGGGGATGCTTGTACCTGGACTTTCCTCTCAGCTAATGCATTAAATATATGACCACGATCCCACCAAACACTTATTACTGAATCTTCATCAGAATTCTCTTTTATTGCAATAGCAGTATCATAAACTGCATCATCAACTATAGGTATTATCTTACCAGTCTCTAAAATAGCTCCAGAAAAAGGTATAAAAATAGGAATTAATAACACAACCAACAACAAAACACTAAGAAAAATTCTAAATGAATAATGATTTATACCTAAAAGATTCTCTGCTTTAGAAAGCAAAAACATAAACACTTTGTAAAATACAAAACCCAGCATTATACAAAACACAGGAATAAAAAATGGGAAAAAACGAACAGCACTTAATGAAATTATAAAGAATGCAGAATACCAAACAAACAATAACAAGAAACATTTATTCTTCTCTGTCCATGCTTTCCATGACATCCAGATAAAACCAATAAATGAAACCAAAGCAAGTAATCTTCCACCAACTAATTCTACTAAACCTGAGAATCCAACTCCAGTCAATTCTTTAATTGTTAAATATGCATCTGGCCAAAATGTTTCTTGACCAATATGCAAATAATTTAATAATCTACTAGGCAAATAGTCTAAAACAATTGTATACCCATATTTTAATGCAAAAATAGCTGCAAAAATCAACACAACTAACATCCCCATCTTATATTGTGATGAAATCTTTGAAGTAAATCTATGAAACAAGAACACAACCCCATACAAAAACAAAGTTGTTAAAATTAAAGCCAATAAACTATAATATCCTGACCAAGTATACTTAAACACAACTACAATCAGAACAAGAAAAACAGACCCAATAATAATTGTCTGCTTATTTTTCCATTCAAAAACCTGCAAAAAGACAAAAGCTCCCAAAACCAAAAATAACACATTTAACACATTTGTATCAACCATTCCCAATAAACTATATTGTAAAAAAAACGGATGAATAACAAAAAATAATGTTGTAAAAAACGCAATTCCATTATTAAAAAAATTCCTAATAAAAAAGAACAATACAATAGATAATAAAACCATAAACACCAAAGGCAAATAAAAGATTGCACCAAATAATGTAAGATCTTTATCAAAAAAAGACCATATTTTATAGAAATAATATTCTAAAACAGGGAAAACATTACCAAACTCCTTATTTCTAGCAGCTTGATAATTATAATAGGGATCAACCCCATATAAATATTGAAAACCATCTGGATCCATATAACTTTCTTTCAAAGTAAGTGCATGATCTCCAACAATAGATTCCCAATCACTACCTTTTGCTTGTTCTAAATATAATTGTGAGATTAAATTTTGTTTTTCTGAATTACTGTAAAAATAATATTGCTCATTAACTTCTGCTGTAATTTGGTTTATTAATGCAGTCTCTTCTGATCTTTTTGCAAGATCATCTAGTGTATTAAGATCAGCTGCATAAAACCTAAGACCAATAAGAACAAATAAGATAAGAATCAAATAAATCCATAATTGATGCTTTTGGAAAAACTCAGCCCATTTTGGCATTTCAATCTTAGCCTTCGAACTTTTCTGCTTCTCTTGTCTCTTTTGGGGGTCTTTTAATTCATCCTGCTTTCTTTCTACTTCACCCCTTACTTTTTCTTGTTTTAAATTAGACCCCAAATCTAATGAATGAGAAAGTTCATCTGTTTCCATAACCAACTAGAAAACATGGGATTTTATATAATTTGTTAAACTAGAGCACGTAAACTTTATAAAGAAAAGCTACCCAAATCATACCTATGGAAAAAAGGGGAGTCGTTTTTGCAATATTACTGGTATTAGTAGTAATTTTAGTAAGCTCATGTTCTCAATATCTACCTGTAACACTAACTATTTGCGGAGATATGCAATGTGGATATGAAGAAGAAACAACTTGTCCTAGTGATTGTACAAATAT
>CAZKVI010000027.1:0-22216 GCA_964556185.1 uncultured Methanosarcinales archaeon
CACCATCACCCTCATTAATTTTAAATTCAAAACCAGATTTTTCCAAAGCATTTTGTAAAGCTTCTTCTGCTTTATCCCAGAGTTTTTCATTACCAATTCTTTTTTCTGGTCTTGTAGAAAGTTCTATATTGTATTCAAATCCAAACATTTTGTACATTTTATCAATTAATTTCATTAATCTAATAACTTCACTTTGAATTTGTTCTTCTGTCATGTATAAATGAGCATCATCTTGATGAAATGATCTAACTCTAAACATTCCTGCTAGAACTCCTGATAATTCATGTCTATGAACTAATCCAATTTCTGCAACTCTTAATGGGAATTCTTTGTAAGAATGAACTTTTTCTTTGTAAACCAACATTCCTCCTGGGCAGTTCATTGGTTTTATTGCAAAGTCTTGGTCATCAACATGAGTTGTGTACATGTTTTCTCTATAATTTTCCCAATGACCAGATTTTTCCCATAGGTCCCTATGTAACATTACTGGTGTTCTTGTTTCAACATAATCTGCTTTTCTATGTTCTTCTCTCCAATAATCTAATAATTCATTCCAAATAACCATGCCTTTTGGATGTAAAAATGGAAAACCTGGTCCTTCTTCATGGAAACTAAATAAGTCTAAATGTTTACCTATTTTTCTATGGTCTCTTTTTTCTGCTTCTTCTAATAAATGTAAATATTGCTTTAATTCTTTTTTATCTGGGAATGCAATTCCATAAATTCTTTGTAATTGTGGTTTATTTGCATCTCCTCTCCAATAAGCGCCTGCAATTTTCATTAATTTGAAAGACTTGAGAACTTTTGTGTTAATTACATGTGGACCTTTGCAAAGGTTTTCAAATTCTCCTTGGCAATACATTCTAACTTTATTTCCAGGAACATCTCCAATCATTTCAGTTTTATAAGGATCTTTTTTATAGAATTTTAATGCTTCTTTTTTAGGAATTTCTTTGAATTTTATGTCTTGTTTTTCTTTTACAATCTTTTTCATTTCATCTTCAATCTTTTTTAGATCGTCTGGATGAATTGGTTTCATATCATAATCTTGATAAAATCCATTTTCAATTGCAAAACCTACACCTAATCCAATATTTTGTTTATTAAAAACCCTTAAAACAGCTTGAGTCATTAAGTGTGAAGCACTATGCCAAAAAATATCTTTACCTTCAGGATCTTTGAAAGTTATAATTTGGATTTTTGCGTTTTTCTCAATTGGAACATATAAATCAAGTAATTCATCATTTACTTTAATTGCTAAGGCAGCTCTACCTAATCCTTCTGATATAGAATTAGCTATTTCTAAGCCAGTAATTCCTTTTTTCAATTGCTTTTTAGTTCCATCTGGAAAGGTTATTGCGATCATAGAGAAGTATTATTCTTAGTTTGTTTATAAATATTATTACTCTACTACCCATTCGTCAGGTGCTGTTTCTCCCCATTCGTCAGGGGCAGGGTCACCACCTGGAGTCCAAACATTGTCATCATCACAATCTGGATCTCTTGTATAGAATTTTAATGTAACATACTCAGGAGTAACAATGTCTTGTTCTGAATCAAGGTTGTAATCAGGTAAACATAATTTAGCTACTCCAAGATCACTATCATCACTATCTGCATTTTCATATCCAAGATCACATCCTCCTCCTGCAAGGCTACCAGCTCCTATTCCTGATGAATCTAATTCAACACAGTCTCCATAACATTGTCCATCTTCTCCTTTTGAATATTCTAATGTGTGTTCAATTCCATTTATCTTAACTGTAGCATATGAAGAACAATCATTTTCAGAATATTCTTGGCCAACAACTGTGACATCGTAAGAAACATCTATATTTTCACCTTCTTTTATGCTAGGGCCACTAAAATTAGTTGTTTCTTCTTCATTAACTTCATCAGTGTCTTGAAGACAATAAGGAATTATTTCTCTTCCACCTTCACATCCAATTAATGAACTAATACCTGGTAAATGTAATAGACCAACCAACAATGTAACTAATCCTGTTCTTCTCATTTATAATAACCCCAATAACTACTAGGGAATGAATTAGGATATATAAACCTTTGGGTTATAGGGTATTGGCTATTTTAAAGAAAAATAGAAGGAAAAAATGGAAAAAAAATTATAGTCAATTTAAGCATAACACTAGAACTTTAAGGTTGAGATAAAAATTCTTATGGAGCTTAAATTTACTATTCCGAAAATTCATATTGAATTTTCGTTATCCATGTTTGAACATATATTTGAATTCATTACGTTTGCCAGTGTTTTTGTACTTAACCATTTGGCTTTTTCGTAATTTTTTCAAGCTCATTGTTACAGATCCAATGGAGACGCTAATGCTGCTGCTAATCTCTTTGGATGTAAACCATCTCCCCTTGTTGTCTTTCAAAAAATTGTAAACTTCTTGTTGTCCCATTGTTTTATGAGGTAAATTCACAGGGTATATAAACCTTTGGGTTTTTTCCATAGGTTTAAATAAGGTGTAACTAAGAAGTAATCATTTACTTTATAACCTTGAATTTCTTAAGTTTTAAGCCTGCTGCTAACTGTTCATCAAACATTTCTTCTCGAGCATTCATTAATTTATCTAATAATTCATTTGTTGAATTACTTTCAGAATAAAGTGCTTGCTCTATTTTGGTAAATTCTTTTTTCTTTATTTTTGTCTCAAATTCCACTGAAATCAACTCCTAATGCCTTGAATTCTTTTTTATGACACATCGGGCATTGGTATTCTTGGTAGCTCGCGTCGCCGTGTTTTGTAATCTTCATCTTTTCCATATCCTGACTACATTCTGGACAAAGCATGAGTATGGTATAGTAGTTCTAGTATAAAAATATATTGGAAAAAAAAGGATTAATCAAAATGAGTTCTTGTATCGACTATATATTCAAAGTCGGTGAGCCCAAAAACAAAATCTCCTGAATTGGATTCATCTTCTTCATCATCAAATACTCCTTCAACAAATCTTCCATTTTCACAATAAATATTATTATAATAACTATTGTAAGAACCTGACCAATATAGTCTTGATTTTACAAACCTACCATCACAATAGAATTCATACAAATGACAACTATCACAAGCTTCTACAATACTTGTGCCATCATAACAATAGTCTTCGACTGTATGGTAACCACCATTTATGAATCCTGTTGTTATTCCAGTCTTATATGCATTCTCGCCACCATCTGAGTCTGAACAAGTTCCAAATGCTTGACCTGTAACTGTTTGACTATTCACTCCTGTAAAAACAGCAACCAAGGAAACTACACCTACAATTGCAACTAACCATATTATATAAATTGCGTATTTATCATGTTCCATTATTGTTCACCTTAATTAATCAAAATGAGTTCTTGTATCGACTATGCGATTTGAGATAATGTCTTCATCTAGTTCACCTTCATCATCTCCCCAATACATTGGTTCATCGTTGACTTCACTTCTTTCAGGATGGTTTGTGTTAACTTCTTCTGTGTCTAATTCACCTTCTCCTCCTGGTTCATCACTATCATCTAATGTTTCTTCAACCATTCTTCCATTTTCACAATAGAGGTTATTACTACTAGAACTTGACCAATAAAGCCTTTGTTTTACAAATCCACCATCACAATAAAATTCATACAAATGGCAACTATCACAAGCTTCTACTATCTCTGAGCCATCATAACAATAATCTTCGAATGCATGGTAACCACCATTCCTTAATCCTATTGTTGTTCCTGTTTTATATATATTCTCGCCACCATCAGAATCAGAACAAGTTCCAAATGCTTGTCCAGTAACTGTTTGACTATTTACACCTGTAAAAACAGCAACCAAGGAAACTACACCTACAATTGCAACTAACCATATTATATAAATTGCGTATTTATCATGTTCCATTATTGTTCACCAAAGTTAATTCTGAGAGCTATTTATTTAAAGTTTTCTAGAACAATTGAGTCATTCCAAACAATATAATACCAAATGCTAACAATCCACCCCAGACATATTTATTCCATCTGTAAATCTTAATTCCGTCGAAGATCCCAAATGGTATTAAATTAAACAATCCAAGCCAAGTGTTTACAAAGAATCCGTAATTTCCAATTAATACAACATATTCATTTGAACTAATTAACATTATTCCAAAGAATACAATTGCTAAGATAAAGTTCATTAATGGGCCTGCTGCAGATATTTTTCCGTATTCTTCTTTGAGCATTGTTCCTCTTATCATTACTGCTCCTGGTGCTGCTAATACAAAGCCAAAAAATGAACATACAATTGCAATAATTAACATATGGTCCATGCTTCTGAATTCTGCCCAACACTTATACTTCTGTGCCATCAATTTATGTGCTAGTTCATGGAATAAAAATCCAATCCCAACTGTGAATCCAGATATTAAAAAATAGAATAATAAAGTAATTCCCATTGAACCTGATAAAAGAATAGAAAAAGCTAATGAAATTGCTATCCAGGCTTTCAAAATATCAAAGATTTCTTTATTTGAAGTTTCAATTCCAAATATTTTCTTTTGTTTTTCTTTATTAAATTCTTCTAAGTACATTTTTTAATCCACTACGTTTTTCTTTTAAAGCATAAGAAATCCTTACTGTTGGTTTATTAATTTTTATTAATGCAGAGAGATTGAAAGGTGTTGCAATAACAACTGTATCACAAGGTATAGCATTTATTGTTTTTTCAAGTTCTTTCATTTGTTTCTTACCATAACCCATTGCTGGCAAAATTTTGCCTAGTTTGAATTTTTTATAAACATTTTTTATTGAGCCAATTGCATATTTTTTTGGACAGACTATTTTTTTAGTTAAAGATTTTGCTGCGAAATAACCAGCACCATATTTCATTCCTCCATGTGTTAAAGTTGGCCCATCTTCTATAATCAAGACTTTTTTGTTTTTAATTAATGATTTATCTTCTGGTATAACAATTGAATCTGCGTGGATTATCTTTGCTTTTTTGTTTAATTGTTTGACTTGTTTAACAATTGAATTAATTTGTGTTTTTGTAGCTGCATTTTCTTTGTTAATTAAGATAATATCTGATAATTCAATATTTAATTTACCTGGATAATAAGTTTTTACATTTGAAGATCTTAATGGGTCTGCTACTGTAATCCATAAATCTGGTTTGTAGAATGGAGTGTCATTGTTTCCACCATCCCAGAGAATATAATCAGCTTCTTTTTCTGCTTTTTTCAATATTTTTTTGTAATCTACACCAGCATAAACAATTACACCATTGTTAATATGTTGTTCATATTCTTCTCTTTCTTCGATTGTACAATTATGTTTGTCTAGATCTTTTACTGTTGCAAATCTTTGAACTTCTTGTTTGACTAAATCACCATAAGGCATTGGATGTCTTATTACAACAACTTTCTTTTTTCGCTTTAGTAAATAGGAAGCTATTTTCCTGGTTGTTTGTGATTTACCACAACCTGTTCTCATAGCAGTGATTGCAATTAATTTCTTTTTAGATTTAAGCATAGTTATGAACGGATCAAGTAATACAAAATGAGCACCTGCTTTTTCTACTTTTTTCTTGACTTTTGCTAAGAATGCATAAGAAATATCACTGTAGCTAAACACAACTTCATCTATTTTGTGTTTTTTTATGATTTTTACTAAATCTTTTTCTGGCCATATTGGGATAGATTTACCTTTTGCTAATTTTGCAGGAAAACTTCTTTTTTCAATGCCTGGAATTTGTGTTGCAGTAAAGCAGACTACTTTGTAATTCTTATTATTTTTGTAATAAGTTAGATAATTGTGAAAATCTCTTCCAGCTGCTCCCATGATAAGTACTCTAGTTACCATATTATTGCCTTATACTAATATATTAATAAATTTATTGAATTAAACTCAAATCAACAAAATCTCCTATGTTAATATTATTTTCTTCAGAATAACCTTTGTTAACTTCTAAGACATACATTGCATCTGCTGAGAATAATTCACATTCATCTGTTTCGCAAGGTGAAACACTGTAGATATCATTTATTAAATAATCTTCACCTATAAAAATAATATCTAATGGAATTAATGTGTTTTTCATCCAGAATGATTTTTCTTCTTCTTCTGTGAAGATAAATAACATTCCAGAGTCTTCTTCAAGATATTCTCTGTTCATTAAACCTTGTTGTTGTTCTAGTTGTGTGTCTGCGATTTCTACTTTGATTTCATTGTTGTTAATGTAGATAATATCATTGGTATTATTACAACCAAATAAACAAATAAGAATTAAAGAAAAAAATAAAATAAAAAAAGATTTCATTTTGCAAACTTATTGTAAAGCCATATTGTAATGAAACCAGCTAAAAATCCATCTACAAAGCCGTAAACTAAGCCTAGTAAAACTCCTAACCATGTTGCTCCAAAGCCCCATGCATAGATAGATTGAAAAACTGCTAAAAATGTTGTTCCATAACCAAACAATAAACTAAACAAAGCTAATAAACCCATTGCAGCGCCCCAGAGAATACCTGTTGCTAGGCCTGCTGCTTTTGCATCTAAAGCCATCTTAACACCTCATTTATTTCCGGTTCATAATACATTTAAGTCCAAATAATAGGAATACTACTGTATACCATTGGATTCCAAATGTATAATTTAATCCAGCCACATCTCTTAATAGGAACAAAACACCTACAATAAGAACTATCCATGCACATAATGTGCAGCAACTATGTGGATCACATGTTTTTGCCATAATATCACCTCTTTTATGAATCCAAAGAAAGATTTAATAAAAATGTTTTGGAAATAGAAACCTTTATATATACAAAATATACAAAAAAGTATACTAATAGCCAATTGGTGTTAATGGAATGAATAGAAACATAAGTAAAAATCTCAAAAATATAGATAAGAATCTCAAAATCATATATGGCAAGCTATCTTTCTTTGCAATTAATCCAATAAATACAGCTAAAGAAAAAGAGAAATTTTTCAAAAGCAAAGATTATGAACCACAATTTGAATATTCTAATTATAGACAAAATCTTGAGTTAATGAAAAAAAGACTCAAGAATATGAAGCCAGGAAAAACAGTAATGGGCAAAATTTTAGGAAATAAAAGAGATGATCTTTTTTTAATGGCAAATTTATTGCAAAATAGAGGATTAAATGATTTTACATATTATTCTATTCAACTTTATGATAAACCAGATAAAAAATTAGTAAAAGAAGCAAGGAAATTAATGAAATTAAAAAAGAAAAAACAAAAAGCAACTATTTCTTCTAAAGAATTAGTTAGAAAAATGCGAAGAGTTTTTTTGCAATACGGAGTTCATTGGAAAGTTAGAGAAAAAGATATGGTTGCAAAGGCAGCTGTTATGGGTTCAGAAAGAGAACTAAGAATTAAGAAAAATGAAAAGTTTTCTGATGAAATTGTTAAAAGATTAATTGTACATGAAGTTGGAACACATATTATGAGAATTGAAAATGGTTCTGAGCAGCCATACAAACTTTTTGAATATGGTTTTCCAGGTTATTTAGAAACAGAAGAGGGTTTAGCTGTCGTCAATGAAGAACTTAATGGTTGTTTAAATCCAAGGGTATTAAGGATTTATGCAGGTAGAGTTTTAGCAATTGATAAATCTCTCCAAGGTAGTTTTAGAGAAACTTATAATTATTTAACAAAATATTTTGATAAACAACTTGCTTGGAAATTAACTTTAAGAGCAAAAAGAGGATTAACAGATACATCACAACCAGGTGCATGTACAAAAGATCTAGTTTATCTTAAAGGATACATTGATGTGAAAAATTATGTACAAAAAGGTGGAAAATTAGAGAATTTGTATTATGGAAAAATAGGAATTCAACATATTGAATTAATGGATAAGATTCCTGGGTTAGTGCATCCATATTATTTGCCAATGTTTAGGTATTTTAATTTTATAATGTCTTATTTCTCAAAAGCATTTACTGGGTTAATGGTTATTGGTTTAACTCCTTTGTTATTTCCAGTATCTAAGTTATTGAATCCAAAAGGATCTAAGTATAAATCTTTGAAAAAGTTGTTAAAGATGAACATAATGTAGAACATAAACAATACATAAATTTGTTATGTTCTACAAACATTAGTAAGCGTTAATTTGTGAATTATTTTTGTCGCTTACTAATACTTGGTTGTTAAAGTAAGCAAAACTTTTATTAATGTATATTTATTCTAAAATAGTATGTTGAATAGTCTATTTTTAGCACTAATATTAGTTGTTTTGTTAGTTTTGTATTGGAGATTCTACTTTCTTAGGAATCCTAGGAGAGTTGCTCCAGAAAACCCAAAGGCAATAATTAGTCCTGCTGATGGGAAATTAGTTAGGATTATTGAAATTAAAGGCATGGATAAGTCTAAGTTAGGAATAAAAAAAGGCTTATTTGGGAAAATTACAACATTTACAAAAGATGTACCAAAAGCTCATTATTTAATTGTTATTTGTATGAATGTTTTTCATGTGCATTATCAACGTGTACCAATTGATGGGGTTGTTACAAAAGTTCAGCATAGAAAAGGTAAATTCTTGAATGCAGTGTTTAAAGCAAATAATATGACTGCCACATTAGAAAATGAAAATAATGAAACAGTAATTAAAGGTAAAATTACAATTAAAGTTATTCAAATTGCCGGATTCTTAGCTAGAAGAATATCTTGTTACTTAAAGGAAAATCAAAAAGTTAAAAAAGGCCAACATCTAGGATTAATTAATCTAGGGAGCCAAGTATGTTTAATAACTCCAAAAATAAATCTTAAAATTAAAGAAGGACAGAATATGTATGCTGGGAAAACAGTTATTGGTGAGATGAAATGAGAAAATTAATGAAAGTAGCAGATTTTTTTACAATTGGTAATATTATATTTGGTGTAATGAGTATTTTTTATGCAATTTCTTCACAATTTAAAGAAGCAGTAATATTTATGTTAATAGCTGTGTTATTTGATTTTCTCGACGGTAAAGTAGCTAGATTAATGAATGAAGGTGCTACTGAGTTTGGAAAAGAATTAGATAGTTTATGTGATTTAGTAAGTTTTGGAGTGGCACCAGCTGTATTTGCTTATTGTCTTGGATTAAATGATGTTATTTCAATTATTGTCTTAATTTTCTTTGTAGTTTGTGGAATGTTGAGATTAGCAAGATTTAATGTTACAAAAGTAAAGCATTTTGAAGGTGTACCAATAACTACAAATGGTTATTTAGTGCCAGCAATCTATATTATTAGTTTATTTTTTAGTTTTAATTTGTATTATTACTTAATTTACTTTTTTGTTATGGGGATATTGATGGTTTCAAAGTTTAGAATTAAGAAAGTATGAGGAAATAAAATGGAAGGAACACTGAGCATATTCATAAGTTTTTTAGCAGCAATTATTGTTGCACAATTATTAAAACTATTTTTTAAAAAAGATTTTACTTGGAAATTCTTTATGGAATTTGGAGGTATGCCTTCTGCACATGTTGCAGGAGTTACAGCAATGATGGTGGCATTGTATTTTGTCGAGGGGTTCTCTGCTTTGTTTTTTATTGCTTTGATTTTTAGTTTGATTGTTATGAGGGATGCATTAGGTGTAAGAGCAGCTGTTTCATTAAATAGTAAAGCAATAAATAGCATATTAAAGAACAAGAAATTAAAAGAGGATACTGGTCATACTCTTTATGAAGTTGTTGCAGGTTTTATTTTAGGAATTGTTATCGGAATATTGGTGATGGTATTATGAGTTTAGTAAATTTTGTATTGATGTGTTTGTATTTAATGATTCCAGGAGCTGTAGCTAATATGATGCCTTTATTTGCTAGAAAAATACCTTTTTTAGATTATCCAATTGATTTTAACATTAAAATTAAAAATAAGCCATTATTTGGGAGAAATAAAACATTTAGGGGATTCTTTTTTGGAGTTTTAGGAGCAATTGTTATTGCGTATATAATGAAATTATTGTATGTTTATCCTTTTATACAGTCAATAAGTTTTATTGATTTTACTCAAATACATTGGGCTTATTTTGGTTTTATGATTGGAATGGGTGTTTTAGTTGGTGATGCAGTAGAAAGTGCTGTAAAGAGAAGATTAGATATTGGACCAGGAGAACCATTTTTTCCATGGGATCAATTGGATTTATTGATTGGTGGTGTGGTGTTTATTTCATTAATTAAATTACCTACATGGCAAATGCTAGTCTTTTATTTTGTAGCAGTGCCTTTAGTTCATATTGGATTAAGACATTTAGCTTATTATTTGAAAATTACAAAAGAAAAATGGTGACTACGTTATACTATTCTTTTTGCCTTGGATATGAATATTAGTATTCATAATCATTTCATCTGCTTCATCAACAGATTTCTCAAGTTCTTCAATATCTTCTTTTAGATTCTGAACTTTTGCATCTAAGATAACAACATGTTTGTTGAATTCTCTTCTGCTTATTTTTTCATCTTTAACTTTGTTAAGTTCTTCTATAAGTTTTTCTTCAGATACTGTATCTTCTTCTTTTTCATCTATATTGTCAATTTTTTTATGTAGTTCTTGCAAAGATTCTTGAGTATTAGAAACATTGTCTTTTATTGAGTTGATTTCTTCATTAAAATAAGTATTTAGATCTCTAAGACTTTTCACAAAATTGTTGTTTAATTCAGTGATTTTTTTGTTGAATTCTTGTTTAGTTATATTTGCCATTCCCTCACCTATTGATTGTGATTAAGGGGTTATTTATATTGTTTATGTATGTAGAATAGGAAAAAAAATTAGCTGTGTACTAAAGCAATTAATTGCTTTTAGTATGTTTAGCAGCGTTTTCTTCAAGTGCTTTGACACCTTTTAATTCTTTGCCTTGGAGAACTGTTAAGGATGCTCCTCCTCCTGTAGATACAATAGTCATTTTATCTGCTAATTTGAACTTTTCTACAGCGGCTGCTGAGTCTCCTCCTCCAACTATTGTGGTTCCAGGATGTTCTGAAAGGTATTTAGCAAGACCCATTGTTCCTCTGGCGAATTTGTCAATTTCAAAGACACCAATTGGTCCTCCCCAAACAATTGTTTTAGCAAGATCCATTTTTTGCTTGTATAATTCAAGAGTTTTTGAGCCAATATCAACAATAACCCATCCAAATGGAATTTCATCAACAGGAACTTCTTTAGTTTCTGCGCCTGTTTCAAATTTATCAGCTACAACAACATCTACTGGAAGAATTAATTTTTCACTTGCTTTTTCTAATAGTTCTTTGGCAAGTGGAAGAGATTCTTCATCATATTTACTTGATGCAATATTAATCCCTTTTACTTTTAAGAAAGTATTAGCAAGTTTTCCACCAATCATAACATAATCTGCTTTTTCAAGCACATTTTCAATTACATGGATTTTATCTTTTTTACTTCCACCAATTACTACTACAAATGGTTTTTCAGGATTTTTCAATGCTTCTCCCATTACTTCCATTTCTTTTTTAACTAAATAACCAGCATAACTAGGAAGGTGGTTTGTTACACCTGTTACAGAAGCTTGACTTCTATGACATACTGCGAAAGCGTCATTAATGAATATGTCTGCATTTGATCCAAGTTCTTTTGCAAATTCTTCATCATTATCTAATTCTTCATTAAAGAAACGTACGTTTTCTAATACTAAAACTTCTCCATCTCTTAGTTCTGCTACAGATCTTTTAACTCTTGGTCCAACACACATATCTACTTTTTTAACAGGCATATGTAATAATAATTCTAATCTAGCAGCAACACCATCTGTTCTTAAAGCATCAATAACTCTACCTTTTGGTCTTCCAACATGTGTAGCTACTATAATTCTAGCTCTTTTTTTAAGAAGATATTCAATAGTTGGCAAAGTTGCCCTAATTCTTTTGTCATTAACTACATTACCCCATTTATCTAATGGGACATTGTGGTCACACCTTAATAAAACTCTTTTTCCTTCACAATCACAGTCTTCTAATGTTTTGAAATCTGACATTTAACCACCTCACCCTACAAGGTTATAAATACAGTGGTTCTTGAATTACTTAAATAGTTTATGGTAATAAACTAAGAAGTCGAAGACTTCTGTTGTTTATGGTAGTGCTTAGGAGATATTTTATAAATAGTAAAGTATATTCTTAATATATGTATATTCTCGAGCTGACTAAAGACTATCCAGAACTAGCTAAAGCAGAGGCTTTAGCTTTATTAAAGCCAAAATTATCAAGAGATTATGAGAATTTATTGATTCTTGATTCAAAATCAGATCTTTATAATCGATTGGCTTATACTAAAGCAGCATATAAGGTATTATTTCATTGTAAACCTCATGAAGTTGAGCAAAAGATAGCACTTTTCCCATGGAAAAGGTATTATGAAGAAAGTTTTTCAGTTACAAAAGTTGGTAAGTCTGATTTTAAACAAGAAGAACTTGCTATTATGGTTGGGAAAAGGATAAAAAACCCAACAGCTAAGTTGAAGAATGCAAAAACAAAAGTAGTTTTTATTTTTGCAGACAAAATTTATGCTTGTTTATCTGTTTGGGAAAATTCAAAGGGTTTTTTAAAAAGAAAACCTCACTTAAGGCCAGAATTACATCCATCTTCTTTAAATCCAAAATTAGCCAGAGCAATGGTGAATCTTTCTGGAACAAAAAAAGGAATTTTATTAGATCCATTTTGTGGTACAGGTGGAATTTTATTAGAAGCATTATTAATGGGAATAATGTGTAGGGGAAGTGATATTGATGGTATAATGATTAAAAGATGTGAAAAGAATTTGAAATCTTTTAAAGTTATGTGTCCTTTAATGGTTGAGGATGCAACTAAGATAAATAAAAGGGTGAGTTGTGTTGTTGCAGACTTACCTTATGCAAAGAATACGAAGAATGTTGAGTTAGATAAAACGTATAAAGAATTTTTTAAGAATATTTATGATTTAACAAATACAATTGTTGTAGGTTTGCCTGATTTTGTTTCTGCAAAGAAAGTTATTGGAAAATGGCATGTTAAAGAAGAATTTACTTATTATTTGCATAAAAGTTTAAGTAAGAAGATAATTGTGTTAGAGCACTAATCAACAAACTTTTGCATTACTTCTAGAGAGAATTTCACATCTTTTGGAGAAGGATCTTTTTGTCTTTCTAAGTAATCCATGTAGATACTTCTTAGTTTAATTATTTCATCTTCGTGTTGGAGATCATTATCTTGGTTTAGTTTATCCATAACATATTGGAAATCAGTTGGTTCTTCATTGAATTTATCCATATATTTTTGAAATAATGCATTTTGTACAGCGGTGTGAGCACTTACAATAAGACTTCCTGCTTGTTGAGTTGTTGCTTCAACTGGGTCTTCGTTTTCTACAATAGAATGTGGTTCATCTTCAATTATAGTATTTTCATCTTGTATATTTTCACTATAATCATTATCATCAGTTTCTGTAGCTAATTGTTCTGCCATTTGTTGAACTTCTAAATTATTTTCATCGTCTTCTTCATCTTTTGTGATTGCGATATGTTCATCTTCGTCGTGTGTTTCTTCTTCAGATTTATCATTTGAATCTTCTGTTGGTTCATCTTCAGGTTCCTCATCATCTGTTTCTGTGTTTTCTTCTGTTTCGTTATCAGAATCTTCTGTATTATCTTCTACTTCATCAGTGTCTTCTTGAGGCTCTTCGTTATTATCTTCCTCCTCTGGTTCGTCAACTTCTTTCTCTTCATCATCTTCAACAGTATCATCAAACATTGGAGAAGATTCTACAAAAGTCTTTAAGACTTCTTCGTTTCCTTCGGAAACTTTTATTTCTTCGATGGGGTTTTCATCTTCAGAATCATCTTCTTCTGGTTCGGAAACTTCCTCCTCTGTTTCTTCTTCCCTAACTTCTTCATACTCATCGACTGGTTCTTCTTCCTTAAAATCGTCAGTTGGTTCTGTTTCTTTCTCTTCAATAACTTCTTCAGGTTCATCATCTACTTCTTCTAGTTCAGATTCTTCTTCTTGTGGTTCTTCATCAGTTTTATCTTCTGTCTCAGGTTCTTCAGATTCAATAGTTGGTTCTTCATTATTCTCTTCTTCAGATTCTTCTTTTTCTTCCATATCAATTGGTTCATCAACTGTATCTTCTTGAGGTTCTTCAGAAGCTGGTGCTTCTTCGTCAACTTCACTTGCTTCCTCTTCCTCAGGCTCAGTGGTTATTTCTGTTTCAGAATTATCAGCTGCTTCCATTATCTGTTTATCTAATTCAGTTGGTTCATAGTTTTCTGTAGGTGTTTCTTCCTCTGGTTCTTTCATATTATTAGTTGTTTCTTCTGTAGTTTCCTCTTCAGTAATTGTTGTATCTTTAGGTAAATTGTCTAAACCATCAATGTTTTGCGATTGTAGAACATAATATGTGTCTCCTTTTACAACAAATTCAATAAGTTGTGGTCTATTAAATTCATTTTCAATTCTTTTAGCTCTTCCTGCGACTTCTTTTATTTGTTTTGTAGTTATTTTTTGACCAAGTGCATCTCTACTACTTAATTCAAGTTTTACTGTTCTGTTTTTTTGTTCATCATTTGTAAACATATGTTCTTGTCTTTTTATAGACATATCAACTACTTCTAGACTATTCTTTTCAATAACATATCTATCTGGGATTGCTAAATTATTTGTAATTGTACTACCAAGACCTTTGCAAACTAACATTAGCATGTGTTCAGTGTTAGTTGGGTTAGTAGAATAAATCATTCCAGAAGCTTCTGCAGGTATCATTTTTTGAATTAAAACTGCCATTGATGCATCTGTTATGTTGTTTTCTAATCTATAAAATACAGCTTTTGCAGTGTAAAAAGATGCAAAAACAGTTTGGACTGCTTTTATTAGTCTTTCTTTACCATTGATGTTTAAGAAACTCATATGCATTTTTTTATCATCAACATATCCAATAGAAGATGCTCTTACTGCAACAACTAAATTTGAAGTATCAGCAACAATATCTGAGATTGGTTTATCTTTGTCAATATTCATTGCTTCATATTGGTCAACTATTAATGTTGCAAGAGCATTTGGCATATCTACAGAAACAATTAATTGTTGAATTCTATTTGCCTTTGATTGAAGGTCTTCTTTATCATCGGGAATAATACTGTCTTCAATGTTTCTTATTCTTTCAAAGAGTTCTGTTTGCCTTAGAAAGTCCTCAAAAATACTTTTTTGAAGAACAAATCCATCTGGCATAGGAAATGCATCCCTTAATTTAGCTAGTTTTACAACTTTTTCACCAACATTATGTAAATCATCTTCTTTTATTTGGTGTAATAGTAGAATACTCATAAAGCATTCCTAGAGCTTGATTCTTATATATTTTTTGATTATTTTGGGAATATTAACTAAAGAATTCATTATTAGTTAAGAAGGAAAATTAGTCAAGAATGAAAAAAACAATGAGAATCAAAGATTCTCAAGCTTTTCCCCATTTACATGGGAAAAAGAAAAGTGGAGCAAAAATCAGGGAGGGATGATATGCGAGTGAGAAAGACTTTGCTCCACCATATGAATATTATTATTGAAACCAAAAACCACTTTCTCGTTTTTCATGGTTATCAATGCGATTATCTCTTATAGTTGTATAATCATCATCAAAAGGATCTTCATAGTCCTTATTTCTGTGTTGAAATGAAAATGAAGGTTTTTCTATTTCTTCTTGTTCAAACTCTTGTTCAGAGTCTGTTTTAAGTTCAATAGTCTCTGTTTCTTCTTTTGTGTCTATATCTTCATCAACCTTTGAATCTATAGCTTCTTCTTGATTAGGTATATTTGCACCCTTGTTATCATCGTTCAAAACCATCACCCTTAAGTAGTGTAAGGAGCTACTACTATATAAACCTTTCGGTTATTTGAGTACTTTAGAGTGATTAATATATAGAATTAGTATCTTCTATATATAAAAGATATACTAAAAACAAAACATAAATACTATGGCTGCCTTATAATATTGGGTGGTATTATGGAAGAAACAAGGGAAAAAATTGGGAAAATAACACATTTCTTTGATAAGATTGGTGTTGGTGTTTTTGAGGTTACAGCTCCTGTAAAAGTGGGCGATAAGATCTATATACAAAGTAATGAACCATTTGAACAAGAGATTACTTCTATGCAAGTTGAGCATAGCCCTGTTGAGAAAGCAAAAGCAGGCGATGCAGTGGGTTTGAAATTAGATGGAAAAGTCAATAGAGGAGATTCAGTGTTTAAGGCTTAAAGCACATACCTATGTACTAAAATAGTCAATAGAATAGCTAATGCTGCTTGTAATATCCATGCAAAAAATGCTCTAATCCAACCTAGATCAAACATTATTTTATAGATTGCTAATAAAACTACAAAAGATATAACTGTAGCAAAGAATCCAAATTTACTAGTAATTAAGCCATCTAAGAATCCAATTGCTAAATTAACTAGAATAACTTTCAATAAAGAAGCTCTTCCACCTAATAAATTGACTGCTAAATATAGTGGAATAGATGAAACTACTAAAATAAGTATTGATGTTATTAAATGACTCCAATCCATAAACTTTCTTGGATGTTTATTCTTTAAAAAATTATTGATAATTGTGCTATTGTTATTGATAATACATTTAAATGAATAGTAAATTGACATTGGTATGGATATAATATCAGATTTACACATTCATTCAAAGTTTTCAAGGGCATGTTCTAAAGATTTAGTTATCAAAAACTTAGAGAAATATGGAAAGATCAAAGGTGTTAATTTAATTGGAACAGGTGATTTTACTCATCCAGAATGGATTAAGGAAATAAAGAGTGAATTAACTGAAGTTGATAACTCTGGGATTTTTCAAACAAAAACAGGCTTTAATTTTATGTTAACTTCAGAAGTATCATTAATTTATACACATCATGGTAAAGGTAGAAGAGTTCATCATGTTTTGTTTGCGCCAAACTTAGAAGTTGTTGAGCAAATAACTGATTATTTATTAAAACATGGAAGAATTGATTATGATGGTAGACCTATTTTTAAAATTCCTTCTCCTGACTTTGTTGAGAATATGATGCAAATAGATAAAAAAATAGAAGTTATTCCTGCACATATTTGGACACCTTGGTTTGGAATGCTTGGTGCAAATTCTGGTTATGATTCAATAAAAGAATGTTTTGATGATCAAGTTAAAAATGTTCATGCAATTGAAACAGGATTAAGTAGTGATCCTGATATGAATAGGAGATTAAGTGAATTAGATAATATTCAACTTCTATCTTTTTCAGATAGTCATTCTTTTTGGCCATGGAGATTAGGTAGGGAAGCAACATTGTTTTCTATGAAAAATTTAACTTATGATAATATTTTGAAAGCAGTAAGAACAGGTGAAGGTTTAAAAGAAACTATTGAAGTAGATCCTGGTTTTGGAAAGTATCACTTTACTGGCCATAGAAATTGCGGAGTTAATTTAAGTCCAAAAGAAGCAATAAAATTAAGAAATATTTGTCCGGTTTGTGGAAAGCCTTTAACAGTTGGTGTAGAACAAAGAGTAGATGAATTAGCAGATAGAGAAGAACCTAAGAATGCACCACCTTTTAAGAAAATGATACCTGTTAGTGAGTTATTATCTTTGCATTACAAAGCAGGTATTGCAACAAAGAAAATTTGGGAGAAATTTAATGCTTTATCTGAAGGAAGAAGTGAATTAGATATTCTAATGAATATGGAAAAAGAGAAAATTGCAGCAATTACCGACGACGAATTCGCAGATATTATAATGAAAAATAGAGCCGGCGGTATTGAAGTAATTCCTGGTTATGATGGAGTTTATGGAATTCCAAAAGTTGGTGATCCAAAAATTCCTAAAAAAGAAATAATAAAACCAAAACAAATACAAAAAGGATTGGATAGTTGGAGTTAGTTCACTACTAAAGTACCTTTTGGGATGTTTTCTGTGTCATCGCCAAAATCAAATGTTCCTGTTTTGTCTAATGTCATTGTAATGTCTAATGAGCCGAGTCTTTCTAACACTTCGTCTACTTTATATTCATAAATTATAAATCTTGAGTTTCTTTCAAATGTATTATAACCTGAACTACCACTATACTCAACGTCATTATTTTCATTGACATGATCAATCTCATTAACAATTTCTAATTTTAATACATCTCCTTTGTTTGCTTCAATATAATCTGGTTCTGGTCCAAAGTTAGTTAATCTTATTGAATAGAAAACTTCATTTCCAATATCACTATCTTTACTAATTTCATATTTTTCTAGTTCATAACCTTCTGTAGGTTCTGTTTCTTGTTCTTCTTCAATTTGTATTTCAGTACATCCAATCATTAATAACATAATTGCTATTAGAAAAAATATTCTTTTCATATGTTTAACAACTCTTTAACTTTTTCTTGTAATTCATATGGGTTAAAAGGTTTTGTAATGTAAGCAATTGCACCTGTGTCTATCCCAGTTAAGATATCATGATCTTCTTTTTTTGCAGATACCATTGCAATTATAATACTTTTTGTAGCTGGATCTGCTCTAAGTCTTTTTGCGACTTCATAACCATCCATCACAGGCATCATTACATCAAGTAAAACTAAGTCTGGTTTTTTCTTACTAACTAGATCCATAACTTCTTTACCATTTTTAGCTTCTAAGAAATCATAGTCATCTTCACCTAAAGTCATTCTAAATAACTCTAGTATATGTGGTTCATCATCTGCAATTAAAATAACTTTCTTTGACATAAAATATGGATAGAAAAAGGATGTTTAAAAAGTTTATTGCTTATTAGCTTCTGTAGAAGGCTTTTTCTCTTCTTTTACTTCAGAAGTCTTTGCGACTTCTTTGTTTCCTTCGGAAACTTCTGGTTTAGGTTTCTCTGTTTTCTCTTCAGGCTTGGTCTCTTTCTTTTCTGCTTTTACTTCTTTTTTCTCAGTTGCTTTTGGTTTTTCTTCTTTAGTCTCTTTCTTCTCTTCTTCTGCTTTAACTTCTTCAGTTACTTCTTTCTCTTTACCAGCTAACATATCTTTTACTTTATCAAGACCTTTTGCATCTTCTTTAACTTCTTCTGCTTTGATTGCTTCTTCGTATTTTTTACCAAATAATTCTGCTTTAGCAACATCATCTTTTTTTATTACAGTAACTTTAACTTTACATGGTGGATTTTTAATTCCGTGTTTCCATAATTCTTCATTTAAGTGTTTTCCAATTTTAACATCATCAGTTTTCATATGTTTTTGTAGAAACTCACGTAATGCAGTTGTGGCTTTCTTAGCTCTCCTATGTCTAGGAGTTTTAAGCCATTCACTTCTTAAAGGAATAGTATATGTTCTCTCAAGGTCTGCCATTTTTATGCTCCAGTACTGGTTCTTCTCCAACTTCTCTTTACTTCAGTATGTCTACCTGGGTGAACTCTTCTTCCTGTTCCATATATTTTTGGAACTGTCCAAAAAGGAGCCCATCTAGTTTGACGACCTTTTTTTGCTAATCTTAGCTTTTTGCTTAAATGTATAAATCTTGCCATTTTTATTTCCTTGTTATTTTGATGTCTCTTTTTTTTGGTTGAAGCAAAAGTAAAATTCGCTTCAAGTCATCATCGTTTATGACTTCTTTTTTTATTTGTACAATCGCAGCCATCGCTTGCATTGCAAGATCAGGGTTTGCTGATTTTACTGTACCAAATCTGAATAATGCGTTTTTTGTTAATTTTTGTTTTGCTAAAGTTTCTATTTGTTCAAGTTGTCCTTGCAATTGAGCTTGATCTTTTTGTTGATTTTGTAATTCTTCAAGTTTCTTTTTTCTTATTTCGTCAATCTCACTCATTTTTTGTTTCTTTAGTCTCTTTAACAGGAGCTTCTTTTGTTTCCACAGAAGCTTTGGTTTCTTCCTTTGGAACTTCTGCTTTTACAGGTTGTTCTTTAGGAACATCCTTTACTTTTGGTTTTATACTTAATGCTGTTTTGTCTAATAATTGTTGTCCTGCTGGTGCTAAGATTCTACCTTTTCGGACACCTTTTTTTTGCATTTTTACATATTCAGCAGCTTCTAATTGTTGTAATACTTTTCTTAATATATTTCCACCTGTTCTTCTATGTTTTTCTTTTTTATGGCCTCTATTAACTCTACTGCCGAAAATTGTTCTTAATTTAGATACTCCAATTGGACCCATTACAGCTACTTTTCTTAATACTGCAGCTGATCTCATATACCACCAATCTTCATTTTGTGGAGGTCTTTCTCTATCAGAGCCTGTTTTTACATATGAAGCCCATTCAGGAGGTCTGATTTTACCTGAGTTTTTGAGCTCAACAGCTGTTTTTTCTATTAATTCTTGTGTGTTTGCTTGATAATATAATGCCATAATATTCCACCTTTGTGTGTATATCTGGCAGAAATTGGGTTGGTTTATAAATATTACGTATTTTAATACGTAATATATTAGCTTAATGGCTCTTTTGCCCTTAGGAGAAACTTTATATATTAAAATACTCATGATTTTTGTCATGAAGAAAGGACAGATTTTTTCAACAGAAGTATATATAGCAGTTGTGCTGTTTCTAGTTGCTTTAGTGGTGTTTTATGCTATTATTTCACAGAAATCAGTACAATCTGATGTTGATCAAGAAGCAGAGCGAATAGCAGCTAGTATAATGATGCATCCTTATTTCCAAGATGGTGTTTTAACAACAGAGGAATTAGATTTAATATCTAATTGGAATTGTACTTATCTACAAGATACTTTTGATACTTCAAATAGTATGTGTGTTTATGTAAAAAATGAAGATGGATCAATGAAACTATTGAATGGTTCAATGTTTATTGGATGTGATGATGTTCAAATGGGAGGAGTTAATTGTACTGGTTAAAATGAAAAAAGGAAACCACTTTGATACTTTACTTATAATTGTTGGATTATTTAGTTTTCTATTTATCTTTGGATTATTAACAACTATAAGTCAAAAACCTTTTTTTGCACAGGTTGTAGAAGATGACACTATTAATGATCATGAAATGATGATCTTAAATTCTTTAGATTGCGATGAATTAAAAGAAATAATAGGAACAGAAAGAGAAGTTTGTGTTTATTTTAAAGATGAAAATGGAAATGTTCAACCAATATCAGGATGTCCTGGTGTTTATGTTGATGGTTTAGAGTGTTCCTGATTTTATTGCCATTACTGGACCAAGTAATGTAAATTGTTGTTGAGTGATATTGATTAAATAATGTATAATCCATGCATTTTCTTTATCTTGTTCTTCGAATAGATTTAGTAATTTTGTAATCAAGTCTTTTCTTTGTCTAGTGAATAACTCAATATCTTCTTTTTTATGTTTATAGAAGACATTATAGAATAATTTAGTGTAGTCATTTACTTCTTCAAATACTTTTATAACTTCTTTAGTTGGTTTAGGTTTTTTATTTTCTAAATGTAGGCATAAGAATTTCCACTCGTCTGCAATGTTTTCTATTTGTTCAAGAAATGTATACATTGTAGTTATTGTTCTATAATCAGCGTAAGCTCCTTTGTTAATTGCTCTTCTTAGGAAATGAGTGTGTTTATTGTTTTCAAGTTCTAATTCTTTAACTTCTTTTATTTTCTCGTCGTCATTTTCTTTTATTGCTTTGAGTAAATCATTATTCATTTGTTTAAATTGAATCATCATTCTCCTTAGCACAGGATCAAAATCATCTTGTGAAATGTTTGCAATACTTTTTAGGATTAGAGATTTCTTATTTTCTTCAACCATCATGAAGGTGGTTGAGGTTAATTTTAATGCTTGTTTTATTTCAGCAAGTTCTTTTTTGTCATTGTAAATAACTTCAACTTCATCATAACCTCTTTTGAATAATGCATCAATACTTCTTTTAGCGATAATTTTAGAACCAGAAACATCTAGGTTTGCTTTTTCACCTTTAATTAATTTGTCAGTGCTAACTATAACTCTTCTATATTGTTCATTAATATCTAATTCATCTCCTTTTTTAATTCCATACTTTTTAACCCAAGTAGAAGGTAGAGAAATTACTATTGTTTTTCCAGCCATTGAGATTGCTTTTCTTTTAACCATGATTATCACCTTTATAATATAGGTTATATAATTATATAATCATTTATAAATTTTGTTTAGAATAATTTAAACTAAGTTAAGTAATATAATTTAAGAATTAATCTTTAACTGCAACACAAATACTTCCAGGTTTTCCACCAATTTGAACTCCTCTACAATAAGAAGTAATTGAAAT
>CAZKVI010000028.1:0-22028 GCA_964556185.1 uncultured Methanosarcinales archaeon
ATACCTTGCAGACGCAATAATGGCAGGATTTAGTATGGGTTATTAAGAAATAAAATGAGCCTGCGAGGATTCGAACCCCGGTTAATCGGTCCCTAGCTTCCAAAAGGATGAAGCCGACCGCACTCTCTGGAAATTATTATCCAGGCTATGCTACAGGCCCATAGAAATTCTAGACCTTAGAGAACTATATAAAATTAACTATCTAAATCCAATAAAAAAGCAAAAAAGAGCTTATTTCTTTGCTAATAAGATCTCAATTGTTGAGACTCTTACTTCTTTACCTTCTTTGTTTGTAAAGTCTTCACTGTTGATTTTGATGTCTTTAACATCAATTTGGTCTTGTAAGAACCTTTTTGCTGCGACTTCTGATATGTCTACAGCTCTGCTTATGAACTTCCCTCGTGCCTTTACAATCACTTCTGATGCATTCTTTGTTGTAAATTGCATCACAACACTTGTCACATAGTTCATAAAAGGTTTACTTCCCACAAAAATAGAGTTGTCTTCTGCCATGTTTCCTCACCTAAGCTACTGTTTCTGTTTGTTTTCGCTTGTTTAGTCTTTTAAAGAGCATAATACACATTCTAAGCTCTACAAAAGCTTATTTTGCACAATAGAGAACTATTTGAAGTCCTCCACACTCTTCACCCTCTGAGAAATAGGTGTTTTGTAGGTTTATATGGTTTTTGAAATATGTAGGTGTTTTACATTAACAATATAACTACGTAATAGTGATAAAAATAGAAAGGTTTATAAACTGCGAATTATTGAGCTAATCGCCTAATTCTTGCAAATTCGGCTATTTGAGCGAACTACAAAAAAGGAGGTCGTGAAAAATGGCAGGTATTCGTAAAGATTGTTTTAAACAACTTGAAAAAGTAAAGGAATTTATTAACAAAGAAATTCCTCAGATGCAAGGTCGTGATTTGTGCAAAATATTGAGTAAGTTAGGAACATTTCATTACAACAAAAAGAAAGGTTTTCTAATTGGTTTAGAAAGAGAGTTATATGAATTATTGATTGAGAATTCTTATAATCCATACACAGTTTACAAATGGTGTTTATTAGAAAGAGTTCCAGATGAGATAAAGTTTCAATTAAATAACCATTACATAAGCCAAAAGAAAGCTTCTAGATTATTCTTTGAAAGAAGACATGAAACAGAAACTTCCTTGCAACTAAATGTAAAAGAATTAGGATTAAAACTAATAAGAGGGATGTAAAATGGCTAACATAAGAAGATTAAAGGAAAAAGGAAGAAAACTTCCTAATGTTTTGAATAAAAAGCAATTATTGAAATTATTCTCTTGTATCGACGACACAAATGTATTTGTAGCTTCATTACTTGCATTATTTTGCGGATTAAGAGTAAGTGAAGTATGTGATCTAAAGAAAAAAGATATAGATTTTGAGAATGAAAAGATCAAAGTTGTTCAAGGAAAAGGAAGCAAGGATAGATATGTAATGTTGCCTCAAAAATTAAAGCCTGTTTTAGAAAAGTGGCTAAGAGTGCATGAATCAGAATATGTTATTCCTTCTGTTTACAAGCAAAAGATGAATGGTTCACAACTTACACAAAAATTCAGGAAGTTCATAATAAAAGCTGATCTATCTGTATTTCTTCGCAATACAATAACAGGCCAGCCAAGATATGCTTACAGCTTTCATACTTTAAGACATACTTATGCTACTTATTTACTAGAAAAAGGAGTTGATCTTTACTATGTCCAGAGGGCTCTAGGCCATTCAGATATACACACAACGCAAATATACGCCTATATAAGCAACAAAGACTTGAAGGATAAAATTAACTTTGCCTTTGGAAAGAAGGAAAAGAAAGCCAACTATAACAATATAATCGACCCTATGCAAATACTTCAATTAAGATATGCTAATGGAGAGATGGACTTAGAGGAATACAAAGAAAAGGTTGAAGTGCTGAGTATTGAAGTATGAAATTCATATACTTCAAGTATATGGCCATATACCTACAAAAACGAAACATTTATATATTATTAACATCATTATTTGTAATATACAAATATTGGTGTTAAAATGCAAGGATTATCAAAAAAAGAAATGGAAATTGTAGCAAACCTAGAATTTCAGAAAAAGTACTATTTTAGTACTAAAGATATTACTAAATATTTTGATAGTGATAACAAGATGAGATTTACAATATATAAGCTTCGTAAGAAAGGAAGAATTATAAAGATCAATAGAAGAAAATATTTCCTTGTTCCGATTAAAGCTCCTACTGGAAAATGGACAGATCACCCTTTCATTATTGCAGATGAAATCATGGATGGGAAAGATTATTTTATTGGCGGATGGAGTGCTGCAAATTACTGGAAACATACTGACCAAGTTCCAATGCAAGTTGATATCTGGACAACAAGAAGGCAAGGAAAGGTAAAAATACTAAATTCCCAATTTGTTTTTCATAGAACTACAAAGGAGAAAATAAAAAAAGTATCTACAACCAAAAAAATTAAAGAACACACATTTAAAATCATGAAATCAAAACAATCAAAGAAGTGGGTGAAAGGAAGATGAAAAAAATAATTCCAATTACAGAAGATACATTCAATAATATTGTTGCTCAAACAAGATTTACTTATGCTTTGATGCTTAAAGATTATTATGTTACAATTATTCTTTACTTATTAAAAGATATCAAAGGAATATATTTCAAAGGTGGAACTGCATTAAATAAAATCTTCTTAAAATATGCTAGAATAAGTGAAGATGTTGATTACACTATTTCAAGAGATTTAAAACAAGTTGAAAAAGAAATTAGAGAAGTTATTGAGAATAGTGAATTTTTCCATTCTGTAAATCATGATAAAAGAGTTGAAAAATTTACTAGACTTATTGCTCATTACAAAGGTTTTGATAATGAACAAGGAACTATATTTATTGATCTTAATGAAAAAGCAAATCTTGTGCTAAAGCCAGAAGAACATAAAATCCCTCACCATTATTCTGAAAATGTTCCTCAATTTTCTGTAATGACTCTTGCCAAGAAAGAAATGATGGCTGAAAAAGTTGCAGCGACTATTGGAAGAAACAAACCAAGAGATCATTTTGATGTTTATATGATTCTGAAACATAATCAACCACTAGATTTGGAACTTGTTAAGAAAAAATGTGAAAGTTCAGGAGATGAGTTTGATATCATAAAAATGTTTAACAAAGCCAAAAAGTTAAAGAACAAATGGGATGAAGATATGGAACCTCTTTTGGCTGAGACAATAACATTCCAAGAGGTTATGCAAACATTAGCTAAACATTTCAAATTAAAAGGAGAGAAAGATAAGTTGAAGAAAATAAATAGGTAATTTACACCGTAAAATACCTATTTAATGCAAGCCTTAAAATCGCTGTAATACCAGAATATTAAAGGTATGGGCTATCTCACCGTTAGCTCAACGGTGCTCTAACGGAGAAACCAGTTCCAGAACATGTAATTTGGCTTGTTTTGGAGTTTTACAAAAGCTTTTTTTGTGATCAACTAATTGATTATATTTTGGATGCAATTTCTTATTGCAAACAAAAATCCACTGGTCAAAATGTTTGTTTAACCACGGGATTTTTGCTGCTAATTGCTCTATTCTATTAGCCCCTGTTTCAATTTCTATGCCTAATTTGAATCCTTCTACAAGTAAAGCAACATCTACTCTTTTCCCTGCTATTTGGTGCTCTGTATACATATTTTGATATAATTCTTTGAATAAAAGCTTTTGGCAGAAATGTTTTTTACTCTCTCTTGGATTTTCTTTTTTTATGTAGAATCCCCCACTAATTTTTCCATCTAATTCATTACAATTAACATGTTTAAATCCTTGCGCTAATGCTATCATCTTGGTTTCTTTATCTAAATCTTTTGCTCTGTAAAAATCTTTGTCTAGTTTTTTACCTAGATATTTTATTTCTGGCTTTTTCTTTAGTTCTATCTTTCCTTCTTTAATCTCATTTCTAACTTGTCTGTATACTTCTTCTTCCCAAAAGCTTGTAAGTTTAGGCTTTGAATCTAAATCATGCTCTTTGTAGTATTCTTTAGCTTCTTCAATTTTTAGTTTTTGATTTTCTTCCTCTTCTTGATGTTTTTTCATAAGCCATATAGCTTCATTAATTACATCATCTGGATAATTTTTGTTTAATGGTAAGGCTTCAATAGAATTTTTATCTTTCTTAAAGGCAAAAAGCTCTGCTACTTCTTTATTATGTTCTCTTTTTAGTCTTTCTTCTTCTTCTTGTTTTAATTCTTCTTGTTCTTTTATCCACTTTTCTCTTTCAACATTTCTTATTTCTTCTTTTATTTCTTTTGCTTGAATAAGTTTGTCTGTTTTTCTATAGAAATTGTTGATTTTCTTTTGATATTTTGTGTTTAATCTATGTGGTAAGTAAGTTAATGAATCTTTGATATTTTCTAATTCTTGTTTTACTTTTTTAGATGAGAACGAACTGAAATCTGTTTTTAGTTTTTCTAGTATTTTGTCTTCTTCTTTTTCTAAATATTCTTTTTCTTCTCTTTTTGCTTTTAGATTCTGCTTTATTCTCTTGTAAGTATAATATGCTAGACATATTGCAAAAATTATTGATATTATTCCTGTGATAAATATTCCAATCTTTGTCCAATTTATTGACTCAAATTCATTTCTGCCAACTCTTTCCCACCATGTATAACCAGCTAAACTAATGATTACAAACATTGCTAAAATAAATTCAGTATTTGAATTAGAGTTTTGTTTTGCCATTAATCCCACACTCTTTTGAAATCATCTATAACTCTAGCTCCAGAGTAATTTAAGTAAACATCTGTTGTTTGAATATGACTGTGTCCTAGAATTCCTTGTAAAGCTCTAATGTTTCCTCCTTTATGTAGATAGCAGACTGCAAAAGTATGTCTTAATACATGAGGGCTAACTTTTTTCATGGTATCTGTTCTTTCTGCAACTTTCTTTACTATCTTTTGTATCCATCTTGGGCCAAAGTTTATTTTATGATGTTCTTTGAAATGTTCTGCTAGATAGAATCTTGTAGTCTTACTCATTGGAATAACTCTTCTTTTTCTTCCTTTGCCAAATGTAGTAATGCAGTCTCTCTGCCACGAAATATTATCTTTTGTTAAATTAGCAAATTCAGAAACTCTCATACCAGTTTCTAATAATACATTGATAATTAATGCTTCTTCGAATGTTTTACAAGATTTCTTCAAATCTTCAATTTCGTATTCTTCTAAGGGTTCTCTTTTGTAAGTCATTTTTATCACCTTATTTGTTATTATTCAACTCTTTAATAAATGAAGTTGACAATTTTTGTATGTTTGTTACGGTTTTACTACGGAAATCTTATAGTGGTGTTTCTTAATAAACAAAGTTGTCAATTTTACATTGTTGTTCTTTATCTGTTCTATACATAGTAAAACTTATTAGTTACTAGGAAAACAAAATAGTACTTTTTTTAGGACTATTTTTTGTTATAATTTATTGTAAACTTCTGAAATATTAAAAACTTCTTAACAAAAATTACGTAATTTTACGTAATTTTCAATAAATTAAAGTCATCATCCTTTATATAAACATCTGGGATAATGTATTGTAATTATATTATGTTTACCATGATTAATAAAGACCTCTCGGAGGATGTATAATTATTGTATTAGTGTTAAGTTCTCCATCTTTTATTAAGCAATGTCGGAGTATAGAGTTACTTAGTGACCTTATTCGTAATAAATCAGAAAAGATATATAAATTACCTAGTAAGAAAATTAATAGTATTTTTAATATTAATTCTATAACTTTTTTGTTCATGTTCGTTTTTGGATGACTAAATGTATTTAAATTACTTAGAAAGGAAAATTGTCCTAAAAATTGGACAATGAATGTGATTAAATAACGCTAGAATATCAACTTATAATTTAAATAATATGGATATATCTCAAATTTTAGATTTATGTGCTTGATAAAATATTGGTTCATCTAATTATAATTCAATATATTTAAAAACAAAGAAATTCATTAGAAAACTAATATGCCAAAAAGAGGCCAAATATCCATATTTATTATAATAGGGCTTACTATCCTTATTGTAGTGGGGAGTGTAATACTTGTATCTAATTATCTTTCTGAAGAAGAGTTAAAGGTACATGTTGAAAAATCAGAATTTGACCCGGGATCAGTAAGAAACTTTGTTGAATCTTGTTTTCAAGAAACTTCTAAAGAAGTCATGCTTCTTATAAGTCTCCAAGGAGGATATTTTTATACACCAAAACCCTCAAGTGACCAAATTTTTGCACACATTCCTTATTATTTTGATTACGGTGAAAAAAGAATTCCTACAATTGAAGATATTGAGAAAAACATGGAAGATTTTCTCATAACACAACTCCCTATTTGTTTTAAGGATTTTTATATTTTTACTGAACAAGGCTATGATGTTAAAAAGGGAGAAATGGATGTTAAAGTCCATCTTGGGAAAGCATCAGTATTTGAGCTTGATTATCCTTTAACAATAAACTTAGGAGATGAGGTTTCTACAGTCAATGAGATATATATTTATGACATTCCTGTGAACTTTGACAATGTTTATTCTATTATAACAGATATTGTAAATGAACAGGAACTAAACTCAAATTATGTTCCAATTGGTTATATTTCTGCATCTGCTAAACAAAATGATTATGAATTTGAATTAAGTTATTTAGATGATGATGTAGTTGTTTACTCTTTAATTTTTGGTGAATATTTACTTGATTTAGGAGAATATACTTTTATTTTTGGGTGTAGGTATAATTGGTCACATTTGATCACTGTTGAAAGTGTTCCTGAAATTACTGTTGAAGATCAATATTGTTATGTTGAAGATTCTTGTTACTATAATCTGAATATTTATGATGAAGACTTAACTTTTGAAGATTATACAGAGTTATTTGATATTTCAGAAGATGGAAGAATTGAATTTATCCCAAAAGAAATAGATGTAGGGAACCAGACCATTTTAGTTAAGGTAAGCACTCAAGAAGGAGCAGAAGAATATTTGTCATTTAATTTAGAAATTAAGAGACTAGAATTTGAAAATGAAGAATAAAATTATTTTACTAATAATGTTGGTTGTTTTAAGTAGTTTTGTTTATGCACAAGCTGTAACTTGCGAAGGTTATTCACATGAAGGAGAATGTTATGGTACATTTGATAGTTTCTTTGAAGCAGATCCTATAACTGCTGCAACTAATAATCCTGATGAGTATATGACACTGATTTATGGAAACTCTGATTTAGTCTCTGAAAATCCAGAAGCATATGAAGCTGTTATTGCTCAAGGAGTTGAATATGTTAATCAAAATACATTTGCTTTTGAGAAATACATGGAATTCCAAGAAATCAATTTTTATGCTTATGGAGAACTTAATAGTTTTGATACAGAATCAGGAAGATTTGAAACTAGAGGGCCTTCTGGAGAAACTGTAAGCATATTTAATTTAGATGATTTAAAATTCATAATGGAAGATGAAAGTGGTAGTGTACGTTTTACTGTAGAAGAAGATGGAAGATTAACATATGGAAAACGTTATCAGATTCAAAAAGATGATGGTGTGATGTTACATTCTATTAGAGATGTTTCCTTACAAGGAGAATTAAAAGAAATTGATGGTGAGCTTTATTTAACCAATGGAAGATTTTCTGATGAATATAGTAATTTAAATATTGAAATTACAGGAGAGAATACAGCTAAACTCACATCAAAGTGTCTAGGAGCTGATCCTCCATGTGGTTTTATTGAAGTAGAAGTTGTGGATAATATACCAATTGCCTTACCAAGTGGAACTCTTGAAAAAGGTAAAGTTACCTTAATGGATCCTAGTTTTTTTGATTTAGCGTTAGATTCTATATTTGTAAATAAAGATGGAGCTTCTTTTGAAGTAACTCAGAGAACTAGAATAACTGAAGAAGATAACGGCTGCCAACAGATTGATCATAGTTGTGTTTATTATAATGAAAAAGATATAATAATAAAAACTGTTGATGGAAATCAAATAAAAGTTGATATGAAAGATGGAACTTATCAGAATATAATTATTAGACAAATGACTGATGAAAACCAGTATGTTGAAGTTGGAGAATTTGATGGAAAAATAATTACTGTTGATCAATCTGGAAGATTATTTCATGATGGGATTGACTTAGTAGCATATTCCAATGGAGAAGAACTTGAAGCTCAAATTATATCTTCTTTAGAGTATACTGAAGCATATGAAATTGCTAAAAAAAAGACTTCTAGAGTGGAATTAACATTGGAAAAGAAAGGAAATAAGAAAGTTAAGATTGAATTTACACGAGATGAACCTATTACTCAAGGAAGGCTAAATGGTTTACAAAGTAATATTGCTACGGTGTTTAGAAGTGATTATAGACAATATCCTTGGTTGGTTTATGAAGGAAAACCAACTACTAATATTGTTGGAAAAACAAGAACAGATTTTATTGAAAAGATTGCAGAGCTTGGAACGGAACAGAGTGAAGAACAAGTTAGATTATTATTCCAAGCTAAAGCTATAGAAGGTCCTTATAGTAGAGGAATGATTACAGCAATAGTTAGCAGAGCAGAAGGAGACAAAGAAACTCAAAAGCAACTTATTGATATTTATATTGAGGAATTAAAAAACAGGGCCCCTATGACAGAAGGTGAAGAATTACTTGAAAGATTATATGCAACATGGAATGTTGCTCCTGAATTACATATTGAAATTCTTGAAGATGGATTGAATAATATTGTTTATATTGGAAAAGAAGATGTTAGCGAACTATTCTTTTTAGTAAGAGATTTAGATAAACAACGTTTAATTCTAGATAAAACAGGAAGTTGGATTGAAAACCCAGATAAGATGTTAAGATATGCTGCATCTGATGAAATAAAGAGGCTTATACTTGAAAAAAAGATATTAACTTCAAGTACATATGAGTTAGATCTTTACTTACTGGAGCTGGATGATTTAGATCCTGAATTACAAGAATTAGGAATAAATAATCTTGATCTGACTTCTGATGTCTTTTTAGATCCTTCTTTAACTGGTATATCTTTTAGGAAACTCTTAATCAATTTAGAAGACAAACCAGAAATACTTCAAAGCTTTTTAAAAAATATGCCAAAGAATAATCCCGATTATACTGAAATAGTAGCTAGAAATTTATTTGACTTCGAACCAGAATTATTTAGTCGAGTTTATTTTGATGAGCATTTTCAAGAACAAACTACTAATTTAGATTTTGCTAATAAATATTCTGTTGCATTGACTGCACAAAGATATCTTAAAAGATCTGGAGATGAAGTTACTCCAGAAAGCATACAAGAAGTTACTGATTTTATTCTTGAACAAAGAGAAATATTTGCTGAGCATGTAATTTTAGATGAGAATACTTATTATATTCCAATAGTACATGAAGAAGAAATGTTTGAAAATAGTAGAATGATTGCATTAGCAAGAGATGCAAGAGTACAAAATATAGCTGCTGAGGATTTAAAGGGCAGTACAGATATAACTGAAACAGAAGAAGTAAAGAATAGATTTTTAGGTTTTGTGAGAGAGAGTGGAGATCAAGGACGAACAACTATTCATTTTAATAACCATGGTGGTCCAAATCATCAATGGCTTACTTCTGGCCAAGTTGGAACTGAAGTTTCTGATGAAATGCGTGATCCAAGAGCAATTAGTTATGTTGAATTAGGAGATGCTTTAGCTCAAAGAGGCAATTTAGGAGAAGTTACTATTATGATTGACTCTTGTTATAGCAATGATTTTAAGAACTATCTATATGCTTACTTACATGACAACGGAGCTACTGAAATGCCAGTTATTATTACTGAAACAAATCGTGGAAATGTTGGATGGATGGAGACTTTTATTCCTGCTCTTGAAAATTCTCATGAAGTTGGTTCACCCCTAACAGGAGCAGACATATATGAAGTTGAGACAGAAACATTTCTTCAGCAAGATCTCTCAGTGACTATTCCCTTAATTGATGGAGAATTAAAAAAATATATTGATCCTCAAACTCCTGAAGTAATTGACATTGGATCACTATATGATGAAGGTGCTACGGAAGCTCCACAGAGAGTTACCGGAGAGTCTGCCGAGGTTGAATTACCAGCGGACTTACCGTCGACAGTCATTGAAATAGCTACAAATGAACAAGAAATAGAAGAAATATTAGGACTTGCTTGAGAAAAGATTATCTCTTTCACTGTCTCAAAAATTCAGAAAATAAAGGATGCTTTTATATATGAGAAGAGTCTTAGAAATATTACATTGCCTTGATATAAGAGCAATAGATAAGAAAGCTCGTTTGAGCCAATTTGTGAGAAAATGAGTTCAGGAAAATTTGATGTAAGGAAAGACGAATTAGGGCTTCTAGAGCAAGAATTCTGCAGTTTAGGGCATATCATCACTAATAAGTGGTGCTAGTTCCGAAAGGTTTATATAGTAGAACTTCTAGAAATTAAGAATATAGTCTGAAAAGGGGTGCAAGATGGTTGATGATTTAATGTTAGAACACCTTGCTCGAAAAGGTGCTAGAAGGCAAAGAAGAAAGCAAACAGCAAGAGCTAGGGAAGATTCTCTTTTATATGTACATAGAGCTTTAGAAAGTGATAGACTTAGTCCTAAAAAAAGAGCTAGATTAGAAGCAAAATTAACACAATTAGAACACAGAGCATCTACAAAAAGACAAAGAAATTCTAGAATGGGTGCATCAACTGATAATCATTATGAACAAAGAGACAGAGAATTACAACAACAAAGATCCCAAGAACAAGCTCTCAAAATTATTTATCAAGTATTACCTGGAAGAAAAAAAGATATTGAACAATTAGCACCAAGAACTTTTTTGTATAGAAATGTTGTTTATAGAGTTAAAATTAACGGTGAAAATATTAGAGTTTCTGCTAAAACAGTACCACCTCAACTTGAAAGAGGATTAAGGAGTGAATATAGAACTGAAGTAGTAAACGGTAGAAGAGATGTATATAATGTAAAAGGAAAAGTAGGTGATCTTTCTACACTGGCTCAAGAATTAAAAACAATTCAAGATAGATGTACTAGATCTATGCCAAGAATAGTTCATGCATCAAATCCACAAGAAACACATTCATACCAGTTTTCTCATACACAACCATATTGGTTAAGAGATAGACATATGAATATAGATAGAGATAGGATAAGAATGGAAAGAAGACTTGCAGTAATCAGAAGAAACAGAAGTGAACAACCACAAACACCAATACAAGTAGAGCCAACAGTAGTAGTTAAAGAACAACCTCAACATGCTTTAGTTAAAGAACAACCACAACCTCCAACACAACCACCAAGTGTTGCCGAAACATTACATCAAATAACTAGAGCAGTTTATGGAGAAAGAGCTGGTTCAGTAGTTGAAGCTGCAACAACAGTTGTCTCTAGAAATTATAAACAAGCAGGTGCAGTTGCTGCACTTTTAACATTAGCTTCTCTTTTAGGTTACCAAGCTGTAACTAGATCTTCTGCTAATGATCAATTATCTTTATTAGCAAATACAGATGTTTCTTTACGTTTAGTAGAAAGAGGAGAAACAGAAGATACATATGTTGTTTTACCTTATTCAGAAACTCCAGAAGATGTACAAAGAGATATTGAATTCGAACAAAAAACAGGAATTCCAACAGGAGTTATGTATCAAGAACCAGAAGGATATAAAATAGCTGAAGTTACAATGCAAAAGCAAGGCAGGAATTATGTAGGTGGAAAAATTAAACTAGCTGAAGGAAGACATTCTCAAGTAGCTAATGCTTCAGTACCATTAGATAGAATATTAAATTTACCAGGTCAATCAACAGTAATTAATAATAAATTAGAACAAGCCCAACAAGCACATCATGTTCGTCAACAATATGGTCACGGACATAGATAACTACATCTCTTCAACAAACTCAATCCCTAATAAATCCAAACCTTTAACTAGAACTTCTTTTACACACAAACATAAAAGCAATCTAGACTTTCGAATCTCTTCAGTCTCCTGCAAAATTGGTGAAGAATGATAGAATTCATTGAATGCTTGCGATAAATCAAGTAAATACCTTGCGATATTACTTGGTTTCAAATGAGAACCTGCTTCATCAACTACAGCTGGAAAGTTTTGTAATAATTTAATCAAAGCTACTCCATCTTCTTCAAAGATATCAAATTTAACATCACTACTAACATTTCCATCAAACTTTCTAAAAATTGAATTTATTCTTGCAATTGTGTATTGAACATAAGGACCTGTTTCTCCTTCAAAAGAAACACTTGCTTCTGGATCATACATCATCTCTTTATTGGGATCCATTTTCAATATAAAGAATTTCAATGCACCTAAGCCAACTTTATATGACCTATCAACCAATTCACCATCTTCAAGATCTTTATGTCTTAATTTAATTTCATATCTTGATAATTCTTCCATTTCTCGAACTAAATCATCTGCATCAACTACTTTTCCTTCCCGAGATTTCATTTTTCCATCTGGAAGATTAACCATTCCATAACTTAAATGAGAACAATTCTTTGCAAACTTTTCACCAAGCAATTCTAAAACTGCAAATAATTGTTGAAAATGTAAATTTTGCTCAGAACCAACAACATAAATTGATTTATCGCATTTGAAATCTTCAAATTTCTTTTTAGCTAAAAATAAATCTTGCGTCATATAAATTGTTGTGCCATCTCCTCTCATCAATATTTTCTTAGGAAGTTTAAACTTATCAAGATTAGCACTCACTGCACCATTATCTTCTTCACTAAACACTCCATCATCTAATCCTTTAACAACAATATCTTTTCCTTCTTTATACAAGTTAGATTCATAATAATATTTATCAAATTTTATCCCAAGCTTCTTATATGTTTCATCAAAACCATCATAAACCCACTTATTCATTTTCTTCCATAATTCAATAGTTTCTTTGTCACCAGATTCCCATTTTACAAGTAACTCTTGCGCTTCTTCATCTAATTTAGGATTCTTTTCAACTTCTTTTGCAAACCTAACATAAAAATTCCCAACAAAGAAATCTGATTTAACATCTGGTTCTTTACCTTTACCAAATTTCTTATAAGCTAACATACTTTTGCAAATATGAATACCTCGATCATTAACAACACAATGTCTTTTTACAGTATTACCATTAAATTCTAATATCTTACAAACACTTTCACCTAAACAAATATTACGAACATGACCTAAATGCAAAGGTTTGTTAGTATTTGGAGAAGAAAACTCAACAGCTATTACCTTTTTACATGAACCTTTTCCATAATCTTGCTTTTCTTTGAAAACTTTCTTTAAAACTTTCTCAGCTAATTTCTTTTTATCTACAAAAAAGTTCAAATAAGGTCCAATAACTACTGTTCTCTCCAGAAAATCATGCTCACCAATCTTATTTTTTAAATCCTCAGCAATTTGAGGTGGTGATTTTTTCAACTCTTTAGCTAATGGAAAACAAGGAAAAGCATAATCACCCATTTCATGCTTAGGAGGTACTTCTAATGTAATTTCTCCTTTTACATGCTTAGATAACAAATTCTTAATCTCTTTTTCAAACATAAATTAATTAGAAATAGTATTCTTTTAAATTATTTCTTCTTTTTAATAGTCTTCTTTGTTTTTTTACCTTCCAAGTCTTCAATCATTGCTTTGACTACATCAAGTTCTTTTTTTACTTCATTCATAAGAATTTTAGCTTTTCTAGCATCCCACCACCTAGTCAATAAGAAATATACATATAATCCAGCAACTATTAAAGTAAGAATTCGAATATTTGTATTAATACCACTAACATTATTAATTAACTCAGATGCCATTGGAAATGTAGCATCTAATGTACTATTCATCACCTCTATTCCCGAATTAATATCTACCATCTAAAACTCTTCATCCTCACTAAATTCTTGTTCAGGTTCTTCTTCTGTTTCATAACCATCAATAAAACCTTGTTCTCCAGGGTCTTTGCCATCATCGTCATCACTTTCGTCGACATACACTTCTACAACTTCTTCGTATTCTTCCATTTTCATCCCTCAATGTTGCCGCTAACTTCTCCCCTACTAATACTAGTATTCAATTTTGCTATTTAAGGTTTTTCTTTTTTCTGGCAATAGCTTGCCATTTTTGAGTATGTGAACTTTGTTTTAATGCTGTTTTAAGAAGCAAAGCTTTTTCCTTCTCAAGACCTTCAATAATCTTCTCTTTTCTTAAAAGCTCTTCATGTAAATCTTTCACAATCTTTCTATGTTTATTTAGTGGGATTGTTTTCTTCTTGAATAAATTCAAAAGCATTATGAGTAATCTCTCCAAACATGCTCACATTTTTCACATTTCAAGAATTTTGTTTCTGGTTCATCACTTGCTCTTGTTTGAACTGTCCAGAAATATGCTTTTTTATGTTTACATTTTGGACATTCTGCATCCATTAAAGGATGTACTTCTGGTTCTTTTTCAACTACTTCAATCTCTTTTTCTTCTTTTATTGTTTCATGAAGTTTAGCACCTTCAATCTCTGCAGTAGAAAAACCACATTTACAAAAAAGTACTTTTTTATTTCCTTCATTCTTTGGCACTAATAATGAACCACATTTTGGGCAAAACATCATTTTATCTTCCTCCTATACTAGTCCTATTAATTGTAATAAATATACAAACGCAATCTTAATCCATCCTAAAAATGGAATCCTAAAAACTGCTTTTCCATATATATTGTTTTCAATAATATTTTTGTCAATTTCCCCTACTGATGGATTATGATCACCTTTTGTTGTGAATACATAATTTTCATCTATTTCAACAACTCTATGAATTATTGGGTCAGATTTTTGTCGACTTTGGAACACGATCACGTCACCAGTTTTAATATTTTCTGCTTCAACACCAAATAACACCATTATGTCGCCTTTATTAAACCCATTACTAAATGAAAATTCTTGAAATTCTTCTTCTGTTATTGCAACAGTAGTATACCAAGTTCCTTGTTGACACATATGACCTTCACATAATGCTGTTTCAGAACTCCACCAATCTTCAAATGTACCTTCATGTTCCATGCTTCCAGAAACAACAGCCACTACTGGAAACGAAGTTCCGAATAATAGCCCTAAACCAGGATAAACAATGAATTTGATAAGAATAAACGCTAGAACAATATTGACTAACCAACTCCAGATGCTCTCATCTTCCCAAATAAACCACCAGAGCTTCTTCAAGCACTTTTTTACTTTAGGCCACATAGTATTTGATTTTAATTGGGTCAATATAAAGTTTTCCCTTGGGAAAACTTGGTTGGTTTTGGATTATTTACTATATGGAAAATAAGTAAAAGATAAAGAAAAGGAATATATTGAATAAAGAATTAATCAGTAGAACTACCAGGACCAAGTTGAGCAGGTCCTTTTTGTTCTCCTGAATAAGTATCTTCTCCTAATCCATCATCTCCAAAGATATCAGTTGCAGAAAGACCCATTGTAATTGTTCCTGCTTCAGATACTACATCCCCATCTCTATCAGATAATTGTGCTAACTCTATTGTTCTATATTCAATTATTCTTTCAGTTACATTTGATGCAAGTAAATCAAGATCAGAATACGGAAAAACTCGAATATCAACATCTCTCTCCACACTTTCAACCTCTCCTTCATTTGCTATCAAAATCAAAGAAGCATCTTCATATCTACGAGTAAACGAATAGTAGTCTACAACACTACCATCGAAATATCTTTCGATTAATTCTGCAGCTTTTTCATCTTCAAGTCTAATACTTTCTAATGATGTTTCTTCATGCATCACAAGTTGACCAATTCTACCTACTACAAAATATAAGAATCTTTCTCCATCATAATCATCTAATTCATAACTAGAAATAATAAATTTATAATTTCTTTCAGGATCTTTTAGTCTAACAAAAGCAGCATCTAAACTATGTCTTTTGCTAAAATCAACACCATCACCCCATTTACTTCTATTTTCATCTGTATCAATAAGATCAGCGAGCTCCCAGGCTCTTCTATCATCAATATCTAATACAAGTACTTCTAATGTCATATAAACACCCATATATAGAGAAATCACTTATATTATATTAACCTTCCTATATAACAAAATTTATATACTATTATCTCTAAAATTCTATTAAAAGAGGTGTACAAATGAGATTTATCAAATTATTACCTATTTTAGCAATATTTCTTATAGCGTTTTCTATAGCAGTTTATGCAGATACAGTTACACAATTATCAGATAATTACCATTCAACACCAAGAATTGATGGATTAGTTTTATTATCAGATGCAGATCCATGGACTATTGGTTTATGGTTAGGTGAATTCGATGCAAAAAACAATTTTCCAAAAGATCCTCATTATGCACTTACACTAACACAAAGAATGGATTTACAAAATGATTTAGAACAAATTTATTTAACATTAACAACTGAAACAAACAAAGGAATATATCTCCAAGCATACAGATTAGGCTATGATAGAGGAGATTGGATGTTAGATATTTCAAAAATAAAAAAATCAGAATTATCACCTGAAGTTCAAGCAGCTGTCGCAACAAAAGGTTTTAGCAGTTCATATGATTATGGTTATATGAAGGGTTACCAAGATGCAGCAGCTAACAACATCTATGATGATGAAGGATATTATAATTATATTCAAGAACAAGGTGTGTTAAAACCACATATGGTAAGAATTGCTTATACAATAAAAAGAGAATACTCTGAATTCTATAATGGTTATAGAAATGGTTATTATTCTTACTCACCTTCTGAAACAACTACAACAATTGTAGAAGAAGAATACAATCTAGAACAAGATGATCCAGAAGTAGTTTATGTTAGGGAATTATTACCGTATGCAGATCTAGATCATTACACAATTGGAACAATTGCAGGATGGAGTGATGCAAAAATAGGTAATAATAAAAGAAAAACCTACATGTTAGATGAATTAAATAAAGTAAGAACAGATTCTAAAGAATATTTGAGTTTTTATACTTATTTAATTGCTGAAACAGGGGATTATTATAATGGTTATTCTGCTGGATATGCCTTAGCACTAGAATAAGCCAAAGTTTTATATACCTTCTTTTTTTCTTTCATATTATGAAATGCATTAAATGCGGTAAAGAACAGTACTTAGACAGCTTATGTAAAGAATGTTATAGTCTTGAGAATACTGCAGTAAAAGGCTTCAAAGACTTCTCAATCCAAATGTGTGCTTTTTGTGGGGCTTACACATACACTAAAGGTTGGAAACCTAAAAAAGATATTCAAATAATTGTTAAAGAAGCTTTTAAGAAAAATATAAAACTTTTACTACGGCCAGAAAGCTTTGAAACAAATGTAGAATTTCCAGAACATAAACAAAATGGAGGAGTAAAGGTTATTGGAAATGCCCACATAGTTATTGTTTCTATTATTAATGAAAAAGATCATAAAGAAGAATTCGATGTTCCAGTAGAATTAAAATACACTCTCTGTCCAAAATGTTGTAAACAAGGCACAACATATTACGAAGGAATAATGCAAATTAGAGGAGATGAAGATGAAATTAACAAAGTAGCAGACTTTTTAATGAAAGAAGTAAAAAAAGCATCTTCAAGAGGAGTTTATATTAACAAAGAATTAAAAGTCAAAGGTGGTTATGATTTTTATTTAACTTCTCAGAAATATTTACAACAAGTAGCTAAGAAATTATATCAAAAGTTTGGTGGTGAATTCAATATAAGTCCACAATTATTTACTAGAAATAAACAAACAAGCAAAGATGTTTATAGGATTAATGCATTATTACGATTGCCAGACTTTAAACAAGGAGATGTATTAAAAATTAAGAATAAATTAATAAAAATTGATAATGTTGCTGGTAAACATGTATTTGGTATGGATTTACAAACACTTTCTAAAACAAAAGAAGATTATCAAAGAAGTGGATACGAAATCAAGGCAACAAAAAAAGATATTGTGAAAGTTCAAGTATCTAAAACACATCCAAACTTAGAAGTTCTACATCCAGAGACTTATCAATCTGTTAAAGTAGAAAACGCAATCGAAACAGAACAAGAAGAAGTTGATGTTGTCTTAATTGATGGGAAAGTTTGGTTGATATAATCACAAATAACCTTCAACCATTATATCATTGCCTATACTTTTAGTCTTCTCGTTTTTCAAATGAATTATCTTCTTATCAACCATAAAATCCAAGCCTTCGCCAACACTTCTCGGCGAAATAAAGAAAATAACTTTGTCTGGGATCTTTTTACTAAGTAATTCAGTATTCAATTTCTGTCCACCCTCGATCAGGACTGATGTAATATTTCTATCACCAAGAATCTTTAATAACTTTGAAATATTTACTTTCTTTCCTTTATTTACTCTAATAACACCAATATCTTTACTAATTAACTCTTTTTCTTTATTTTTATCATAATTAGATGTTGTTGCAATTACAACATTATCATCTTTCAAAACCTTTGCATTCAAAGGAATTTCCAACCTACTATCTAAAATAATTCGAAGCGGATCTCTGCAATTGTTTCCTTTTAATCTACAAGTTAAATGAGGATCATCAACTTTTACTGTATTCAAACCAACCATGATTGCATCAACAGAATTTCTAACTTTATGAACAAATCTAAGTGATTCTTTGCAAGTTATATACTTCTCTCCTGGACTTGTAATCTTTTCATCCATTGTCATTGCAATCTTCATAATAACAAAAGGTAAATTTGTAGTAATATGTTTAACATACCACTCATTAACTCGTATAGCCTCTTCCTCTAAAACCCCAACATTAACTTTAACACCTTTTCTCTCCAAAAACTTAATACCTTTTCCATTAACTTTTGGATTTGGGTCTTTCATTGCAATATTAACTTCTTTAATACCAGCTTCAACAATTGCTTTAACACAAGGACCTGTTTTTCCAGTATGACAACATGGTTCTAAATTAATCCACATTTCTCCTCCAGAAGCCAAACTACCAGCCTTTTGCAAAGCTACAACTTCTGCATGCTCTAAACCTGCTTTTTTATGATAACCTTTACCAACAACAACATTATCTTTCATAATAATGCAACCTACTCGAGGATTTGGTGATGTTCTGCCTTTCAAAGCTAATTTCAATACTTCCCTCATAATTGCATTCTTCTCTTCTTTTCGCATTCTAAAACCTCAAAAAATGACCAAGTCTTTTCTTCTTAGTTTTCAAATATTTCTTGTTTCTTTTATTTGGAATAACTTCAAGAGAAACCCTCTCAGAAACTTTTAATCCATAACCACTTACACCAACAATTTTCCTTGGATTATTAGTTAACAATCTTATACTACTTAAACCAAGATCTTTCAAAATCTGCGCACCAATACCATAATCTCTTAGATCTGCTTTAAAACCTAATTTTAAATTTGCATCAACAGTATCACAACCATTCTCTTGCAAATGATAAGCTCTTAGTTTATTTAACAAACCAATTCCTCTACCTTCTTGTCTCATATATAACACAACACCGCGACCTTCTTTTGCAACTCTTTGCATTGCTTCTTTAAGTTGTACACCACAATCACATCTTTTACTTTCAAAAACATCACCTGTTAAACATTCTGAATGAACTCGAACTAAAACATTCTTTTTACCTTTAACTTTTCCATAAACCATGGCCAGATGAACTTTATTTATTGTTTTATCAATATAAGGAATTAATTTAAAATCTCCATATGGTGTTGGCATATCAACAATCTTCTCTCTTACAATCAATTTCTCATTTTGTCGACGAAACTTAACTAAATCCGCAATTGAGATAATTTTAATCCCAAATTCCTTAGAAAATTTCAATAACTCAGGAACCCTAGCCATTGTACCATCTTCATTCATCATTTCTCCAATAACTCCAGCAGGATATATCTTAGCTAATTTACATAAGTCAACTGTTGCTTCTGTATGACCAACTCTTTTCAATACTCCTCTATCATCTGCTCTTAATGGGAAAACATGACCTGGTCTAACTAAATCAGATGGCTTTGTCTTAGAACCAATAAATGTTTTAACAGTTCTGCATCTATCTTTTGCAGAAACACCTGTTGTAACACCTTTTTTCCCATCAATTGAAATTGTAAATGGTGTTTTTAATTTATCAGAATTCTTATCAACCATCTTTGGGATTTTTAATTCATCTAATCTTTCTCCAATACAAGGCAAACAAAGAATCCCAGAAGTATATTTTAACATGAAATTAATTTTAGAAGACGTCACAAACTCTGCTCCAATAACTAAATCTCCTTCGTTTTCTCTATTCTTATCATCTACTACAATTACAAACTTACCTCTACGAAAGTCTTTTATTGCTTCTTTTATAGAATTCATCTTAGAGCATTCACCATTCTTAAAACAGCGTTTGCTGCATGCTTTGGATAGATCTCAACTCTTTTTTCTGCATCTTCCTCAGAGACCCTAGGTCCAATTATTGAAGAACACACAGGTTTCTCAAATTCAACACTTAAATCTGCCATTAATCTTAATGCATTATTTGCACAAACTAGATCATGGTCAGTATCACCTTGTATAACTACTGCAATACAAACAACTCCATCAATATCTTCTCGTTTCAATAACTTCTTAACAGCTAGAGGAATTTCATATACACCTGGAACAATTAATACATCATTATCAACATCTTTTAATTCATCTAAACAAACAGTTAACATTTTGTCTGTCATTTCTTTTCTATAATCTGCAACAACAATTCCGATTTTCATAATCTCACAGGCCCCTCGTCAGGAAAACCTTGTCTAACTCCTTGCCCAGCAAACTTAGTTAACTCAGTCTTCCCTTTTAATAATGCAACTGCATTTAATGTATGTTTGTAAGTTCTGTTTTTACAAATATCATAAAGTTCTTTACCAGAAGTAGCCTCATCCATATGAACAAATACTTCAAGTATATGCTTACTAACTTCTAATTGAACTTGTTGAATACTTAATGATGCTTCATGACTACATGTTTTATCCACTTTCATTGGTCCTGGCATTCCTAAAGCAATTACAATATCGCAATTATGATCTAAAAACAATCTTTTGCAAGCCACTGGTAAGTCTTTTACACCAGGAACAGTATATCTTTCAATAGAACCATCAAATCCACTATTTACTAAGCCAGATTCAACAAAAGGAAACATATTAACTCTTGAAAACATTGTATCTGCTACACCAATTTTCATTCTATCACAACCTCATCATTATCTTTTAAATTAAACTTCTCCCGTAAAAACATTGGAGCAATAATTTCAACTGTTTCATTATTGTGGTTTGTTCTATCTGGAACAATAATTGCTCCATCAACATCACCAACTTTAATTTTGTAACAATTAATCCCACCATAAGATCTTTTTTTTGTTTCAAAACCATCAATTCTAATAATTTCTTTATTTGCTAAGAATTCTTGAATATCTTCTTTACTAGCTCTAATATTCAGTGTACCTTCATAAGGATCTATATTAAGTAAGTTCTTAAACTCTTTTTTATATTCATTTGTAGAAACATAAAAACCACCTTGACCTAAACCAGAAAATACTTTGCCAGATAAACTTTTCTTTTCCTCAAATAAACAACTTAACTGAGAATAATGATTTTTTAATTTATTTCTGCCTTTATCTTTAAAACTTAAATTCATACCTTTTACAGAAACATTTCTTTTTATTAATCCAGAATCTTCAAACTCTCTCAATTTTCTAGAAACAGTCTGCTGAGAAACATCCAAATCATTAGCTATAATTGATGTAGAACTATCTACTGAACCATATAATCCAGCTTTTTGAGCCAAATAAACTAATAAGTATAGATCTTTTTTACCCATCCCAAAGACAGGAAGGAAATGCTACTTATAAAGTTTATGCTTAACATTTTTGAGTAACTTTATATAAAATATAAGGCTTAACAATATAAACTAGACCATCTTACCACATAG
>CAZKVI010000029.1:0-1665 GCA_964556185.1 uncultured Methanosarcinales archaeon
AGTAGAAGAAATTTGTATGACTAAGAAAATACCTATAAGTAAATTGACTGTTGGTGATTGGGTAGTTGATGAAGTCAATGTAAATGGAGAACGTATTTGTGGTCCTGATGATTTAGGTGTTGAAAAAGAACAAATTGAAGAATTGAAAATATTGAGTGGGATGGGTAAATTAAAAAAAATAACTATTAGAGAAGGTATTCCTTTTGTACCTAGCTTTTTAATGGGGTTTATTCTAACTTTTTTTGTAATTGATAAAATTGTTTTGTTGTTTTTATAGAATTAAGGTCTTCGTGTTAATCTTCTAACTTGATAATTATCTTCTGATAGTTCTTCATCGTCTTTTTGTTCTTCTGGTTGCTGTGGAGACTGTGATGTGTTCGGGATTGGTGAAGGTTGTTGTGTTTGTTGTTGATTATGGGCTGGTGAAGGCTGTGGAGGTGTTGGTTGTTGTTCTTTAGGTTGCTGTGGTTTTTCTCTATTATCTTGTTTTGTTGCGTTTTCTATTTCTTGTGAAATTGTTTTGTGTAATTCATCTAATTCATTATCTGGAATTGTTTTTTGTTGCCATAATAACTTAATTCCATCATTATCAAATCTTGGAATTATTGAAATTGAGAAATGAGGTTCTTTTTGTCCTGCTATAAGTCCGTTGTTGATAATTATATTAGTTCCGTCTGTGTTTAATGTTTTATAGACAACAGCTGCTGTTTTTGCTGTTAAATTACCTAAGTGCATTAATAATGGATCTGGAATACTTTCTAAAATAGGCAAATGTATTCTTGGAGCTATTAAAACTTGGCCAGAAATACCATTTTGATCTAATAAAACAGCTGTGTGTTGGTCTTCATAGACTACAAAGCTTTTTATTGCTCCTTTGAATTCTCCACAAACATTGCATACCATTTTTCTTTTAATTTCTCAGTTAATTCAGTGTACTCTTGATCATTAAATTCATGTTTATTAGTTGTTAAGTTAATTCCGTCATTTTCTGTTCTTGGAATTATGTGAATAAGTAAATGTGTTGCATGCTGTTCTGCTGCAATACCATTTGCTATGAAAATAGATGTACCTTCTACTTTCAAACTTTTTAATAAGCTATTAGATAAAAGTTTTAGTGTTGCAAAGATGTGGATTATTTCATCTTTTTCTAATTGAGGAAATATCAATACATGTTTTTTAGGGATTAAAATCAAGTGACCAGGATTAGCTGGTTTTGGATCTAAGAAAGCAATGCAGACATCATCTTCATAAACTATTCTTGCAGAGGCTGTTTTATTTGCAATATCACAAAATAAACATGGTTCAGTCATAATGGTTTAAGAATTGGTGTTGTATATAAAGTTAGTTATTAGTGAAGATAATTAAGAATTAAATAAACTCGACTCTTTTTGCTCTAATGCCAGATTTTTGCATATGCATTTTTTTACATTCTTTGCATTCGTAGCGCAAATCAGTTTTTTTAGTGGTTTTTTTACCAGTCATCTTAAACTTAGTTACTGCTGGTTTAGAATACCTTCCAAGATTACCATAGCCTCTAGCTCTACCTCTTGCTTTAGCTCTGTATTTAGATCCATAAGTAAGTGAAGAAGGCTGTTTCTTCTTATTTTGAGCTATTTTGTGCTCTGTATGTTTTTTACAATAAGGGCAATGCCTTTTTGTTGCTTT
>CAZKVI010000029.1:1765-20180 GCA_964556185.1 uncultured Methanosarcinales archaeon
TTTGTTATAGCTTCTATTTTGGCTTCCATTTCTTTAGACAAAGAAGGATCTAATTTTGCAATTATTCTATAACAAGCTATTGTGTGTTGAGGTTCATTGATTTTTAGATGGCAAGCTGCTATGTTTTTATAAGAACCTATTTTTAATTTAAGATAAGAATCCTTGAGAACTGTTTTTGGAGTATCTAACTTTAGGGCTTTTTGATATGTTTTTATTGCATCTATCCACTTTTCTTGTCTTTGTAATGCAAAACCTAAGCCATTGTATGCATCAAATAAGTTTGGTTCAATACTTGTTAAGGATTCAAAATATTTCTGAGCTTGTTCATAATTCTCATTTTTAGTATAAAAAACAGCAAGATCATAAATAGTCTTGGCATCTTTTGGATTTTCTTGATGTTTTTTTAATAAGTCTTCTTCTGTTTCCATTGGTTGTTAGAACAAGAATATATTTAAATAGATTCTCATTTTCATGATAACAATGGAAATCTCAATAATAATTCCTGCATATAATGAAGAAAAGAGAATTCAAAAGACTCTTGAGAGAATCTTCTCTTATATGAAAGAAAAAAAGCATAATTTTGAGATCATTGTAGTCGATGATGGCAGTAAAGATAAAACTGTAGAATTAGTGGAGTTGTTTAGGAAAAAGAATAGTAAAAATAGCAAGGATAAAAATAGGATAAAAATTTTGAAGAATATAAAAAACAAAGGAAAAGGCCATAGTGTAAAAAGAGGTATGCTTTCTGGGGAGAAAAAGTGGTTACTTTTTTCTGATGCAGATCTTTCTACTCCAATAGAAGAGATTGAGAAGTTTGAGAAATATATTGATCAATATCTTATTATAATTGCTTCTAGGAATCTTAAAGAATCTCAGATAAAGATAAAACAACCTAAAATAAGAAGCACACTTGGAAAAATATTCCCGCTTGTTGTTAATTTATTTACAATCAGAGGTATAAAAGATACTCAATGTGGTTTCAAGCTATTTAGAAAAGATATAGCTGAGAAGATTTTTCCATTACAAACAAGTAAAAGGTTTGCATTTGATGTTGAAGTATTATTTATTGCAAAGAAGCATGGCTATAAAATTAAAGAAATCCCTGTTATTTGGATAAATGCCTTAGGAAGTAAAGTAGACCCAATAAAAGACTCTATTAGTATGTTTTTTGATCTAATTAGGTTTAGATTCAATAGTATCTGCGGGAAATACAACAAACAATAAAAAGCCCTGATCTTTCTAGAAATAAATGAAGATAAAAGACCAATATATTGTAGTATTTTTCCTTTTAGTTATGTTTGTTCTTGCTACTACAAGTATGGCTCAGAAATCATTAACTGTTGATGAAACAACTCATTTATCATCAGGATATTCTTATTGGAAACTATTTGATTATTCATTAAATAAAGAACATCCACCTTTAATGAAATTATTGGCAGCTTTTCCACTTTTAGTAATTCAGCCAGATCTTTCTGTTGATTCAGAAACTATTAGAGAAGCTAGTCAATGGGATGTTGGCAAAGAAATGTTATTTTGGGATGAAGATAATGATGGAGATTGGATCTTATTTTGGGGAAGGATTCCAATGGTTTTAGTGGCATTATTATTAGGTTTTTTTGTTTGGAAATGGGCTTATGAATTATATGGAAGATGGGCAGCAATTTTTGCTTTATTTTTGTATGTTTTAAGTCCAACAATTTTAGCACATTCAAGAATTGTACATACAGATTTGGGAATTACTACTTTTTATTTTATAACAACCTACTTTTTTTGGAAACTTTGTAAAAATGAAGATAAAAACAAAACTAGGAAATATATGTGGTTAACAGGATTATTTTTTGGTCTTGCTTTAGCAGCAAAGTTTAGTGGAATTTATCTTCTTGGTGTGTTTGGATTGCTTTTTGTCGTCGAGATTATCTACAAGATATTAATTAAAGAATTTGAAAAAGAAGTAAAATTAGTAGATATTTTCAAGAAAAAAGATACCCAAGAGTACTTGAAAAAGTTTCTAATTGTGATAATTTTTATAGTGCTAATTGGTTGTGGAGCATTATTATTATCTTATGGTGTAAAAGAATTTCCAAATTATGTTGAAGGATTTAAAAGTGTTGTAAAACATTCACAAGTTGGACATCCTGCATATTTATTTGGTGAACATTATAATATTGGAAAATGGCACTATTTCCCAGTTGCATTTTTATTGAAAACACCGATCCCTACATTAATATTCTTAGGATTTGGATTATATTTATTTGCTAGGAAAAAGTGGAAGAATAATTATAATGAATTATTTTTATTGTTGCCAGGGTTGCTTTATTTTGGATTATTTTTACCAAATAAAATAAATATAGGAGTAAGACATGTGATGCCTGTATTACCATTTGTGTTTGTGTTTGTTAGTTCACTTATTAATCTAGAGATTAAAAAGAAAATCTGGAGAAATATTTGCATTGCTATGTTTGCAATATTATGTTTATGGTATCTTCTCAGTTCTTTGTTTATATATCCACATTATTTAGCATATTTTAATGAATTTGCTGGTGGACCAGATAATGGACACAATTACCTCTTAGATTCTAATATTGATTGGGGACAAGACCTAAAAGGACTGGATAAATGGTTAGATGAGAATAATATCGACGATAAAATAACACTAGGGTATTTTGGACACGAAGACAGTAATTGGAGAATAGGTGAATTTGATAGATTCAAATGTGCTGCAACTCCAGGTATTGTAGCAATAAGTGCAAATTTATTACATGACTTCCAGAATATAAACCAAGGATGTGCAGATTGGTTAGATGAACATGAACCAATTACAAAAATAGGGTATTCTATCTTTGTTTATGATATTGATGATGAACAAATTATAATAAGAGAACTTGAATGTAAAGAAGCATGCAAACAAAGTTGTTCTGAGCAAGGAAAAGAATATTATGATAGTGGTTGGTCAGATAAATGCTTATGCAATTGTGTGTAAGTTAATTCTTAAATGTTGCTCTTCCTTTGTTAACTAGAACATTTGCTATTTTTGTAGGAAGTTGTGCAGAATCTTCTTTATCATATGGGCCATATGTTTCTAAATTTGTGCCAAGAAACTTTGGAACAAAAGTAGTAAATACAACTGATTTTGTTTCTTGTACTTCATCTGTTGTTTCTTCTGTTTGTGAAGAATCGTTTTGATTTTTGTCGTCGGTATTCTCTGTTTCTGTTTGTTCTGGTTGAGAAGTTTGTGTTTCTGATGTTGTAGGTGTACTTTGTGTTTGGTATGTATCTGGTGTTGAAGAAATAGTGGAAGGTTGTGTGGTAGAAATTTGTGTACTTGGTGTATTTGGTGTATTTGATTCATTTGATTCATTTGATTCATTTGATATTACTTTGGAAGACATTTGTGTTACTGTAGGTAAATTTAGTTTTAATATATTCAAAAGAACATCACTACGAAAGCTTAATAATTGTTGAGATAATGTATCAAAAAGCTGTTTTTCTTCTTGTAATAGGTTTTGTGTGGTTACTAATGAAGAATTTGTTCTTGCTTTATTCCAAGCTAGATTTAATATTTTCTTTTCTCTTCTTGTATGAAGATCTTTGAGAATCCTATGAACATTATCTATTTGAATCTGAATTTTTTTTATTTCTTCTGCTGCAAAAAGATCAGATTCGTGTCTTTTTTTATCAAGCATGTCTTGTTTTTGCTTTAAATATTGTATAACATGATTATAGAACCCATCATCTAGTTTTTGTAGTTCTTCTCTACTCTTCTCAATACGTAAGAATTCAAAAAGAGTTTCATATGTTATTGGAATTGATTCTTCGTCCCCCATAAAGATTGGAAACATACAGGGATTTTTAAATTTTGGTATGTATTTATATATGAGTGTGCCTTTCTGTATTTATGGCAAAATTGAGCTTTGAAACATTGAAATTTTATGATAAGAGAGATTATATTAGAGTACTTTTCTTGAGAAATTATGAATTAAGTCTTAATAAAGCAGATTTAGAGAGAATTGGACCTGTTTCTGTTGATGAAAAAGATGTAAATATTATAAGTTTTGAAAATGTATCTGATACAAAGGCTGAAAAGAAGTTTATGTTCTTGCTCACTAATGGGTTTAAAGACCTAATTAACATATATACAAATAAGAAAACAACATATATTCATAGAAATTCAGGGATTCCCCTTATTGGAACTAGATTTATTGGAATTCATGATAGAGGATCTACATTATTAGAGATTAAGCCATTAACTGGTTGTAATGCTAATTGTGTGTTTTGTAGTGTTGATGAAGGTAATGATTCAAAGAAAAAATATGATTTTGTAGTTGAAAAAGATTATTTAGTTGAGGAAACAGCTAAATTATTGGAATATAAAGGCAAAGAAGGCATTCATATATACATAAACCCACATGGAGAACCTTTATTGTATTATGATATTGTTGAATTGGTGAGAGATCTTAAGAAAATTAAATTTGTTGATGAAATAACAATTATAACAAATGGTATACTTTTAACAAAAGAATTAATTGATGAACTTGCAAAAGCAGGATTAAGTACATTAAATATCTCAATAAGTGGTTATGAAGTAGATAAAGCAAAAGAATTAATGAATACAAAAGCATATGATATTAATAAAATAAAAGAGATTTTAAAGTATGCAAAGGATAAAATAAAAGTGATTATAACGCCTGTTTGGATAAATGGCTTAAATGACAAAGAAATAGAAAATATCATACTATTTGCTAAAGAAAATGACTTAGAAATACAGATACAAAAGTTTTGCTATAATAAAGGGGGAAGAAATCCAGGTAAAGGAATAGAATGGGATGATTTTTTTGAAAAACTTAAGGTTCTCGAGGAGAGATATAAGATAAAATTAATACAAGAAACATTCAAATTAGACAAAACTAAAGAATATTCTTGCCCTTTTAAGAAAGATGAAGTAATTAAAGCAGAAATTATGAGTTTTGGAAGATATAAAACAGAGAAAGTAGCAGTAGCAGTATGTAGATGTATTCTTGTTCAAGATTGTTTTAAAAATGGAAATATTAAAGTTAAGATTTCTCATATAAAAGATAATATAATTATTGGAAAAGCTGTAAGAAAATAAGTAATTCAATAACATAATCTAATTGTTTCTAATTATTGTTTTTATATTCTCAGATCTAGTTGTTAAAAAAATAAAAAGAAAAAAGAAAAAAAGGATTTAACCTTTTTATTCAACAGCTTCTACAGTAAGACTGCTTGCACTAACTGTTGTTGCAACCATTTCGGTTCCGGTAAGCTCATAGTCATCCCAGTTTGCAACAATTTCTGAAGCAAGTCTTGTATCCATTGCGTCTTGTCCAGCCACAACTAATGCGTAATTGCCGTCATTTTCGAATAGCTTAATTAAAGCTTGTCCGCTGCTGATGCCTAAAGCATCTTCACATACAGCTGGATTTTCCATTAACTCAGCTACAACACTGTTAGCACATGGTCCACCGACTGCAACTAAGTTGCTGCCTAATGCATCACTTACTTCTGTGTCTAATTTGACTGCATTCACACTAATTTCTTGTACTTGTTGTGAAACTGCTCCGTCTCCTGCAACTGTAATTTGTGTTGCATCGACTGGTGCAATGTATACTTCTCCGTATACAGCATCGTGTGGATGTTCAATAACTACACTTTGCTTGTCTTCTTGGTCTATGGTAATCAAGGTACCTTTGTTAGTGAAGAACTTGATGAAGTCATCATTATCTTCGCTTTCATCAACCCAACCATAACCATTTGTTGCTGCTAAACTTGTGTAGTTAAACTCAATTGTACTGTCGTCTTGGTCATCATACCAAGCAGTAACAACAAAACCGTTCAAGTAGTTAGCTGCTCCTAAGTCACCATCGTTTCCTTCAGTGAAGTTCAAACCTTCAAAAGATTGGTTTGCTGGTACACTGTTGATGATCATTAAGAAGCCTTCTTCAAGTGTTTCGATTGTTTGTCCATTACCAGATCCAATAGATGTAAATGTTACCCATCCACCTGTTTCGTTAATGGTCAAAGTAATATCTCCAATACCACTTCCAAGGTTCATTGTGTTTGCTGCAGTTCCAATTTGGTTTGTGTAGATAACATCTTTGTCTTCTGTTCCGTAGGTTAAGTCTCTAAAGTCCACTTGGTTATCATTTACATCAATATTTGTAATTTCAACTAAGTGAGCTTCGTTTGTTGTTGCAGTAACAACTAAGAACATTGCTCCTTGACAGTTTGTTACATCTGTACTATCTCCAGAACATGTTTCACCTTCTAAGTACATCAACTCATCTTCATTTCTGTCAGATGTTGTTGGTGCATCTTCTCCCCAATACATTAATTCTGTATTAGATTCGGATCCATCATTTCCTGGTGAGTTTTCATCTGCGCATAGTGGAAGTTCAACTTCTCGGCCATCTTCGTTTGTGAATCTGACTAATCCATCTGTGCTTCCTGAGATAAACTCAATAGTTTCTACTCCGCCGGTGTTTACTCCTCCAAAGACGAATTTTAGATTTCCAAAGATTGGATCAACATATTCATCGCCTGGGGCTAAGTATACTTCATCAGTATCTGGAGCAAATGCTACATTAAAGCCTGTCCATCTTCCTGTTGAAGCATCACCAGTAGTTGCTTCTGTAACAGTTGCAAGTGTACCGTCTACATCTTCATCATTGATTTCGATTTCATCTCCATCAACAAGCTTAACTTCTTGTGCTCCGATAACAACTTGACATACGTCCTGGTCTTGAGCTTCAATATTAACAGCTTTTGCATCAATGACACCTAGTGTAACTCCGTTTGCAGAGTCTGTATCATCAACATCAACCCATAAGGTTGAACCGTCAACTTCAAAGCCACATGAACCTGTGTCTTCGTCAGCATTGCTTGTAACGTCGATCATTTCGATTGTGTGTTCAACACCATCAATTGTTCTAACAAGGGTTTCACCTTCACTCATCCAAACAGTTGATTCTCCAGCTTGCATCTCGATTTCTTCAAGTGTGTTGCTAGATAACTTCACGTTTGTAATTGTGTAAGGGTTTCCTTGAATATACAAGGTTGTTCCTTCTAAATCATCAGATGATGCTGAGGTAGATGTATTGTCGTAATCAACTCTATCATCAAACTTCAGTGAGAAGTTATAGAAGTAGTTGTTTGAATCATCTATAAACAAGTAGACATCTGCTAATGGTGCATCGTCATCATCTTGTTCAAAAACAAGTGTACCTGTGTTGTTGTCTTGGAACAAAATTTCTTGTGTATATGTTTCATCGTTGTCGTTTTCTCCTTCAGTATCATGGTAGATTTCGTCTGCTAATTCAACTGGAAGTTCTGCATCGTCGACGCTTACTTCACAATCTGCAATAGCTAATCCCATGAACAAATCTCTGTCACAAAGTTCGACTCCTTCACTAACAGTGGTTCTTGTTCCTTCTGATACTGCATCGACAGATTCAGTTGTAACTGCAACTGCTTGTAGAGCCATTGCAATATTGGTAATACCAATAACATCCTCTGCTGCGGCTGAAGCTCCAACCACTAGAAGTCCATCAAACTGACCACCATCTGTAATATACATACCTGGCCATTCAGACAGATCTGCCATCGCTGCTCCCATAAGAGTTGCACCCATCATTCCGACTGCTGCTCCTACAGATGCGATTTTTTTTATTGTCTTTCTTACTCGCATTGTAACACCTCCGTGTTATACTTATTCTAGGCTATTTTATTTAGGCTATCATAAGGTAAATATCTTTGATATCAACCTTTTTTTGTGTGTTCGGTTCAAAGTTAATCCCTCGTTTATAAAGTTTTTCTCTGCGTATACTTGACACTGTTTCATCTCTTGTAATCTATGTTGTTCCATAGTATTTACTATGATTAACTCTAATCATACTCAAATTTATTTATAAAAGTTTCGCAACTTTGTCCTCGGTAAACATGGTTAAAAACATGAGAAGGGCTAAGAAGGTAAAATATGAAAGAATAAGGCCGTTGTTATTTTAAAGTAGAAAAAGGTCTTTGTTTTAGTTTATTTAAAAAGGGAATGGGAAATAAGGTTGATTTGTTTTTAAATAAACTGAATTTTGGTGATTATATGAAGATTGAAAGAGAGAAAATAAAGAAATTGAAAAATGAAGAGAAAATAGGAAAAGTTAGTTCTATGTTCGTACGACTTTTCCAAAGGAAAATGTCGTACCAGCTGGTTTTTGGTTCAGCTTTTACGAACGTAAAAGATGAGGGGGAAGGGATTCCCACATCAGGATTGCATCCCGATACCCTGCATTGTAGTATCTAACTCTGTTAGATACTACGCATAAAATAGATTAAAGAAAAGATGAGGGGGAAGGGATTCGAACCCTCGTAGGCACTAAGCCAATAGGTGTCTTATGTTGCGCAAAGCGCATTTATTACACCCTAAGCATGGACCAATTCCAATTGATTAGAATTGCCTATCCCGTTTGGCCACTCCGGCACCCCCTCATTTTAAATCTGGTCCGGATTCTAATCAATTTTTCTTTATTCTGGAGAGGTATTTCCTTTAAAAATGTATTTATTTCGGACTTAGCAAGCCTTAATCCGTAATATTTTTTATTATATTTTTTATTATTCCAACTCTCTTTTTTGTGTTTTATTGAGAGTTCTGTTAGTAAGAAACCTACTTCTTGATTGAGTTTTTTACTTGCTGTAGTATATCCTATAGAATGGCTTCTAAATCCTCCATCAGTATCAAATAAACCTGCAAGAAAATACTTTTTTATATCTCTTGAGGACTTCTTGATTTTTATTGGAACAGAAACAGAAGAGCTCTTATTGCCTGGTTTAATATCCAACTGCTTTGTTAAGAAATAATAAAAACTTTTATTTCGAAATTGAAAATACAATCTTTCTTTGCGATTTCCCCTCTTAACTGGAATTTTAGGTTTACTCTTAGTTGAAATTATGGAAGTTATCATTTTATGAAGCAATTTCAAGTAATTTTTATCAGATATGTCTATAACAACTTTATAATCTTTTGATTTATCTAATTTCGATTTAGAAGAATTAGAAATGTGACCATCTCCGATAATAACACCAATTAGATAAGCTGTTTTTTCTGTTAGTTCAATTTGTTTGATTTTTCCAACATTCATTTAGAATTATTATATTCACCAGTATATAAACTATTTGCTCAAAACTGCTATCCTTTTCTCAAAAATGTCTTTTTGAGGATGCTTCATTTTAATTAAATACGTGTAAAATTTGATTGCGTTTTCCTTGTCTTTTCTTTTGTCATATAATGCAGCTAATTGTAAATATAAAGATATATTCTTCTTATCCATATTAAGTGCATGCTTAAATGCTCTTACTGCACTTTCTTCATCTCCTTTTTTTAAGTAGACTACCCCAAGATTAGATAATGCTCTAGGTCTTTGTGGATCTATTTTTAATGATTTTCTATATGATTCAATAGCTTTATCAAAATCTTCTAATTTTGCATAAATCATTCCAAGATTACTGAATGTTTGGGCACTTTGTTTTTGTTTTGAAGCTTTTTCTAATATTTTTGCAGCTTGTTTTAAATTATTTTGAGAAACATGAATTTCAGCAAGATTATTGTAAGCTTTGATAAAATTAGAGTCTGCTTTTATTGACTTTTTGAAATATTCTTCTGCTTTCTTAGTGTTTTGTTTGTAATTTCTATAGATTGTTCCTATATCATTAAGGTTTTTTGCATTCTCTGGTTGTATTTTTTCTTTTTCTAAACATAAATCTAAATAATGGAGTTGTTTTTTATTTACATAATCTTCTCCTTTTTCATATTCATAATGATGAAGTATAATATCTGTATTAGTTATAGGAAAATTAAGTTTTTTCAGAGAAGGATCAACATCTTCATGCACTTCTCCACTGAACCTAATACTTTTGTTATTTGTGAAAATACGGGTAATTGGGACATCTCCATAACCTTTGAAGCCTTTTGCATCTTCATTTGTCTTTGAAACTTTCTTCCAATTAGGGTTTAAAGGGGCATTACTGTAATTTCTTTGTAAAATTCTAAATGCTTTGTAATCTTTTTGTTGAGAAAGTACTGTTTTTAATTTATCTCCAACACCACTTGAAAGAACTTCATCTGCATCAATAACTAGAACCCAGTCACCTGTTGCTTTTTCTAGAGAGAAATTCCTTGCTGTTGAGAAATTATCATTCCATTCGAAAGAGAAAACTTTTGCACCGAATTCTTGAGCAATGTCTATTGTTTTATCTGTACTTCCTGTGTCTACAATTATAATTTCATCAGCAATGTCTTTTATAGAATACAAACACCTTGCAAGTGTGTTTTCCTCGTTTTTTACAATCATACATACACTGAGTTTCATTTATTGTTCATCTCCACTTCTTTTATCTTCATTCTCTTTATCTTCGCTTTCTCCAAATTTTACTGTAAAATTTGGATCTGCTGTTCCTGCAATATCATTAAGTATTTTAATTCTTTGCTTTAATGCTTCTGCTTGAGGGTGACCTAATACAATTGCTTTATTAAAAGCATCCATTGCATTTCTATATTGTCTTGTTTTTTCATAAAGAGCGCCTAAATTAAAGTAATAATTTGGGTTTTTTGGAGCAATTTTTGTAGTCATCTTAAATACTGCAATAGCATCATTAATTAAATTGGCATTTGCATAACATATTCCCATTAATTCTAAGATTGTTGGATCGTGGGGAGCAACTGAATGCAGTCTTTTTAATATTGCCAGAGATTTTTTGTAATATTTTAATTTGTAATATGCTTTTGCAAGATTCATAATAGAATTAAAATCATGTTTACTTAAATCTAAAAGTTTTGTTAATTCTACTATTGCACCTAAATTTCTCTTATTTTTAATAAGTTGTTTTATTTCTTCTAATTTCTCTTCAGGAATTATTTGTAATTCAACTGTTTTAAAATAATTATTAATTGATTTTTCAATATTATTTTCAAAAAGAACATAACCAACAGCTAAATCGAGATAAGTTTTTGCATCTGGATTCTCTTTAGCTTTCTTTTTTGAGATTTCAAAATATTGTTTTTGTTTGTCGTCCACAAAAGATTCTTGATTTGATTCATTTAATGTTGGCATAATTGTGAGAATTTATGAGGATTTAAATAGCTTTCTAATGTATGTTATATGGACATATCAGTATATAACTATTTGTTTTGTTTGCAGAAGGAAATCTGTTCCTGATAATAATTATTATTAAGGTCTAGAGAAAGTGCTTTTTCAAATGCTTTTTCTGCTTCTGCAAATTCTTTCTTTTCAATGTGTGCACGAGCTTTTAGTGCGTATGCTTTTGGAATATCTATATTTTTTAATGAGACTTCCATTGCATTTATTGTTCTCAACACAGCATCAAAATCTTTTGCTCTAAAAAATAATACTGCTAGATTCATATATGCATTTGGATCATTATTAACAGCAATATCTGAATGGAGTACTTTGATTCCATCTTCTATTTTATTTAATTGAAATAAAAGAACAGCTAGATCATTATATGCTTCTTTACACTTTCTATTACAAAGAATAGCTTCTTGAAAATGTTTTAAAGCTCCTTGAATATCATGTTTTACATCTCGTAGATAAACTCCAATTTGATGATGCGTATAAGCATCTTTTGGATTTTGTTTTAACTTTTCTTGAAGAAGGTCAAAATACCCTAATTTTTTCTCTTCAACAACTTCTTTTGTTTTTAAGAATTCATAATGGCGGATTAGTATGTCTGCTTTTTTTGGTTTTTTGTCTGCTTTTTTTAAGGAATCATGGATTGTTTCGTGGACTTTTCCTGAGAAGAAAATCTCTTTTTTGTTTTGAAACAATCTTGTAACAAATAAATCATAATAACCTTTGAAATCTTTATGGGGTTCTGTTAAAGGTTTCCAATCTTGATTTATTGCAGTGTTTGAATAAGTTCTTATTGTTAATTCATAAGCTACTTCGTCATTGTTGTCTGTCAGGGTTTTAATCTTATCTTTTGATTCTTCTGAAAGAACTTCATCTGCATCTAAGAAAAGAATCCATGAGCCTGTTGCTTTTTCAATTGCAAAGTTTCTTGCTGCTGAGAAATCATCTACCCATTTGAAATCGTAGATTTTTGCATTGAAATCTTTGGCTATTTCCTTTGTTTTATCAATGCTTCCTGTATCAACAAAGATAATCTCATCTGCAATATTTTTTATAGAGTTTAAACACTGCTTTAAAAGCTGTTCTTCATTTTTTGCAATAATACATACTGAAATCGATGCCATAGAATAAGAAGAAAATACCCATATTTAAATATATTTAAAATATAAGTTTATTTCTTTTTTCTAGAAGGTTGCCAAGCATAACTTCTTTTCTTTGCAGACTTTCCATATCCACAAGAACTGCAGACTTTTTTGGTTTTATGATAAGATATCTTACCACACCGTCTGCAAGCTATATGAGTCTTGCCTTTTGATTTCTTTCCTTGAGAAGCTGTTCCTTTTGACATTTTAAATCGTTATTTATGTTTATTCTGCTGGAGAAATGATTATGATTGTATCTCCTCTAACAAAGACTGTTCCGAATTGTCTTTTGACTTCTCCGCCTTCTCTTTCTTCAGCATTTTCTAAAACCACATTAATGTGAATATCAAATGCTTGTAGTTGTCCTAAAATTTGTTTTCCGTTTTTGAGTTCTAAAATAACTCTCTTTCCCCTTGCTTTGTTCAAGGTATCTAATGGTCGTGATGCTTCCATGTTCTTTCCCTCCAAAAATAAAAAAATTAATATGTTGCAGAATGAATGGTTTATTTATAAATGTTTTCTTTAGAAAACTTTAAATAGGTAGTAATAGCAGTGATATTGAGGTGATGAAAGATAAGAATATTAACTCAAATTGGATCTGATCCACAGGCTTGTCAGAGTATGGCTAAATTAGTTGGAAATTTAGCAAACTTGGAAATTCAATTTAGGATCCTTCTTAAAGATAAAAGAAATGCAGCAGATGAAATGATTAAGATTTGTGGTGAGAGAATTGAGCTTCTAGATAGACTTGAATATTATGCTTATATTAAATTATTAAGAGCTATAGAAGCTGCAAAAGATAATGTACGTTCATTAAATTCTCAGAGAAGGAATTTAGAAAAACAAATGAAAAAGATGAAGGATCCTGCAAAGAAAACTCAATTAGCTGCTCAACTTAATTGGACAGAAACTAGATTAAGGAAGATGCGGGCTAATATGTCTAAATTAGAAAGACACATTCAAAAAAGTGCACAAGCCAGTATGCGACAAAAACAAGTTGCAGTTAGAGGAAGTAGTGGAATAAAGGATTTTTTTATTATGACATTTAGGGGTTCTGATAAACATTTATGCAAAGTTATGATTGCAAGAATAAAAGCATTAAGAAAAGCAGAAGAAATGAGTTTGAATAATAAATTATCTTTTGAACAAAGATTAGACTGGACAATTAAAAGGATCGATGTTCTTGAAGCTTTTGAAGATGATCTTTATTTCAAAGAGTTAAGAGTAATAAAAGATACTAATAAATTTATAGTACCTGTTATACAAGCTTATCAAGCAAGAGCTGCTCAAGAAGTAGCTGCTTCTGGTCAACAAGCTAGAGATGTAAACAGAAGTAAAATTATGAAATTTGTTAAAGATTTACAAACAGAGCATAATGGATTGATAGAGCGTATAAGAAATTTTTGTGGTGAAGGAATAAAACAAAAACATATTGTTGCAAGAAGAATTAATGGATTGGCTATGGCCACATGAGGTGAATGATGATGAAGATGAATAAAAAAGCTTTTGTTGGATTATGGACAGATGTTTTCAAAGGATTAGGAATAGGATTTGTAATAGGATTAATCTTAGCAGTCTTATTATTCTATAATGTGATTCCTTTGGGGATAGATTTTTGTATGTGCGGAGCTCCGTAAATACAAATTAAATATAAAAGTAACACAACAATCATAATATAGAAGAAGAAAAACAAGAAAACATAACTTGTCTTCTTTAATTTTTAAGGTTTCAGGAAGTGGTCTAATAATACTTATTGGTATTGCACCTGCTTCAAATTCTTTTTTTGCAATTTCTAATGGATCATAATTAGCTTGTTCAAGATCTTTTTTTGACATCTTGATTAAGAATGGTGCACCCATTGTTATTTGCAAAGCTCTGCTTCCTAATAATCTTGCTTTCTCATATTTAGTGTGATCAAATCCTTCATCTTTAACTTTTTTTGCCATGTTTTTCACCGTAACTAAAATATCTAATACTTAAAGGAATTTCTTTAAGTATTTAGATTTTTCTGTTGCTAACCCTACCATTTTATCAACATCTTCTGATGTTAAAGGAAGGGTTCCACCTTTTTGCAATGCGCAAATAATGTCGTCACCTGTATTAGTTACAGTAAGACGTGCATCTGCACATTCTTCTTCTTCACGAAGTGGATCAACAATGTAGTAATCTCCAATTTTAAGTACTGTGACTGCTATTGGAAATCTCTTTATTGGAAGTGGTTTGTCTGTTAGTTTTTTGTAATCAACTTTTTCACCATCAAACTCTGGGAAACGTGCATCTTTGATTGCTGCAATTGCTGCTAATGCAGATGCATCTAAAAGATTTCCAGCATCGTTGATTGTACAAACATCTATACTAATAATCCAGACTTTTTCTCCTTTTGTAATGCAAAGCTGTTTTACATCAACTTCTTTACTTTCTCTAATTCCTCTGTCGACAACTCTTGCAAGTTCTATTGCTTCTATGCTTGGAGGTCCAGACTCGAATCTTGGAGAAGATAAAGGTAAGAGTTCTGCATTAACCATTAATGTTCCTGTATCTGGAGCATCAGGATATGGAGTACCAACTAATAACTTAGCACCTGCAATTACTTCTGTATCTCCTATTTTAACTTTTGCAGAACCTTCTGCTGTTTTAGAAACACCATATTCAAGTTCTACTTCTCTGTAATCTTCTGTTTTTCTTCCGTCTAGACGAACTCCTTTGTTAAGTCCTTTTACAATGTGATTTTTCGGATTAAACATTTTATTCACCTTTTTGCACTTTATCTTTTGGATAAACATATTTATCCTTTAGTGCATTTCTCTGTACTTCATTGATCTTATTGCAAGCTTCTTTAGCCATTTCAAGTCCTTCTTTAAGTTGTTCTTGTGTAATTTCTCCATCCATTTGCAATAATGTAATTTCGCCAGTAGATGGAATAACTGCTACAGGAACATCTGCAACTGGACCATCTTCATAAGCTTCTTCTGAGTAATCAAGATCAACAACTAATTTGTCATCAACTCTTCCAACAGAAATTGCTGCAACCATGTCTTTCATTCTTATTCCGGCGTCTGCTAAAGCAATAGATGCTGCACAAATTCCAGCACATCTACTTCCTGCATCTGTTTGTGGAAGTTCTATGAAAACATCAACAACTGAGTTTGGAAATTCTTTTAAATCCATGACAGGACCAATAGCTTTTTCTGTAACCATTGAAATTTCTTTTGCTCTTCTGTTTGGACCTGGTCTTACTCTTTCTCCCATTCCTGAGAATGGCATCATACTGTAATTACATCTTAAAATTCCTGTTGCAGGATTGTTTAGATGTTTTGGATGTAAATCTCTAGGACCATAAACAGCTGCATAAGCTGCAGTTTTTCCAATCCTAAAATAAGCAGAACCATCTGCATTTTTTATGACTCCTGCTTTTGCTTCCATTGGTCTAAGTTCATCGAACTTTCTTCCGTCGCTTCTTTTTGTGAATGCCATTTTATGCACCTTCCTCATTGTCTTTTTTTACAGGAGCAGTTTTTACTACTTCTTTCTTTTTTGAATCAAGATAAACTTTGATTTTTTCTGTTAAACCAGGTATATGTGATTCTGCTTCAATCTTTTTGATTGTTTTTACAGCAAGAACTTCATTTTCTGGTTCTCCTGCTAGCCAGATTCGTCCATTTTGGCCGACGATAATTCGACAACCTGTGGTTTCTTTAATCATTGTTACCATGCTTCCTTGTTTTCCAATAACTCTTGGAACTTTGTTAGGATTAATGGAAATTATTCTTCCACCACTTAACTTTCTTAAGCCTGGACCTCTTGTACTAACATCAATAAGTCTTTGTGATGTAACATTAACAATCTTTGCAACAATGTAATCTCCTAATGCAAAATATTGTGTTAAATCTGCACCTTTTTGAATAAATTCAGAGGTTGCATCTTTCATTCCGAGCATTGCAGAATATGCACAATTTAAGTCAATTCTCCATCCGCTCATCATGACATCAATAACTTTACCGATTATGACATCGTTTCTTTTAGGAAAATATCTTCCTGAAAGACTAATCAATTTGATTGCTCTGCCGTCGACATGAGCTAAACCTAATTGCAAAGCGAGAATTTTATCTCCTTTTCTGTATGTTCCGAATCCTGGAAGAAAATCCATACCATCTGCAAGGACTTCTCCTGGAACGACAACACTTTTTTCTTCAACTAATACTTGTCCCATTTATTTTCACCTTTGTTTCTTATTTCTTAATCTCTAAGATTTCTGATTCAACATTACCATGAGTAATATTGTTCAATTCATCAAACAATGTACTTTGTAATCCTACAGCAATTTCTATTTCACCTTGCCAAGAACCATCATTTAACCAATCTTCTCTTTTAATTTTTGAGTACCCTTGAACAATTCTGTAACATTTGCCAGCGTATTGTCCTGGGATTTTTATTCTAATTTCTTTTTTCTCAACACTAATTGGAATAATTGGTCTTAATTGTTTAATGATTTCATCAACTTGTTCTTCAGCAGACTTAAACTCATCAATTTTTACATTTGCTTCTTGGAAAGCTAATTCCAGTCTTTGTTGAGGGTGAGGCAAATGTGTTTTTGGGTCTGCTGCATTCTGATGAATTAAATTCAGAATTTTTTTTCGTTTTTCTTCCCTAAGTTTTGATTTATACTCAGAGGTTAATTGAATCTCACCTTTTTGAATAATTATTTTTGCAACTTCTAGAGAATTGGTTGTTGAAAAAAGACTTTGCATCTCATGTTCTGATGCTAAAAGACCTTTTTTTGAGTCTGAAAAAACTTTTTCATCTGCAAGAACATCATTTATGTCTGTAATTTCTCCTTGTTTGAATTTTAATGCTTCGTTGCAATCTACTAAAATCTCAAAATTCTTTCCAGATGTTTTTAATCTTGCAATAATTGCTTTGTCGACGTCAACCATTTTTAATCACTCTATTTCTTTTTTGCTTCTTGCATTAATTTTGTAAGTTTCTCTTTGTTCATTCTTGTAAACATTTTCTTATCTGTTTTAATGTAAGCGCAATCTATTCTTTCTGCTTTATACTGATCACCAAGAACTTTACTTAAAACTTGGAAACATAATTTCATTCCTTGTTCTAAAGAAATTTCTGGTTTGTAATTTTTATGAAGGAATTCTTCTACTTCAGTTTCTGCTTCACCAATAACAGATGCTTTGTATTCAAAGAAAATTCCAGTTGGATCTGTTTCATATAAATGTGGGCCATCTGAATCAATGCCTGCAATTAATAATGAAACACCAAAAGGTCTTAAACCTCCTGATTGTGTGCATAATTGTTTTAATGAACAAACATCTTTAACAACTGTTGCAGTGTCAATTGGACTATCATAAGTAACTTTATATTGTTGTGCTTTAACTTGCGATCTTTCTATTAAGACTCTTGCATCTGATAAAATACCAGATGCTGTTGCACCAACATGTTCATCAACTTGAAAAATTTTTTCAACTGATTCTGGAACAACTAAAGGATCAACAATTCTTTTGTCTGTAACTAAAAGAACTCCATCTTTACAAACCATTCCAATAGCTGTACTGCCTTGTTTAACAGTTTTTTTAGCGTATTCAACTTGTAATAAACGTCCATCAGGACTAAACATTGTAATTGCTCTGTCATATCCCATCATTTGATGGTTCATTGATTGCATGTCTGCCATTTTTTATCCCTCCTTTCAGCCTACGAGGCCACATAATTATTATATGCTTTTTTCATTATTCCGGATAAGCCGATACTTTTGATAATAGCTTTTTTTCCATTTATTGATTGTATGAATGCGAAAGATGCTCTTAATTCATCTACATGTTTGTGATTTACTTTGATTAGCCCTTTCTGGGTTTTTTCATTGTATTTGTCTTTGAAGAAAAGTAGGCCAGCTTTTGAAGATCCTTGAGTACCAACATAGTCTTTTAGAGATGCTTCTACGGCTTTTTGGATGTCTAAATAGCTTAATTTAGACTCTGATACGACCTCAAAGGCCATATATCGCTTTTTTTCTCTTAAACTTGGTAAAATAGGCTTTAACTTCTTCATCTTTACCTATATGTGTCTTTTTACACAGAAGAAACAAATATTCTGGGTTCCTTCTTCTCT